>JAEYTJ010000319.1 GCA_023434095.1 Pseudomonadota bacterium | reverse complement strand
CGGCGTCTCCCGGGGGGGCGAGGCTGGAGGAGGTGGCGCGCGGGCGGGCGGGCAGGCGCCCTTCCTCGACCGCGTGGCAGGCGACGAGCACGCCCCCGGCGCGCAGCGGCAGCGGCCGTTCCCGCGCGCAGCGTTCGTTCGCCAGCGGGCAGCGCGGGTGGAAGGCGCAGCCCGGCGGCGGCGCCAGCGGGCTCGGCACCTCGCCGGAAAGCCGGGTCCGGGCGCGGTTCGGGGCGCGCGGATCGGGCACGGTGTCGAGCAGCAGCCGCGTATAGGGATGCAGCGGCCGGGCGAGGATCTGCGCCGCCTCGCCCTGCTCCACCAGCCGGCCGAGATACATCACGCCGAGATCGTCGGCCATGTGGGCGACGACGGCGAGATTGTGCGAGATCAGCAGATAGGTCAGCCCCAGCTCCCGCTGCAGCCGCTTCATCAGATTGAGGATCTGCGCCTGCACCGACACGTCGAGCGCCGAGGTCGGCTCGTCGCAGACGATGAAGGCCGGATTTGAGGCGAGCGCCCGCGCGATGGAGATGCGCTGGCGCTGCCCGCCGGAGAACTGGTGCGGAAACTTCGCCGCGTCGCCGGGGGCAAGCCCCACCGTCTCCAGCAGCTCCGCCACGCGTGCGGTCAGCGCCGCCCCCCGCTTCATCAGCCCGTGGGTGAGGATCGGCTCGGCCACGATGCGCCCGATGCGCCAGCGCGGGTTCAGGCTGGCATAGGGGTCCTGGAAGACCATCTGCAAATTGCGGCGGTAGGGCATGGCGGCATGCCGGGTGCGGAACCCGGCGATGTCGACGCCCATGAAGGACACGCTCCCGCCGCTCGGCGGCTGGATGCCAGCGATGGCACGGGCGATGGTGGACTTGCCGCAGCCCGATTCCCCGACCAGCGCGAAGGTGGTGCCGCGCCCCACCTCGAAATCCACCTCCTCCACCGCATGCACGGTGCGCCGTCCGGCGCCGGTGAGCAGTCGCTTCAGCAGCGGCGGCGAGGCGTCGAAGCGCACGGTGAGCCGGTCGACGGAGAGAAGAATGTCCTTCGCCACGCTCATGCCGCTCTCCGCGCGGCCGGATCGGCCAGCCAGCAGGCGACCTCGGAGGCGCCGACGGTAAAGGTCGGCGGGCGCTCCCGCGCGCAGCGCTCCAGCGCCAGCGGGCAGCGCGGATGGAAGGCGCAGCCCGCCACCGGCGCGTCGGGGCGTGGCATGGCGCCGGGGATCTGCGTGAGTTCGGCCTCGCGTCGGTGCATGTCGGGGATCGAGGCCATCAGCCCGCGCGTGTAGGGATGGGCGGCCGCCGCCAGCAGGCCGGCCGTGGGACCGAGCTCGACGAGCCGGCCGGCATACATGACGGCGACGCGGTCGGCGACCTCGGCGATCACCCCCATGTCGTGGGTCACCAGCATCACTGCCGTGCCGCGCTCGCGGCACATGCCACGCAGCAGGTCCAGCACCTGCGCCTGGATCGACACGTCGAGCGCCGTCGTCGGCTCGTCGGCGATGATCAGGCGCGGCTCGCAGCAGAAGGCGAGCGCCAGCACCACCCGCTGGCGCATGCCACCGGACATTTCGTGCGGATAGCTCGCCAGCCGCTCGCGCGGGGCGGGAATGCCGACCTCCGCCAGCAACCGCGCGGCACGCTCCACCGCCTCGGCCGGCGTCACGTCGAGATGGGTGCGGATGGTCTCGGCAAGCTGGTCGCCGATGGTCATAAGCGGGTCGAGGCTGGTCAGCGGGTCCTGGAACACGGCGGCGATCTCCCTGCCGCGCAAGGCGCGCATCGCGTCCTCGTCCAGCGTGTCGATCCGCTTGCCATCGAACAGGATGCGCCCGCCCGCCTGCCGCGCCGGGCGCTCCAACAAACCGAGCACGGCGGTGCCGGTGACCGACTTGCCCGCACCGGATTCGCCCACGACGCCGAGAATCTCGCCGGCCGCGATGTCGAACGACACCTCGTCGATCGCGGTCAGCACACGGCCGCGCTGGGCGATCTCGACCCGGAGGCCCTGAACCGAAAGCAGCGCGCTCATGCGGCGAGCTTCGGGTTGAGCGCGTCGCGCAGCCAGTCGCCGAAGATGTTGACCGAGAGCGACAGCAGCACCAGCAGCAGGCCGGGCAGCGCACTGATCCACCAGTCGCCGGAGAACACGAATTCATTGCCGATCCGCACCAGCGAGCCGAGCGAGGGCTGGGTCGGCGGCAGGCCGACGCCGAGAAAGGACAGCGTCGATTCGGTGAGGATCGCCAGAGCGAGGTTGATGGTGGCGATCACCAGCACCGGGCCCAGCACGTTCGGCAGGATGTGGGAGAGGAGGATGCGCGGCGTGCTCACCCCGGTGACCTTGGCCGCCAGCACATAGTCGCGCGAACGTTCCACCAGAACCAGGCCGCGCACGGTGCGGGCATATTGCACCCAGAACGAGGCGGCGATGGCGGCGATGAGAATCGGCACGGCCAGCTCGGCGTGAAGGTCCGCAGGCATCGCCGTGCGCGCCACCCCGTCGATCAGCAGGGCGATGAGGATGGCGGGAAAGCTCAGCTGCACATCCGCGGCGCGCATGATGACGGCGTCGATCACCCCACCGAAATAGCCGGCGACGAGCCCCAGCAGCACGCCGGCGAGGGCGGCCGCGGCGACGCTGGCAAGTCCCACCATCAGCGAGGTGCGCAGGCCGTAGAGCATCGCCGAGAGCATGTCGCGGCCCTGCGGGTCAGTGCCCAGCAGGTAGGTGTCGCCGAACAGCCCCTCGCCTCCCGGCGGCAGGCGGGCATCGGCGGCGTTGGCGGCGGCGGGGTCGAAGGCGTCATAAGGCGCCAGCACCGGCGCGCCCATTGCCGCCAGCAGCAGAGCGAGCCCCACCAGCGCGGCGAGGATCGCCACCGGCGAGCGGCGGAAGCGATAGGCGAGATCGCCCTGCCACCAGGTGCCGACCGTGCGATGAAGGGCGGCAAAGCTCATGCGATCCTCCTCATGCCGTCCTCCTGACGCCGCCGCCGGACCGCACCCGCGGATCGATGGCGACATAGGCGAGGTCGACGGCGAGATTGATGACCGCGAAGCACAGGGCGATGAGCACGAGATAGGCGGCGAGCAGCGGCACGTCGGCGAACTGGATCGCCTGGATCACCAGGAGCCCCAGCCCCGGCCACTGGAACACCGTCTCGACGATGATGGAGAAGGCGAACACATTGCCGAACTGCAGGCCGATCATCGTCACGACCGGCACCAGCGTGTTGCGCAGCGCGTGGCGATACTGGATCGCGCGCGGCTTCAGCCCCCGCGCCCGGGCGAAGCGGATGAAGTCGGCGCGCATCACCTCCAGCATCTCCGCCCGCGCCAGCCGCAGGATCAGCGCCAGCTGGAACACGCCGAGGGTGACGCTGGGCAGGACGAGCGCGCGCAGGCCACCGGTGGTGAGCAGGCCGGTGGTCCAGCCGCCGATCTCCACCACCTGCCCCCGCCCGAAGGAGGGCAGCCAGCCGAGCCAGACGGAGAAGAACAGGATCAGCGCGATGCCGATCAGGAAGGTCGGCAGCGCGACGCCGACCAGCGAGGCGGCCAGCAGCGCCTGTGCCGCCCAGTGGTCGCGGTGCAGCGCCGTCCACACCCCGAGCGGCACGCCGAGGCCAGTGGCGATCAGCATGGAGATCAGCGCCAGTTCCAGCGTCGCGGGAAAGCGCTCGGCGATCAGCGTCGCCACCGGCTGGCCGAAACGGTAGGACATGCCGAAATCGCCGGTCAGGGCGTTGCCGACGAAGCGGGCGAACTGGAGGATGAAGGCATCGTCCAGCCCCAGCGCCGCCCGCATCGCCTGCCGGTCGGCGAGGCTGGCGCTCTGCCCCACCATGTTGTTGACGGGATCGCCGACATAGCGGAACAGCGCGAAGGCGACGAAGGCCGCGACGAGCAGCACCAGCAGAGTCTGCCCGAGCCGTCCGAGAACGAAACTCATGTCGCGGCCTCCCTTCAGGGCGTCAGTCGACGTTGACCCATTTCAGTTCCAGGCTGTCGTCCGAGCGCTGCACCACCGTCACGCCCTTGCGCACGCCCCAGGCGAGGCCAGCCTGATGCAGCGGGATGTGGCCGTAATCCTCCTTGTCCAGCATCATCGCCTCGACGATCATGGCGTTGCGTGCGGCCGGGTCGATCTCGACCTCGACCTTCTCGGTCAGCTCGTCGACCTTCGGGTTGGAGTAGTTGCCGATATTGTAGGTGCCGACCTTCTCCACCGGCGTGTTCATGGTGTCCTGAAGCGTCGAATGGGCGTCGTAGCTCAGCGGCTGCCAGCCCAGCATGGCGAAGGAGGTGTCGCGGGAGAGCACCTTCTCGAAGTATTTCGAGCGGGTCTGGGCGTTCAGCGTCACCTTCAGCCCGACGCGGCCGAGCATGCCGACAATGGCCTGGCAGATGCGCTCGTCATTGACGTAACGGTCGTTCGAACAGTCCATGGTGAAGGAGAAGCCGTCGGGATAACCCGCCTCGGCCAGCAGCTTCTTGGCGGCGGCCGGGTCGTAGGGCGCGGCGCGGGTATCGAGCTTGGCGTCGTAGCCGTTGATGCCGGGGGCGATCATCGTGCCCGCAATGTGCGAGGTGCCGCCCATGATGCGGTCGCGGATCGCGTTCATGTCGATCGCCTGATAGACCGCCTGCCGCACCCGCTTGTCCTTGAACGGGTTCTTGCCCTTCACGTCGGAATTCTGCAGTTCGTCGCGGTGCTGGTCCATGTTGAGGAACATGGTGCGCAGTTCGGAACCCTTGAGCACCTCGGCCGTGCCGGAGCCGTCGATGCGCGCGACGTCCTGCTGCGGCACCGGATAGACCATGTCGACCTCGCCCGAGAGCAGCGCCGCGACGCGGGTGGCGTCCGACTGGATCGGCGTGAACACCACCTTGGCGACGTTGGAGCCCTTCTCCCCCCACCAGTTCGGGTTGGGGACCAGCTCGGTCTTCACCCCGGCCTGGCGGGAGGCGATCATGAACGGGCCGGTGCCGTTGGCATGGGTGGAGGCGAAGTTCTCCACCTTGGCCTTGACGCTCGCCGGGGCGGTGGCGCCGTTCTTCTCCGCCCAGTCCTTGCTCATCATGTAGGTGGAGGTGATCTGCACCGGCAGGATGGGGTTGGGCTTGGCCATGACGAGGTCGACCGTGTGGTCGTCGACCTTCCGGATGTCGGTCACCGAGGCGACCGTATAGGCCATGTCGGACCCGTCCTTCTTCACCCGCTGCAGGGAGAAGATCACGTCGTCGGCGGTAAACGGCGTGCCGTCGGCGAATTTCACGCCCTCGCGCAGGTGGAAGCGCCACACATTCGGCTCGGGCTGTTCCCATTTGGTCGCCAGCGCCGGCACCAGTTCCAGATTCTTGCCGCGCCCGACCAGCGGCTCATAGACCTGCCCGAGCCAGGAGAGGGTGAACGTCTCGGCCAGCGCGTGCGGGTCCAGCGAGGCGGGGTCGACCCGGTAGGCATAGCGGAACGTCTTGCCCTCCTGCGCCAGTGCCGGCGCCGGCAGCAGCGCCGGCGCGGCGACAAGGAACGCGGACAGGGCGGTGGTGAGCAGGATCGGCAAGCGCATGACACGGCTCCTGGAAGGATTTTTTGAATTCATTTTCGAGCATCAATGCTGCTACAATTAAGTGTTCACTTAAATGCCAAATAGTAGGCATCGCGCCGCCTGCATTGGCAGGCGCCTGCCGCGCGAGGCGCCACGACCTGCCCCATAACTGAGCAAATATGCTCTATTTAGCGCATATATCGCGGATTGACGAACGCGCCGGGACAAGGCAAGACGGCAAGGAACCGACGAGACGTGACCGCGGCGCGGGCGTGTAGGTCGGCCTCTATCGCGGTCTCGGTCGGATCATTTTGAATGCAAAATAGCCTCCCAGCCTCCCGGCACGTGATCGGCATGCTGACGCCGTCCTCCAACACCGTGCTGGAGCCCTACACGGCCCGGATGCTGGAACCGCTGTTTCCCGCCGTCTCCGCCCATTTCGCCCGCTTCCGGGTGACGCGGATCGCGCTCGACGACAGCGCCTCGGATCAGTTCCGCCAGGAGCCGATCCTCGCCGCGGCGGATCTGCTGGCCGATGCCCGCACCGACATCATCGCCTGGAACGGCACCTCCGCGAGCTGGCTCGGCTTCGACACCGACGCGCGGCTCTGCGCGGAAATCGAGGCCCGCACCGGGGTGAAGGCGACGAGCTGCATCCTCGGCCTCAACCGGCTGATCGCGGAACGCGGCGTGAAGCGCCTCGGCGTCGTCACGCCCTATACGGCCGATGTCGGCGCGCGCATCGCCGCCAATTACGCCAGCCTCGGCGTCGAGGTCGTGGCCGGCGCCCATGAGGGGCTGTCCGACAATTTCTCCTTCGCCGACATCGACGAGGACCGGATCGGCCAGATGTGCGTGGAGGTCGCCGGGGCGGCACCGGACGCCATCGCCATCGTCTGCACCAATATGCGCGGCGCACTTGTCGGCGTGGAAGTGGAGCGCGCCCTCGGCATACCGGTCTTCGATTCCGTCAGCGCCACGCTGTGGGGCTGCCTGCGCGCGCTGGACATCCCCACCGCCCCGCTCGCCCCCTTCGGCGCGATCTTCGCCCCGCCCGCCTTGGCGGGGCTGGCACAGGCCGGGGAGTGAACGATGGCGGCGGCGGCACCGGACGACGCGACCGAGGGCGGTACGCTGCATGAGCAGATCGTCGGCAAGCTGCGCGCCGTGCTGCTCAACGGCGAGCTGAGCGAAGGCGCGCGCATCCCGGAGGCGCAGCTGTGCCTGCGCTTCGGCATCTCCCGCACGCCGCTGCGCGAGGCGCTCAAGGTGCTCGCCGCCGAAGGCTTCATCGAGCTGCGGCCCAATCGCGGCGCCATCGTCGCGCCCATCGACCCGGTGGAGGTCGGCCACCTGTTCGAGCTGAAGGGGACGCTCGAACAGATGATCGGACGCCTCGCGGCGGTGCGGGCGACGCCGGAGGACGCGGCGCGGATCGAGCGTGCCCATGCCGCGCTCGCCAGCCCTCCCGAGCCGGCCGCCTACACGGCGCTCAACCAGGACTTCCACCGCGCCCTGGCGCTGGCGGCGCACAATCCGGTGCTGGTGCAGAGCTACGACAATCTGCAGCAGCGGGTGCTGCGCCTGCGCTTCGTCGTCAACGAGAACCCGCAGCGCGTGCTCGAATCCTTCGGCGAGCATGAGGGCATCATGGCCGCCTTCCGCGCCCGCGCCCGTCTCGACCTCGCCGAGCGGCTGGAAGCCCATAACCGGCTCACCGGCGAAGCGGTGATGCGCACGCTGAAAGGCGAGCGCGGCTGAGACTGCCGCCACGGACGACAGATTTCGGGGCCAGGTTTTGGGCACGCGCTGCCCGCGCGCCGCGCAGCTGGCCGCAAGCGGATGCCGACCCGTCGGCCGGCCGCGCGTTGCGTGGGCAGGCGGTGACGCATCAATCGGCTTTACCCAGCGCCTCAGCCGTCACATATTAAGTAAATACTTAATTGTGCGATGCGTCGCCCGGCGCCGCACCCGGCCTCCGCCCGCCTCCCGGACCCCACGCCCGCCGCAGGAGCCTCGCCGATGGACCTGATCGTCAGGAACGCCCGCCTTCCCCACGCGCCCGGCCGCAAGGTCGACATCGGCATCCGCGGCGGGCGCGTCGCGGCCGTCGAGCCCGCCCTTGCCGCCGAGGGCGAGGAGCTGGACGTCGGCGGGCGCCTCGTCGCGCCCGGCTTCGTCGAAACCCACATCCATCTCGACAAATCCTGCATCCTCGACCGCTGCCAGTCTGTGCGCGGCGACCTGCCCGAGGCCATCAGCGAGGTCGCCAGGGCCAAGGGCGGCTTCACGCCGGAAGACGTCTCTGCCCGCGCCCGGCGCACGCTGGAAAAGTGCCTGATGCAAGGCACCACCCATATGCGCACCCAGCTGGAGGTCGATCCCGGCATCGGCCTGCGCGGGCTGGAAGGGGTGCTGCCGCTGATCGAGGAATATCGCTGGGCCATCGACATCGAGATCTGCGTCTTTCCGCAGGAAGGGCTGCTGAACAATCCCGGCACCGACGAGCTCATGGTCGCGGCGCTGAAGAACGGCGCCCGCGTCGTCGGTGCCGCCCCCTATACGGACAGCGACCCGCACGGCCAGATCGACCGGGTGTTCGAACTGGCGCGCGAATTCGACGCCGACATCGACATGCATCTCGATTTCAGCGCCAATGCCGACACGCTCGACCTCGACTATGTCTGCACGCTGGCCGACCGCTACCGCTGGGGCGGGCGCACCGCCATCGGCCATGTCACCAAGCTGGCGGGCGTCAGCCCCACTCGCTTCGACGCCGCCGCCCGGCGCCTGCGCGATGCCGGCGTCGCGCTCACCGTACTGCCGGCCACCGATCTGTTCCTGATGGGCCGCGACTGCGACTGCAACCAGCCGCGCGGCGTCACCCACGCCCACAGGCTGCTGCATCACGGGGTGAACTGCTCGCTCTCGACGAACAACGTGCTGAACCCGTTCACCCCTTTCGGCGACTGTTCGCTCGTCCGCATGGCAAACCTCAACGCCAACATCTGCCACATCGGCGCCGCCGCCGACATTGCCGAGTGCTTCAACATGATCACCGAGCGCTCGGCCCGGCTGATCAACGCCCGCGACTACGGGCTCACACCCGGCTGCTGGGCGGACTTCGTGGTGCTGGACTGCGCGACCAGCGAGGCCGCCGTGGCCGAACTCGCCCCGGTGCTGTTCGCCTACAAGCGCGGCCGGCGCACGCTGACCCGCCCCGCCGCCACGCTGCACCGCCCGCTGGACAGCTGACCGCCATGTCGCTCGCCGCCTCCCCCGCTGGCCCGCCGGCCGACGCTTTCGGCGCCTTCTGCCGCGACAACCAGGTGGCGCGGAAGGCGACCGGCGCCGGCCCGCTCGCCGGGCTCACCTTCGCGGTCAAGGATGTGTTCGATGTCGCCGGCAGCTGCACCGGCTTCGGCCATCCCGCCTGGCTGGCGAGCCATCCGCCCGCCACGGTGACGGCGGAGGCGGTGCGCCGGCTGCTCGCCGCCGGCGCGGACCTCTCCGCCCGCGCACTGAGCGACGAGCTCTGCTATTCGATCTCCGGCGAGAACGTGCATTACGGCATGCCGGTCAACCCCGCGGCGCCCGACCGGCTGCCGGGCGGCTCCTCCAGCGGCTCGGCAGTGGCGGTGGCGGCCGGACTGGCGGATTTCGCCCTCGGCACGGATTGCGGCGGCTCGGTGCGGGTGCCCGCCGCCTATTGCGGGCTGTTCGGCATGCGCCCGACGCATGGCGCCATCCCGCTCGACGGCGTCGCCCCCTTCGCGCCGCGCTTCGACACGGTCGGCTGGTTCGCCCGCGACGCCGCCCTGCTGGCGCGTGTCGGCGCCGCGCTGCTCGGTCACGCGGCCGAGGGCGCGCCGGAGACCGGCTTCCCGTGTCTCCTCGTCGCCTCCGACGCCTTCGAGCGCTGCGACGCGGCCGCACGGCCGGTGCTGGACGCCGCGGTGGAACGGCTCGCCGCCCATATCCCCGCCCGCCGCACGGCACCGCTCAGCCCGGACGGGCTCGACGTCTGGCTCGCTGCGTTCCGCACCGTCCAGGCGTGGGAGATCTGGCAGTCGCTCGGCGGTTGGATCGCGCGCGAGGCGCCGTCATTCGGCGATGGCGTCGGCCAGCGTATCGCCGCCGCCGCCCGGGTCGGCGCGGCCGAAGCCCGGTCCGCACGGCAGCAGGCCGACGCCATCGCCGCCGCGCTCGACGCCGCCCTCGGCGACGCCCTCGTCTGCCTGCCGACGACGCCGGGCCTGCCGCCGCTGCGCGCCACCGCCTCCGCCGAGATCGAGAACGCCTACCGGGCGCGCGCCATGCAACTGCTCTGCCCGGCCGGGCTCGGCGGGCTGCCGCAGATCACGCTGCCGGTGGGAACGGTGGACGGGGCGCCGGTGGCATTGTCGATCCTGGCGCGGCGCGGCAAGGATAGGGAACTGCTCGCCCTCGCCGCGCGGGCCTTCGCCGACCTGCCGCGCCCGCCGGAGACCGCATGACGACCGCCCTGCCCGACCCCGCCGAGGAGCCCTCGGCCGGCACCGAAAGCGCCGCCGGCAGGCCCAGGACCGGCAGGCGCTCCACCGGCAAGCGCAACGCCGCCGCCACCCGCCAGCGCATCCTCGACGTCGCTCTGGCGGAATTCGCCGAGCACGGCTTCAGCGGCAGCCGCATCGAGCGCATCGCCGCCGGCGCCAGCGCCAATGTCGGCATGATCTACCACTATTTCGGCAACAAGGACGATCTCTACCTCGCCGCGCTGGAAGCCTCCTACAAGATCATCCGCGACCGCGAGCAGACGCTCGACGTCGCCGGTGAGCGCGATCCGCGTCAGGCGCTGCAGGCGCTGATCGCGCTCACCTTCGACTTTCTCGCCGGCGATCCGCATTTCGTGCGGCTGATCATGAACGAGAACCTGATGATGGGGCGCACCGCGCAGCGCTCCGCCACCATCCCGCACATGACCCGTCCCCTGCTGGAGACGCTGCGCACCATCCTCGCGCGCGGCCAGCAGGAGCGCATCTTCCACGCCGGGGTGGACGCGGAAAATCTCTACCTCACCATTCTCGGCCTCTGCTTCATCCACGTCTCGAACCGCTACACGCTCGGCAGCATGTTCCAGCGCGACTTCGCCGCACCGGACTGGCTCGAAGGGCGCAAGGCCATCGTTCTCGACGTGGTGATGCGCTCCATTCTCGCCGACACCGGGCGATGACCCCGTCTCAGCGCCCCTGCGCGCGCCGCCATGCCGCCGGGGTGGCCCCGGTGAGGCGGCGGAAGCTGCGGGTCAGATGCGCCTGGTCGGTAAAGCCGGTGGCGGAGGCGATCTCGGTGAGCGGCAGGTCGGAATCGGTCAGCAATGCCTGCACCCTGCGCAGCCGCGCCTTCATGTGCCACTGATAGGGCGGCACCCCGGTCGCCGCCTTGAAGGCGTGGCTGAAATAGGATTGCGACAGGCCCGTCAGTTCCGCCAGTTCCTGCAGGCGGATATTGCGCAGGCAATGGGCCTCGATGAAATCCGTCACCCGCCGCAGCTGGCGCGGCGAGAGCGCGGCGCCCCTCGCCTGCGCGCCCGGCGCGGCCCGGCCGAGCTTGAGCAGATCGATGAACAAGGCGAGGGTCAGGCCGTCGCCATAGAGGTCGTGGCGGCGGTCCGGCCCGGTGCATTCCTCCGCGATCAGCTGCGCCAGGGTGAACAGGCGCGGGTCGAGGAAATCGAGCCGCGGCGTCGCCAGCCGGTCGTCGTCGAGGTCCTCGCCGAGGCGCTCGCTCAGCGTCGGCGCGTGGAAGTGCAGGTCGAGATGGCGGACCCGTACCGGTTCGTCGATATGCGACCAGATCGGCATGTCGGCCGGCACGAAGCTCATACGGTGCGGGGCGCGCTGCACCCGGTGCTGGCGCCCGTCGGCCGAGAGCTGCACGTCCGAGCGGCCGCCCTCGCGCTCCAGCACCACGAACAGCCGCGCGTCCCGCGAGACATAGTGCCCGCGCGCGCCCGCCGCACAGGCGACGTGCCAGACGTCGGCGATGATCCCGTTCCAGCGCCGCCAGCGCAGATCATCCAGAAGGGTAATGCCCTCCACCGACGAGGTCATGCGGGGTTGAAAGGTCATCCAGCGTGCCATTCGCCAAGATCAACACGGCGCTTCATAGATTAGAATCAATATGAAGTAGACATCCGCCTTAATCTCGCGCCAAATCCGTTCGATCAGAGCGCAATAGAAAACACGATCGTCCAAAACACAAGAGGATGCGACAAGAACGGCAGAATGAGGATTGATATGAAGCGATGTTTCCCGGGGCCGGCGGGGAGCGCTTCTTTATAATTCATCTCAACTGCTGGAAACGGGTAACATGATGCGCGAACGGCTGAGCCTCTCAACGATGTCGCTGCTCATGGGCAGCGCGGCGCTCATCGCCTCGCCCACGGTGGCGCGGGCCCAGCAGAGCGCTGCGGCGATCGAGCTGGAGCAGATCGACATCCAGGGCGAGCGCACCGACGGCACCGAGGGCTACGTCGCGCGCACCACCACCGCCGGCACCAAGACCGACACGCCGCTGATCGAGGTGCCGCAGTCGATCTCCGTCGTCACCCGCGAGCAGATGGACGCGCGCGCCGTGCAGAGCGTCGGGCAGGCGCTCGACTACACCGCCGGCGTCGTCTCCCAGCCCTTCGGCGCCGATCCGCGCTTCGACTACCCGATCATCCGCGGCTTCACCGCCGACAACAGCATGTATCTCAACGGGCTGAAGCTCATGCGCCCGGCCGGTACCACGGCGCTCGACCCCTATGGCATGGAGCGCATCGACGTGGTGCGCGGCCCGGCCTCGGTGCTCTACGGGCAGGGCAATCCCGGCGGCCTGATCGACTTCATCTCCAAGCGCCCGACCTTCACCAATTTCGGCGAGGTGCAGGTGGAGGCCGGCAGCTTCGACCGCTATGTCGGGCGCTTCGACATTGGCGGCGTGCTGCCCGACAATGCCGACATCTCCTACCGCCTGACCGGCCTCGCCCGCGACAGCGACACCCAGACCGACTACATCGACGACAACCGCCTGTTCTTCGCCCCGGCGCTGACCTGGCGGCCCTCGACCGATACCTCGCTCACCGTGCTCGCCAACATCCAGTACGATCAGTCCGGCACGCCGGTCGGCCTGCCCGTGCAGTACACGGTGGATGCCGAGGGCGGCCTGCGCCTGCCGCGCAACCTGTTCCTGGGCGATCCCGACTACGACAATTCCAACCGCACCTTCGGCAGCGTCGGCTACGAGTTCAAGCACCGCTTCAACGAGACCTGGGAGTTCCGCCAGAACGCCCGCTACGCCGTGCTCGCCTGGGACTATAACAGCCTCTATTACAGCGCGCTGAGCCCGACCAACCCGCTCGTTGCCAATCGCGGCTCGTCGGAGAATTCCGAAGCCCAGCAGACCTTCAACCTCGACAGCCAGATGCTCGGCAAATTCGAGACGGGAGGGCTGAGCCACGAGGTGCTGGTCGGCGTCGACTATCGCCGCTACAGCGAATCCAACACCACCGCCTTCGGCAATGCCTCGCCGATCAACATCCTGTTCCCGATCTACAACCAGCCGGTCGGCGGAACGCCGTGGTACACGGCGGATGTGAACGGCACCATCTCGCAGACCGGCGTTTACGCGCAGGACCAGATCAAGCTGCAGAACTGGCTGCTCACGGTCGGCCTGCGCCATGACTGGGCGACCACCGATTCCGCCAGCCTGACCAATTTCGGCGATACGCTGCAGAATCAGGACGACAGCGCCTTCACCGGCCGCGTCGGCCTCACCTATCTGTTCGACAACGGCATCGCCCCCTATGTCAACTACTCCACCTCCTTCGAACCGGTGATCGGCAACATGCCGACCCAGCTCGGCGGCGGCGCCTTCCAGCCGATGGAGGGCGAGCAGGTCGAAATCGGCGTGAAGTACCAGCCGGTGGGCTGGAACGGCTTCTTCACCGTCGCCGCCTACGACCTCACCCAGTCCAACGTCCTGTCCTCGCAGCTGATCGATGGCGTCAGCTACGAGACGCAGATCGGCGAGGTGCGGGTGAAGGGCTTCGAGTTCACCGCCGTGGCCGGGCTGGCGGACGGGCTGAACCTGATCGCCAACTACACCTACATGAACGCCGAGATCACCCAGGGCCAATATGCCGGCAACCGCCCGGCCAACGTGCCGGAGAACATGGCCAATCTCTGGCTCGACTACACCGTCCCCTCGGGCGCCTGGGCGGGCTTCGGCTTCGGCGGCGGCGTGCGCTTCGTCGGCGACCGCTATGCCCTCGACGACAACAGCATCTTCCTCTCCTCCAACACGCTGTTCGACGCCGCCCTGCATTACGAGAAGGGACCGTTCAAGGCGCAGCTCAACGTCAACAACATCGCCGACGAGACCTATGTCGCCGGCTGCGGCTTCTTCGGCTGCTTCTATGGCGACGGCCGCACCGTGATCGGAACGCTCTCCTACAAATGGTAGACGATGGCCGCCCAGCGCCGGCGGGCGCGCTCTGGTCCCTGCGCGAGGCGGCGTTTTCGGCCGGCGATCGGGCGATCCTCGGCCCGCTGACGCTGGATCTTCCGGCGGGCCGCGTCTACGGGCTGATCGGACCCAACGGCTCCGGCAAGAGCACGCTGCTGAAGATGCTGGCGCGCCAGACCGCCCCCAGCGGCGGCGCGATCCGCTTCGACGGACGCCCGCTGGGCGACTGGACCGGGCGCGCCTTCGCCCGCGAGGTCGCCTACATGCCGCAATTCATGCCGCCCTCCGACGGCATGAACGTGCGCGAACTGGTCGGCCTCGGCCGCTATCCCTGGCACGGGGCGCTCGGCCGCTTCACCGCCGAGGACGAGGCGCGGGTGGAGGCGGCGATCCAGCGCACCGGCCTCGCCGCCTTCCGCGAGCGCGCGGTGGACAGCCTGTCCGGCGGCGAGCGCCAGCGCGCCTGGCTGGCGCTGATGCTGGCGCAGGGCGCCCGCTGCCTGCTGCTCGACGAGCCGACATCGGCGCTCGACATCGCCCACCAGATGGACGTGCTCGCCATACTCCGCGAACTCGGCGGCAGCGGCGGAGCCGACGGCGGGGCCATGACCGTCATCGTCATCCTGCACGACATCAACCTTGCCGCCCGCACCTGCGATGCGCTGCTCGCCCTGCGCGGCGGACGGCTCGTCGCCCATGGCACGTGCCGCGAGATCATGGAGCCGGAGCGGCTGCGCGCCATCTACGGGCTCGACATGGGCGTCATGGCGCATCCCGTCAGCGGCGCGCCGATGAGCTACGTGCTGTGAGTCCGGCGCCGCGCCTCCACCGCCGCGCCCTGCTGGCCGCCGGGCTGGCGACGCTGGCGCTGCGCGGCGCCTCCGCATGGGCCGAGGATTCCCGTGCCGGGGAGCTGCGCGTCGCCACCGTCGACTGGGCGCTGCTGGAAACGCTGCTCGGCATGGGCATCACCCCGGTGGCGGCGGCCGAACTGGTACTGTTCCGGCAGGTGGCGGTGGAGCCCCCGGTCCCGGCCTCGGTTATCGACATCGGCCTGCGCGGCGCTCCGAATTTCGAGGCGCTGCGCCTCGCCGGGCCGAACCTCATCCTCAGTTCGAACTTCTACGTCGAGATGGAGCCGAAGCTGCGCCTCATCGCTCCGGTCGAGACGCTCTCGGTCTACCGCACCGGCCGCCCGCCCTATGGCGAGGCCGAGGCGGCGGCGCAGAGGATTGGCGCGCTGACCGGCCGTGAAGATGCGGCGCGGGCGCTGATCGACGCCGTCGCCGACCAGATCGGCGCCTTCCGCCGCCGGCTGGCGCCGCTCGCCGACCGGCCGCTGCTGGTGCTCAATCTTGGCGATGCCCGCCATTTCCGCGTTTTCGGCGCGGACAGCCTGTTCGGCGAGGTGATTTCCCGCCTCGGCTTCGCCAATGCCTGGGACGGGCGCACCTCCTATGCCGCCTCCGCCCCCATCGGGATGGAGGCGCTGGCACGCTTTCCCGAGGCTTTCCTCGTCATCCTACGGCCGGTGCCGCCGGACGCGGCGCGCGTGCTGTCGACCAGCGTGCTGTGGAATGCCCTGCCCAATGTCCGCGCGCGGCGCTTTGCCGTGCTCGACAGCGTCGATCCGTTCGGCGGCCTGCCCACCGCCGCCCGCTTCGCCCGCCTGCTCGCCGCCGCGCTGCTGGGCGAAGGCGGGTCCGCGACGGGGAGCGGACGTGGAGGCGACCTTGGCTGAGTTCGCCCTGCCCCGCCCCGCCGGCCTGCGGCCGGTCCCGTTCGGCCTAGCACTGGCCGCCCTCGGAGTCACCCTGTTCGCGCTGGTTCTGGCGCGCCAGCCGGAACTGCCGGGCGCGGCGCTGGACCTGCGCGACCTGCTGTTCTGGCACAGCCTGCTGCCGCGCGCGGCGACCGCGCTATTGGCTGGCGCGGCGCTGGGGCTTTCCGGCGCGCTGCTCCAGCGCGTGTTGCGCAACCCCATCGCCGACCCTTCCACGCTCGGCATCGCGGCCGGCGCGCAGCTGGCCCTGACGCTCGCGCTGGCCTTCGCCCCCGCGCTGCTCGCCCTCTCGCGCGAGGGCACCGCCTTCGCCGGCGGCGTCGCGGCCGTGGCGCTGGTGCTGGCGCTGAGCGGGCGGCGCGGCTTCGAGCCGGTCACCGTCGTCGTCGCCGGCATGACACTGTCGCTGATGGCGGGAGCGCTGAGCGCGGCGCTCATCCTCGCGCGCGGCGACTATGTGTTCTCGCTGTTCATCTGGGGCGCCGGCTCGCTGCACCAGCAGAACTGGCAGCCGGCGCTGCTGATCGGCACGCGGCTGGCGCTCGGCGCGGGCGCCGTCCTCCTGCTGCTGCGCCCGCTCGCCCTGATGGCGCTGGACGATGCCGGCGCGCGCAGCCTCGGCATGGCGGTGCAGGGCATGCGCCTCGCCGTGATCGCGCTCGCCGTGTGGCTGGCGGCGAGCACCGTCTCGCAGGTCGGGGTGATCGGCTTCGTCGGCCTCGCCGCCCCCGCCTTGGCCCGCCTCGCCGGCGCAAGGCGGCCGGGCGCGGTGCTCCTCGCCGCACCGCTGATCGGCGCGCTGCTGCTGTGGATCACCGACAGCCTGGTGCAGCT
>JAEYTJ010000295.1 GCA_023434095.1 Pseudomonadota bacterium | reverse complement strand
CGTCCAGCGCATCGTGCACGTCATCCTGCCCAATATCGGCTTCGGCGTGGCGACGGCGGCGCTGCTGGTCTTCGTCCTGTCCTGGGAGGAGATCGGCGTCACGCTGTTCATCACCAGCGTCGACGCGGTCACCCTGCCGCGGCTGATGTGGATGGGGCTGCGCGACAATGTCGATCCCGCCGTCGCCGCCATTTCCGTCGTGCTGATCGTGGTCACGACGCTGATCCTGCTGGCCCGCATGGCGCTGCAGCGCCGGCCCGATTTCGAGGAGGAATGAGATGGACGAGGTATTCGGCCGCAAGGACATGATCAATCCCTCCCGGCTCAAGGAACTGAGCGCGAAGTCGGATGTGTCGGGCTTCATCCAGCTCGGCAGCCATCTCGGCGCGCTGGCGATTACCGGCACGGCCCTGTGGTTCAGCTGGAGCACGTGGTGGATGGTGCCGGTGTTCATGCTGCACGGCGCGCTGATCAATTTCCTCTATGCCGGCCAGCACGAGATGAGCCATTCCACGGTTTTCAGGACCAAGGCGCTCAACGAATGCTTCGGCCGGCTGTTCGGCTTCGTGCTGATCTATCCGCGCGATTTCGACCAGATCCAGCATTTCGCCCATCACCGCTATACCCAGGACTGGGAGGGCGACGGCGAGCTGGGGCGCGAGCGCTATTCGATGCTGTCCTATCTGCTCTGGGTGCTAGGGCCGACCTATTGGTACAGCCGCATCCGCCGCGTGCTGCGCTTTTCCTTCGGTATCGTCAGCGAGCACTACATCCCTGAGGACCAGCACGCCAAGGTGATCCGCGAGGCGCGCTGGCATCTCGCCGGCTATGCGCTGATCGTGGCCCTGTCGGTGGCGACGGGCAGCTGGATCGCGGTGAAGCTCTGGCTGCTGCCGATGATCGTGATGAAGCCGGTGCACCAGTTGCAGAACACCATCGAGCATCTCGGCCTGCCGCATGTCGACCAGATCACCGAGAACACCCGCACCACGCGCACCAACGCGCTGATGCGCTGGATGTGCTGGAACATGCAGTTCCACACCGCGCACCACGCCTTCCCCGGCGTGCCGTTCCACCGGCTGCCGGACCTGCACCGCACCATCTTCGTGGAGAAGGGCCGCAAGCCGCATTCCATGACCTATCTCGGCTTCCAGCTGGCGGTGATCAAGGCGTTCTGGAACGGGCGGACCGAGGCGGACTATCCCGACGACAAGATCTGGATCATGGACGACACCGACCTCGAACCCGTCGGCCCGCGCGCCGCCAAGCGGGTCTGAGCCATGCCGCTCAAGGTCTACCAGTCGCTCTGGGCCACCGAGCAACGCCGCCCCGGCGTGCCGGAGCGGCCGGTGGCCGAGCGCTTCGATGCGGTGAAGGCGGCCGGCTTCGACGGCATGGCCATCGACCTCGGCGCCATGGATATCGAGGCCGCGCGCGGAACGGTGGCGGAGTTCGCCCGCACCGGCCTCGGCGGGTTGCTGACCGCCTTTCCCCGCTCGATCGAGGAACTGCGCCCGGCGCTGCACCTCGCCAAGGACATTGGTTCGCCCTTCGTCATCGTCATCGGCCAGGTGATGCCGCTCTCCGTGGCGGAGATGGTGCCGGTCATCGAGGCGTGGATGCGGATCGGCCGGGAGGAGGGCGTCCCGCTGCAGTTCGAGACGCACCGCAACTGCATCACCAACGATATGTTCGCCACGCTGCTGCTGCTCGACGCCTTCCCCGAGCTGCGCCTCGCCGCCGACCTGTCGCATTACGTGGTCGACCGCGAGATGATGCTGCCGATCAGCCCTGAGTATCAGGCGCAGGTGGGCCGGCTGCTGGCGCGCTCCGACAGCTTTCAGGGCCGGGTGGCCAATCGCTGCCAGGTGCAGCTGCCGCTGCATTTTCCGCAGCACCAGCCCTGGGTCGCCGTGTTCCGCGACTGGTGGCGCCGGGGGTTCACCTCATGGCAGGCGCGCCACGGCACGGACGCCGACTGCCTGTTTCTGTGCGAACTCGGGCCGCGTGACTACGCCATCACCGATGCGCAGGGCGAGGAATTGTCGGACCGCGCGCAGGAAGCCCTGCTGCTGCGCCAATGGGCGCTTGAGGACTGGGACGCGGCCGCCGCGCGCCCGGCTCACGAGCCGAACTGAGGAGAAGCCGTCATGGTCGTCGCCCGCCTGAGCCCGGAGATGAGCGCCGCCGAATGGCAGCAGCGAGTCGACCTCGCCGCCTGCTACCGGCTGCTCGCGCATTACCGGATGACCGACCTCATCTACACCCATTGCACCGTGCGGGTGCCGGGCGAGCCGGGGCGGTTCCTCATCAACCCCTATGGGTACCGCTGGGAAGAGATCACCGCTTCCTCGCTGGTGAAGATCGACGTGGACGGCAACAAGGTGGGCGACAGCCCTCACCGGGTGAATCCCGCCGGCTTCACCATTCATTCCGCCGTGCATATGAGCCGGCACGACGCGGCCTGCGTCATCCACACCCACACCCGCGCTGGCATGGCGGTGGCCTCGCTGAAGGAAGGGCTGCTGCCGCTCAACCAGATCGCGCTGCAGTTCTATGGCCGGCTCGGCCTGCACGACTATGAGGGCATCGCGCTCGATCTCGACGAGCGCGAACGCATCATCGCCGATCTCGGCACGCATTGCGGCC
>JAEYTJ010000274.1 GCA_023434095.1 Pseudomonadota bacterium | reverse complement strand
GGTGAAGCGGGTCGAGCAGCTGTTCCGCGTCAGCCTCGAGTTCTTCTGAGAGGGGCAGGGCATGATCGCGGTCGCCCGCCACAGCGCACAGACGGCCGGCGTCATGGCCGGCTTTCTGCTGCTCGCGGCGCTGGTGTCGCTGTTCCGCCGCGAGCCCGGAGCCGATGTGTTCCTGATGACGGCGCTGCTCACGGTGTTCGGCGCCGGTGCGGTGCATCTCGCGGTGCGCAACCGCACGGGGCGGCTCGACCGGCTCGCCGCCTACGGCCTGCTGCTCGTCCTGTGGCTGGGCGTGCCGATCATCGCCGCCGTGCCGATCGCGGCGACGACGACCCTCGGCCCGCTGCATGCCTGGCTCGAGGCGGTGGCGGCCTTCACCACGACCGGCCCGATCCAGATTCACGATCTCGAAAAGGTGCCGCGGGCGACGCTGGGCTGGCTGCTGACGCTGCAATGGGCGGGCGGGCTGCTCACCCTCGTCGGCTTCGTCGCCGTGCTCGGCCCGGCGGGCCTCGGCGGGCTGCCGGACCGCAGCGCCCGTTCCAACCTGCTGGGAGTCACCCGGCAGATGACCTTGGACGACGCGCTGCGTCTGGTGCTGCCGGTCTATCTCGGCGCGACGCTTCTGTGCACGCTGGCGCTGTTCCTGCTCGGCGTGCGGTTGTTCGAGGCGGTGGGACTGGCCGGCGCGGCGCTGTCCACCGGCGGGCTCCTGCCGGATGCCGACGGTATCGCCGCCTATGGTCATTTCGGCATCAAGGCGGTGCTGATCCTGTTCATGCTGATAGGCGGCACCAGCATATTGTGGCAGCGCCTGTTGCTCACGCGTCGCTTTCGCCTCGCGCTGGGACAGTATGAAAACATTGTTCTTTTCGGTCTTTGTCTCCTCCTCGGGATTGCCGCGGCGGCCATCGGGTTCCGCACCGAGGGGGGCCTTACGCTGCCGATCGCGCTGGAGGACGGGCTCTTCACCGCCGTCGCGCTCGTCACCACAACCGGCATAGAGCCGCATGCCGGCGCCTTTGCCAGCCTGCCGGTGACACTGGTTCTCAGCGTGGTGTTCGTCGGCGGCGCCAGCTTTTCGACCGCCGGCGGCATCAAGATCTATCGCGCCGGCGTGATGGTGCTGCAGAGCCTGCGCGAGCTGGAGCGGCTGGTGCATCCCAACGCCGTGCATCCGCGCCGCCTCGGGCAGCAGAATGTGACGCTGCAGATGATGAAGGCGATCTGGATCATGTTCGGGGTCGCCTGCTCGGTCATCGGGGCGCTGACGGTCGCGCTGGCGCCGGCCATGCCGAGCTTCGAGGCGGCGTTCGTCGCGATCCTGGCCGCGCTCAGCAATGTCGGGCCGGTCTACGCCGTGAACTGGCAGCCGGACGTGAACTGGCCGGACTGGGGTGCGCTGCCGGCCTACGCGCAGCTCACGCTGGCGCTGGCCATGATCCTCGGCAGGCTGGAGATTCTCGTCGTGCTGGGTCTTGCCAATTTTGCCCTGTGGCGACGATGAGAAATCCAATTACAACAAACAGATATGCCGGGTTATTGGCGTATCACGAGAGCAAAATGACCACGGGTGAGGCCTACGGGGACGGAAGATGTCGCGCATTGCCTATGTGAACGGTGCTTATGTCCCGCACGCCGTCGCCGGCGTGCATGTCGAGGATCGCGGCTACCAGTTCGGAGACGGCGTCTACGAGGTCTGCGAGGTGCGCGGCGGCCATATGGTGGACGAGCGCCGGCATCTGGAGCGGCTGGTCCGCTCGCTCGGCGAATTGCGCATCCGCCTGCCTATGCCGCTGGCCGCGCTGGGCGTGGTGCTGCGCCAGACCATCGCCCGCAACCGGGTGCGCGACGGGCTGGTCTATCTGCAGGTCACGCGCGGCGTCGCCCGTCGCGATCATTATTTCCCGGACTCCGCGACGCCGCCTTCCCTCGTGGTGACCGCCCGCTCGATCGACCCCGCCAAGGGCGAGGCCGTGGCCGGGCAGGGGATCGCCGTCATCACCGTGCCGGACAATCGCTGGGAGCGGGTCGACATCAAGACCGTCGGCCTGTTGCCCAATGTGCTGGCGAAGGAGGAGGCGAAGCAGGCCGGCGCGCGCGAGGCCTGGTTCGTCGACGCAGGCGGCCACGTTACGGAGGGCGGGGCGACCAATGCGTGGATCGTCACGCCCGAGGGGCGGCTCGTCACCCGGCCGGCGGAGGCCGGCATTCTGCGCGGCATCACCCGCACCGTGATGTTCGAGGTGGCGGAAGAACTGCAATTGCGGATCGAGGAGCGCCCCTTCACGGTCGCGGAGGCACTGGCGGCGCGCGAGGCCTTCGTCACCTCGGCCACCAACTTCGCCACCCCGGTGGTGCGAATCGACGGTCACGTCGTCGGGGACGGCCGGCCCGGCCCCGTGACGCGCGCCCTGCGCGAGAACTACCACAGGGTTGCCGAGATCTCCCGCTAACGCCGGTAATTGTGCCCGGCCGCCGCCACGGCCGATGCGGAAAGACCTTGCCAAGCGGAACCAACTTGGCGAAAGCATCTTGCGCGCCAGACGTGCTATGCCATGTTTGGGGCGCACGTCTTCGTGCTTGGCCGCTCCCGGACGGGGCGCAGAGCGCAGGACGACCGCGCCGACCTACGAGCAACAACAAACAAACGGATCAAAAAACCATGGCCGCGGAACGTTCGCAGAACCTCCAGGACACCTTTCTCAATCACGTCCGCAAGAACAAGACGCCGCTCACCATCTTCCTGGTCAATGGCGTGAAGCTCCAGGGGGTCGTCACCTGGTTCGATAATTTCTGCGTGCTGCTGCGTCGGGACGGCCATTCGCAGCTCGTCTACAAGCACGCGATCTCGACCATCATGCCCGGCCATCCGGTTCAGCTGTTCGAACCCGACGAGACCGGCGAGAAGGGCTGATCTTGGAGTCCAAGGCCTCCCGCACGTCGCCCGCCGGCCGCGCCGCCGGCTTGCCTGTCGCGCACGAGACCTCCGGCGATGCCACGCGCGTGGTGGTGATCGTCCCGCACCTCACCCGGCGCGGGGCAGGGGAGGAGGGCGTGCGCCGCTCGCCCGAGGCGCGGCTCGACGAGGCTGTCGGCCTCGTGCTGGCGATCGACCTCAAGCTCGTCGGCAGCGCGCTGGTGGGCCTGTCGCAGGTGCGCCCGGCCACCTATCTCGGCAGCGGCAAGGTCGAGGAGATCGCCGAGTTGGTGAAGGCGGAGGAGGCGGGGCTGGTCTTCGTCGATGCCCCGCTGAGCCCGGTGCAGCAGCGCAACCTTGAAAAGGCGTGGTCGGCCAAGGTGATCGACCGCACCGCGCTCATTCTGGAGATTTTCGGCCAGCGCGCCCGCACCAAGGAAGGCGTGCTGCAGGTCGAGCTTGCCCACCTGAACTACCAGCGCAGCCGGCTGGTGCGCTCCTGGACCCATCTGGAGCGCCAGCGCGGCGGCTTCGGCTTCCTCGGCGGCCCCGGCGAAACCCAGATCGAGGCCGACCGCCGGCTGATCGGCGAGCGCATCGTCAAGATCGAACGCGAGCTGGAGCAGGTGAAGCGCACCCGCGCGCTGCACCGCGCCAGCCGCAAGAAGGTGCCCTATCCCGTGGTTGCGCTGGTCGGCTACACCAATGCCGGCAAGTCCACCCTGTTCAACCGACTGACCCGTGCCGACGTGATGGCGCAGGACCTGCTCTTCGCGACGCTCGACCCGACCTTGCGGGCGGTGCAGTTGCCCACCGGCGACAAGGTGATCCTCTCCGACACGGTCGGCTTCATCTCCGACCTGCCGACCCAGCTCGTCGCCGCCTTCCGGGCGACGCTGGAAGAGGTGATCGAGGCCGATCTCATCCTGCATGTGCGCGACATGGCGCATGAGGATGCGGACGCGCAGGCGCATGACGTGAAGAGCGTTCTCGCCGATCTCGATATCGACCCGGAGGACGATCACCGGGTGATCGAGGTGTGGAACAAGATCGACATGCTGGAGCCGGAGGCGCGGGCGGGCCTGTTCAACACCGCCGCCCGGCGCGACGGCGACGCGCGGCCGATCCCCGTCTCGGCGCTGACCGGGGAGGGGATGGAGCCCCTGCTCGCCACCATCTCGCAGCGCCTGTCGCGCGAGCGGGTGAGCCTCGCGGTCGATCTCGACCCCGCCGACGGCGGCAATCTCAGCTGGCTCTACCGGCACAGCGAGGTGCTGGAACGCCGCGAAGATGCGGAAGGGCGCCTGCATCTCGCGGTGCGCGTGCCGCCCGACCGTGCCGAGCAGATCGAGCGCCGCTTCGGCGCCCGGCGTATCCGAGGTTAAAGCGCCACGGCCTGTCGTCATCCCAGAGGGCCGAAGGCCGATCCGGGATTGCGTTGAGAAGGGGTGACGACCGAGGGGAGCGCCGGGGCAGGGCACCCCGCCGCCCTACTCCTTGGGGCCCGCCGTCTTCGCCTCCTGCCAGAGCGCTTCCATCTCGTCGAGGCTCGCCTGCGACGGCGTCCGGCCGGCCTCGGCCAGCCGGTCCTCGATATGCGCGAAGCGGCGGACGAATTTCTCGTTCGTGCCGCGCAGCGC
>JAEYTJ010000246.1 GCA_023434095.1 Pseudomonadota bacterium | reverse complement strand
CAGGCGACGCTCGGCGCCTTTGTCGGCACGCTGGCGGTGAAGGACGGGCGCGGGGTGATGGTCGATCCCGTCTATATCGACGGCGCCCGCGTGCTGCCCTCGGATGCCGAGGTATCGAAGCTGCGCCCGGCGGCGAACTAGAGCGTTTCAGAGTTTCACAGAAATACTGAAACGCTCCATCTCTTTGTTTTCACGCATTTCCTTGACGCGAACCGGTTCCCACTTCGCTCGGAAATGCTCTAGCGCGGCGGCGGGCGGGAAGAGGCGATGAGTTTCGAGGCGCTGCTGTTCCAGGCGGTCAACGGCTTCGCCTCGGCCTCCGGCCTGTTCCTCGTCGCGGCGGGGCTGTCGATCATCTTCGGCGTCACCCGCATCGTGAACATGGCGCACGGCTCCTTCTACATGCTGGGGCTGTACCTTGCGGTGACGCTGGCGCCACTCCTCGGCGAGGCCTTCGGCGGCGCGCTCGGCTTCTGGGGCGCCGTGGTCGGCGCGGCGCTGATCACGGCCGCGCTCGGCGCTCTGGTGGAGGTGCTGCTGTTGCGGCGCGTCTATGCGGCGCCGGAGCTCTACCAGCTGCTCGCCACCTTCGCCCTGCTGCTCATCCTCAGCGACGTCACCCTCTCAATATGGGGGCCGGAGGACATTCTCGGGCCCCGCGCGCCGGGTCTCTCCGGCTCGGTCGAGTTCCTCGGCCGGCGGCTGCCGGAATACGACATCTTCCTCGCGCTCATCGGTCCCATCGTCCTCATCGTCCTCCACATCGTCCTCACTGGCACCCGCTTCGGACGCCTGATCCG
Source organism: Pseudomonadota bacterium (assembly GCA_023434095.1). Lineage (GTDB taxonomy): Bacteria > Pseudomonadota > Alphaproteobacteria > Rhizobiales > Xanthobacteraceae > Ancylobacter. The sequence goes on along the minus strand of JAEYTJ010000246.1, from coordinate 7,790 downwards.
GGCCGCCACGCAGGACCGCGAAATGGTCGCGGCGCTGGGCATAAACGAGGCCGTGCTGTTCACCGCCGTCTTCGCGCTCGGCACCGGCATCGCCGGATTCGGCGGCGCGCTGCAGATGGCCCGCGAGCCCGCCAATCTCGCTCTCGACCTCTCCGTGCTCGGCGACGCCTTCGTCGTGGTGGTGGTGGGCGGCATGGGCTCGATCCGCGGCGCCTACCTCGCCGCCCTGCTGGTGGCGGAAGTGAAGGCGCTGTGCACCGCGCTCGGCGTGGTGGAGATCGCCGGGCACAGCTTCAACATGTCCAAGCTGACGCTGGTGGCCGAATTCCTGGTCATGGCGGCGGTGCTCATCGTGCGTCCCTACGGCCTCTTCGGCCGGCCACCCGCCCCCGCCGCCCGGCGCGGCGAGGCCGAGGCGCCGCTGCGTCCGCTGGGAAGGCCGGGTCGGCTGATCGTACTGGCAGCACTTGCGTTTTTCGCCGCCGTGCCGCTGCTGGGCAGCGTCGCCAGCTACGCCCCGGTGCTGGCGCTGGACATGGTGATCGCCGCGCTCTTCGCCGCCTCGCTGCATCTGCTCATGGGCCCCGGCGGCCTCGCCTCCTTCGGCCACGCCGCCTATTTCGGCCTTGGCGCCTACGGCACCGCCTACGCCGCGACCGTGCTCGGCCTGCCGACACCGCTGGCCTTCGCCGTCGGCATGGCGACGGCAGCGGCCGGCGCAGTGCTGTTCGGGTGGTTCTGCGTCCGGCTGGAAGGCGTGTACTTCGCCATGCTGACACTGGCCTTCGCCCAGATCGTCTGGTCGATCGCCCATCAATGGGAAGACGTCACCGGCGGCTCCAACGGGCTGTTCGGCGTCTGGCCGGACCCGCCCCTCGACAGCGCCGGCGGGCTCTACCTCGCCGCGCTCGCCGTCACCCTGATCGGCCTCTTTCTTCTCCGCCGCCTCGCCTTCGCCCCGCTTGGCCTCGCCCTACGGGCGGCGCGGGATTCGCGGCTGCGGGCGGAAGCCTCTGGAATCGCGGTGGAAAAGGTGCGCTGGCTCGCCTTCGCCGTGGCCGGCACGCTGTGCGGGGCGGCGGGCGGGCTTTTCGCCTTTGCCAAGGGTTCGATCTCGCCGGAGGCGATCTCGGTCGGTCGCTCCATCGACGGGCTGGTGATGGTGCTGCTCGGCGGCGTGCACAGCCTGACGGGCCCGCTGCTCGGCGCCGGCGGCCTCACTTTGCTGCAGGACCTCGTCATGCGCGAGAGCCCCTATTGGCGCGGCCTGCTCGGCCTGCTGATCCTCGCGCTGGTGCTGGCCTTCCCCTCCGGCCTCGCCGGTGGGCTGCGCCGCAGGGGGAGCACGGCATGAGCGTGGCCGCACATGCACCGGTGCTGGAAGTCACGGCGCTCACCAAGCATTATGGCGGCGTGCGGGCGCTGGACGGGGTGAGTTTTGCCATCGCGCCCGGCGAATTGCTGGCGCTGATCGGCCCGAACGGCGCCGGCAAATCCACCTGCTTCAACATCGTCAACGGCCAGTTGCGGCCGGATGCGGGCAGTGTTCGACTGCTTGGCCGCGACATCACCGGGCTCGCCCCGCGCCGCATCGCCCGTCTCGGCGTCGGCCGCACCTTCCAGGTCGCCAGCGTCTTCGCCTCGATGACGGTGCGAGAGAACGTGCAGATGGCGCTGATCGCCGCGCGGGGGCACGTGTTCCGCCTGTGGGCGCCGGCACGCCGCATGGCGCGGGAGGAGGCGCTTGCGCTCCTCGACCAGACCGGCATGGAAGCCTTGGCCGAACGCCCCGCCGCCACCCTCGCCTATGGCGACGTGAAGCGCCTCGAACTCGCCATGGCGCTGGCGGGCGACCCCAGCCTGCTGCTGATGGACGAACCCACCGCCGGCATGTCCGGCGACGAGCGGCAGGCAATGATCGCGCTGGTACGCCGGCTGACCCGGGCGCGGGGCCTTGCGGTGCTGTTCACCGAGCACGCGATGGATGTGGTGTTTGGCCATGCCGACCGGGTCGTGGTGCTGGCGCGCGGGCGGCTGATCGCCGATGGCAGCGTGGAGGCCGTGCAGCAGGACCCGGCGGTACGCGACGCCTATCTCGGCGGTGCCGCCTTGCCGGCGCGGGAGGCACAATGACCGACAGGGCACCACTGCTGGAGATCGACGGGCTCCAGGCCTGGTACGGCGAGGCTCAGATCCTGTTTGGCCTGTCGCTTCAGGTAGCCCCCGGCGAAGCGGTGGCGCTGGTCGGGCGCAACGGCGCCGGCAAGTCCACCACGCTGAAGGCGATCATGGGCCTCGTCCGCCGGCGGGCGCGCCGACTGAGGTTTGACGGGGCCGATCTCGCAACGCTCCCAACCCACGCGGTCGCCCGCCTCGGCATCGGCTATGTGCCGGAGGATCGCCGCATCTTCACCGAACTGACCGTGCGGGAGAATCTCGATCTCGGCCGCCGCCCCCCCTTGCCCGGCACCGATGGCCACGCGTGGACGATGGAGGCGGTGTTCGAGCTGTTCCCCCAGCTCGGCGACATGCGCGAGCGGCGCGGCGGGCAGATGTCCGGCGGCGAGCAGCAGATGCTGGCGGTGGCCCGGGCGCTGGTCGGCAACCCGGCGCTGCTGCTGCTCGACGAGCCTTCCGAAGGGGTGGCGCCGATCGTGGTGGAGCAGATGGGGCGGGCGCTGGCCCGGCTGAAGGCGGCCGGCCTGTCGCTGCTGATCTGCGAAGAGAGTTCGCATCTGTGCGCGGCGATCTGCGACCGGGTGTACCGCATCGAGCAAGGCGAAATGCGCGGCCACACGCCGGTAGCCGAACCATCGACGGCTGCGCGATAGCAGGCGAGCGAGCCGTCCCCTACAATTTGCATTTGCGTGAAGGCCCGGCTGTGCTCTGATGCGCTGACGGTATCTCATGGGGGTATGGTCATGAACAGGGGCGGTCCGGCACAGCCGGACGGCGCCAGTGGCGGAGGCGGCGAGGCCTACCGGCTCGACGGGCAGGTCGGCTTCCTGATGCGAGTCGCCTGCCAGCGTCACGCTTCCCTCTTCGCGGCCCGCATGATCGAGGGGCTGACGCCGCCGCAATTCGCGGCGCTGGCCAAGCTGCGCGAAACCGGCCCGTGCTCGCAGAACCATCTGGGGCGGCTGATCCATCTCGACGCCGCCACCATAAAGGGCGTCGTGGACCGGCTGACCGCCCGCGCGTTTCTTATCACCGCCGACGACCCGCACGACCGGCGCCGGCGCACCGTCGACCTGTCGGAGCGGGGCCGCGAGGTCGCTGACGCCGCCATTCGTGTCGCCGTGGAGATATCAGCCGCCACGCTCGAACCGCTCGCACCGGCCGAACGCGAAGAAGCAATGCGGCTGCTGCGCAAGCTCGGCTGAACCCCAAGGTGAGGCGCGGAGAGCGAAAGGCGCGGGCGGCGCCTGCTCAATCCTCGCCCACCGGGATGTCCAGCACCTGCCGCAGCGATTTTTCGATCTCGCCCCCGCAATAGGCGGAGCCGTAGAGCGCACGCGACTTCTCCTGCAGGGCCGCGAGCGCGGGGGTCGCGCCGACGCGACGAATCAGACCGGCAAGGACCGGTGCGCTCTCCTCCAGCTGCGACTGGATGGGCGGAAAGCGCTCGCCCAAGGTGGACCACAAGGTGGCGGTGACGATGTCCGCCACCTCCGGCTCGGGGGTGCCGAGCAGGTGGCCGCGCTCCGCAGTCAGGCCGTGGCGGAGGCCGGTCGCCTCGGCGATCCTCATCCAGTGGACGAGGCGGGGGACGAACGCCTCCCACGTCTTCCGCGTCCACATCTGCCGCCCGCCGTCGAGCGTCACCTCGTCCAGCACGTCATTGGCATCGTTGACGAGCTTCGCCGTCAGCGCCCGCCGGGCCGGATCGTCGGCGACCAGACCGAGGCGCTCGCCGAGATAGAGCGCGATCGCCGGCATCTGCGACAGGGCAAGGCCCGAGGAGCGCTCGATGAGGACGGGCGGGCCCATGAAGGCGACAGGCTGGTCCGCCGGCCCGCGCTGCATCAGCGCCGCAATCTCCTCCGCCCCGTGCTCGTCCCAGCTCGCACCGGCATAGGCCATCAGGGCCCGAATGAACTGGCCGCGGAACGGCAGCGGCCAATAGTAGAAATCATAATCGCTCACGCCGACGCCTCCTCGCGCAGGTGCTCCCTTGGCAGAACCGCCGCAGGCGGCATTGGTTCGACAGGCCGCGTCGCACGCGGCCCCCTGCGGGGCAGCGCGAGAATAGGCCGCCGCCGGGGGACAGCGGCGGCCAGGCGTGTCTTCGGGGAGAAAAGCCGTGGCGGGCGGAGCGGCTCAGCCCCGCACCTCGTCGTGGCGACCGGATTCATAGAGGAACCAGGTCCGGCGCTCAGTCTCGTCGATCCAGTTCTCGATCAGGCTGGCGCTGGCGACATCGCCGTGCTCGTCGCACAGCGCATGGGTGGCGCGCAGGAAGCCGGCCAGCGCGAGATTGTCGCTGCGCAGTTCGGCGAGCATGTCCTGCGCGGTGACGAAATCGGCGTCATTGTCCTCCAGCCGCGACAGGCGGGCGATCTGGCCGACCGAACGCAGCGTCACGCCGCCGAGCTTGCGCGCGCGCTCAGCGATGTCGTCGGTCATGGCGAAGAGCTGGTCGCCCTGCTCGTCGAGCATGAGATGGTAATCGCGGAAATGCGGGCCCGAGAGGTGCCAGTGGAAGTTCTTGGTCTTGATGTAGAGCGTGAACACGTCGGCGAGCAGCGTGGTCATCGCGCCGGCGATGTCGGCCACGGCGTTTGAGGGCAGCGTGGTGGGGGTCGCCAGCGGGGCGAGGCGGCGCTTCTTGGTAGCTTCGATGTCCATGACAGGCTCCTCTGAGGTCGGTGCGGGGCGCGGGAGTGAAAAGCAGGACAAGCGTTAGCTGCAGCGCTCGTCTTGTCGGCACGAACGGCGGCAGGCGCAGGCGCTAGCGCGGCAAAGGCTGGCACTTCAGGGCTTCGAACACGAAGCCCATCATGGCGTCGGCGTCGAAGGGCTTCGAGAGGAAGCCGGTGGCTCCCGCATCCTCGGCCCGCCGCCGCACCCGCTCCTCGGGAAAGCTGGTGATGAAGATCACGGGCAGGGCAACTCCCCGTTCCCTCAAGGCCTCGAACAGTTCGAGGCCGCTCATGGTCGGCATCTGCACATCGGTCACGAGGCAATCGGTCTGCGGCAGCGCCGGCGAGGCGAGAAACGCTTCCGCCGACGCGAACACGGCCGTCTTGAAGCCAAAGGACCGGACGAGGCTTGCGGTCGCCACGCGAACCGACTCATCGTCATCGACGATGGCGATCATCGGAACGTCAGACACGGGGCATTTCCTTTCGCGGTCAAAGCGGCACGCCTTGGCGCGTCAGAAAGAGGATGGCGCGAAAGATCCGAGATTCAAATCATACTGAGGTTTGCAATTTAAGCCTTTGTGATGCCAAGGCCGAGCGTTTCAGCCATGCGCACCAGTTCGGCCAAGGACTTGGCGTTCATTTTACGCATCACATGGCCACGATGAATCTTCACCGTGATTTCCGAGAGGTTGATCTCAGCGGCCACCTGCTTGTTCATCAGCCCCGAGGTCACGAGGGCCATGACTTCCTTCTCGCGCGCGGTCAGCGACTGGTAGAGTGCACGGATATCGGTCGCGGCCTTGTCGGCCTCGCTCTGCCTGCGGTCATGCTCCAGCGCCGTCGTCACCGCGTCGAGCATGTCCTGGTCGCGGAACGGCTTGGTGAGAAAGTCGACCGCTCCCGCCTTCATCGCCCGCACCGTCATCGGGATATCGCCGTGGCCGGTCATGAAGATGATCGGCATGTTCATCGGCGAGGCAGCGATCTGGCCCTGGAAGTCGAGCCCGCTCACCCCCGGCAGGCGGATGTCGAGCACCAGGCAGCGCGGCGCGGCGGGCGGCCTGGCGGCGAGCAGTTCGGCCGCCGAACCATAGAGTTCGACCCGCAGCCCCACCGAGCGGAACAGGCTGCCGAGCGCCTCGCGCAGCGCCTCGTCGTCGTCGACCACGATCACCGTGGGCGCGGGCGCGGCGGCGGGCGGGCGGCTCGAGGAGGAATGGGAGATCACGGCGTGGGTTCCTTGGGTGCGGGCAGCTTGACGGTGAAGCACATCCCGTGATCGGGATTGGCAGCGAACGAGATGCGCCCGCCATGGGCCTCGATGATCGAACGGCAGATCGACAGGCCCATGCCGAGCCCTTCCTTCTTCGTGCTGTAGAAGGCGGTGAAGAGCTGGTCGGCGCCCTGCGCGTCGACGCCGGTGCCGGCGTCGCGCACCTCGACGGTGACGCAGCCCTTCCCCGCGGCCTCCCCATCCCGGCCGGTGGCGACCGACAGCCGCCGCCCCCGGCCGGAGACGCCCGACATGGCCTGTATGGCGTTCATCATCAGGTTGATGATCACCTGCTGCAACTGCACGCGGTCGCCCGAAATGTCGGGAAGCGAGGCCTGAAGGTCGAGCCTGACGGCAACGCTGTGTGATTCCGCCTCCCGTTCCACCAGCGTCAGGGCATCCTCGACGATGTCGTTCAGGTTGACCGCGACGTGGTCGGGGTCGTCCCGCCGGGCCAGCGCCCGCAGGCGGGCGACGACATTGCTCGCGCGGCGTCCATTGCTGATCATGCGCTCCACCGAGGCGCGGGCCTCGCCGAGGTCCGGCACCTCGCGCCCCAGCCAGCGCAGACACGCCTCGCCGTTGGTGACGACGGCGGCGAGCGGCTGGTTCACCTCATGGGCGATCGAGGCGGTGAGTTCGCCCATGGTGGCGACACGCGCGGCGTGGGCCAGCTCGGTCTGGGCCTTTTGCAGCATGCTCTCCGAGCGTTTGCGTTCGGTGATGTCGTTATTGGTCTCCATGACCGCGACGGGGCGGCCGGATTTGTCCCGCTGCAACGACCACCGGCTCAGCACGGTGACCTGTGTGCCGTCGCGCTTGAAATGGGCGAGTTCGCCCGACCATTGAGAATCCGCCAGCAGTGCGGCGTGGATGCGTGCCGGCGTGTCGGGAAAGCGGGTACGCAGAAGGCCGGCGGCCGTCTGGCCGAGGGCCTCGGCACGGCTCCAGCCATAGAGTCGCTCGGCGCCCTGATTCCAATAGGTGATGCGGTCCGCGAGGTCGCGCACGAAAATGGCGTCGTGGGTGAGGTTGAGGAGGTTGGCCTGTTCCCGTAGCGCCGACGTCACCTGCTGGTTTCGCAAGGTCAGCAGGCTGGTGATCAGGATGGCGGATAGGCTGACGCACAGCCTCACCAGCGCCGACCCTTCCCAGTCTTCCTGATGCACGATGAGGAAGCTGGTGAGGGTGAGGGCGATGCAGGTGCCAGACACCGCCAGCACGCCGCGGCGCCCGAGGAAGTGCGCGGACGGCATGATAACGGCGACGTAGAGAACGGCGATGGCGGTGTCGAGCGGGGTCAGCGTGTCGACGGCGAAGATCGGAGCCGCCATGGCGAACGCCAGTGCCGGAAAGAAATACGGTGATCTTCCAGCCATGTCGCCCCGCCCACTGCTCATATGCCCATTCCCGCCCCTGCCGGCCTCTTCCGCTCGTCGTGACGTTCCGTCAGATGGCGCATGACGGTTGAAGGCGCTGATTAAAGCTATCCTGTTCGCACGGTCCAGAGCCGGTGACCGAAACGGGCGGGTTCCGCCCGGCCGCGAAAAGGCCATCGATCCCAAGGGCCTCCAGGCCAACGACCGGCCAATGCCGGGCGACGCGCCCAGCCGTCACTGGTCTCGGAACCGGCGGCCCGAAAGTCGGACATA
>JAEYTJ010000177.1 GCA_023434095.1 Pseudomonadota bacterium | reverse complement strand
GCTGCGCGCTCTTCGACAACGGCGCCTTCCTCAATCTGCGCGGCATCAACCTGATGCCCTATTCGCTCCCCGACGAGATGCACTCGATCCGCTTCTGGGTGGAGCCGCACCGCATCGTCTCGGTGCGGCGGCGGGCGCTGTCGGCGGTCGGCGACTTCGAGGACGCCATCCAGCGCGGCCGGGCGCCGCGCACCCCGGGCGAATTCGTCGCCGATCTCTCCATGCGCCTCGTCGACCGCATGGACACGGTGATCACCGCGCTGGCGGAGCAGGCGGACGAGCTGGAAGAGCAGGTGCTGAGCGCCACGCTGTCCAATCTCAGCCCAAAGGTTTCCGAGGTGCGGCGCGTCGCCATCATCCTGCGCCGCTACATCGCCCCGCAGCGGGAGGCACTGAACCATTTCTCGCTGGAAGACGCCGAATGGCTCTCCCCGCGCGACCGCAATCGGCTGCGCGAGGCGGCGGACCGGGTGACGCGCTTCGCCGAGGAGCTGGTTTCGGTGCGCGACCGCGCTGCCGTCATCTACGACCAGATGGTGGAACGTCGGGCCGAGCAGATGAACCGCTCCATGCTCGTGCTGGCGGCGGTGACGGTGATCTTCGCGCCGCTGACGCTGATCACCGGGCTGATGGGCATGAATGTGGAGGGCATTCCCGGCGCGCAGGACCCGAACGGCTTCTGGGCGGTGACCATCCTCGCCGCCGGGCTCGGCGTCGGGCTGGTGGCGTGGCTCAGGATGATCCGCTGGCTCTAGCGTGCGATCCGATCAGATTGAACCAATCTGATCGGATAAGGCGTGCTCTAGCGGCCCCTTTCCCTCGTGCGGCGGGCGCATACATTGATGAGAGCGGGCCGCGACATTGCCGGGCCCCGGAGGAAAGTGCCATGCGCGGGAAAATAATTGCGTCGGCAGCGGTCTTCGCCTGCCTGATGGTGGGGGCCGCCGGCGGGCCGGCGCAAGCCTATGAATTCACCGGGACCTTCCCCGGCGGGGACTGCCGAAAGATGGCGGCCGCAACGAACCCGGCGAAGCTCTGGTACGGCCATTTCACCGGCCGCCGCCAGGCGCCGTGGAATTACGACTTCATCGAAGGCCGCACCGTCGACGGCTGCTTCCGCAGCAAGGCGGAATGCGACAACTGGCTCTATCAGTGGCGCTCGGCCTGGCAGTTCAATTTCTGGAACGACTACTGCGTGCAGGGCTGGCCGCCGGGGCCGCGCCCGGCGGGGCCGCGCACCCAGGTCCCGTTCGGCCAGTAGACGGGCATCCGGCCACGAAAAAGGGCGCCGTCGGCCAGCGACGGCGCCCCGATTTCTGCCAGGACCGATCAGACGGCCTTGGAATAGAGCTCGGCGACGTATTCCCAGTTCACCAGGTTGTCGACGAACGCCTTGAGGTAGTCCGGGCGGCGGTTGCGATAGTCGATGTAGTAGGAGTGCTCCCACACATCGCAGCCGAGGATCGGGGTGGCGCCGTGGACGAGGGGGTTCTCGCCATTGGCGGTCTTCATGACGACGATCTTGCCGTCCTTGACCGCGAGCCAGTTCCAGCCCGAGCCGAACTGGGTGACGCCGGCCTGGATGAAGTCCTCCTTCATCTTGTCGACCGAGCCGAGATCCTCGACGATCTTCTTCTCAAGCTCGCCGGGGATCGCGCCACCGCCATTCGGCTTCATCCACTTCCAGAAATGAATGTGGTTGAAGTGCTGGCCGGCATTGTTGAACAGGCCGGCATTCTTGCCGAAGGAGCCCTTGACGATCTCTTCCAGCGACTGGCCTTCCCACTCGGTGCCCTTCAGCAGGTTGTTGCCGTTGTTCACATAGGCGAGGTGGTGCTTGTCGTGATGATATTCGAGCGTCTCGCGCGACATGTAGGGGGCGAGGGCGTCGTAGGAGTAGGGAAGCTCGGGAAGCGTGAAGGACATGGAATCTGTCTCCGCAGAAATGAAATCCGGCCGCGCCGCGTCGGCGCCCCTCGCGGGTGCGCAGGCACCGTGAAAGATCGGCACCGACTAGATAGGGCGCCGCGCGGCAGGCGACAACCAAAAGCGTCGCGCGCGGCCGAATTCTTCCCCGCTGCCGTGCCGAGAGCCTGCCGGGCGGAGAAACGGGGCGTCGGGGTGCGCGCCCGCTTTCGTTAAAGCTGTACTGGACGTAAGGTCTCGTACAAGAAGGGCCGACGGCGAATCGGTCCGGCGGAGTTTCTTCATGGGTGCAGCAGTCATCGGAATCGGCGCGGCTCTGGCCGTGCTTGGCATCGTCTTCGGGCTAATCGGGTTCGGTTCCGCAGAGACGACTTCCGGCGCAGGCCTGATGATGGTCGGCAGCTCGATTTTTGTCGGCGGTCTTCTGATGGTCGCTCTCGGCTTCATTCTGCGGATCTTGACCGACATCGCCGACAAGCTGGAAGGCGCGGTGCATTTCGAGCCGCTGGAGGACGAGCATCCCGTCCTTCGGACCGAGACGGTGGCGGCCGCGCTGGCCGTGGACGCCGATGTGCCGGCCGTCCCGACCTATGAGGAGCCGGCCCCCGTGCGCCCGCCACAGGAGCTGGCCCCGCTCGACCTCGCGCCCCTCGACGAGACGCGCGAGCCTCCCGCCTGGTTCGGCCGCAAGCGCCCCTCGGCGCCGCCACGTGCGGGCGAAGCGGCCTTCGAGGCGGAGCCGGAGTTCGAACCCGAGCCGGCCTTCGCGCCCGAGAGCGAGCCGGAAGCCGAGCCCTTGCCTCCCTTCCGCTCCCCTCTCCCCGGAGCCGCGCGGCCGGAAGGCCGGCGGGCGGAACCTCCGCGGGTCGAGCCGGTGCGCGCCGACCCCGTGCGGGCGGAGCCGCCGCGGCAAGAGGCGCCTCGCAACGAGCCGCCGCGTGTCGACGCGCTGCGGCCCGAGCCCCTGCGGCCTGAGTCCCTGCGGACGGAGCCGTTCAGGCTGGAGTCGGCGCGGCCGGAGCCACCGCGCGTCGAACCCGTTCGGCATGAGCCTTCGCCGCCCATGCCTATGCCGGCTATGCCGTCGCCTGCGGAGCCCTCGCCCAGCGAGCCTGCGCGCCGCGAACTGCCGGGCTTCCTGCGCACGACCGCCGGGGCAGGGCATGCGCCGAACCGTCCTGTCTCCGAACCGGAGGACGAGGAAGCGCCGGTCGCGTCCGAGCGGGAACCGTTCCTGCCGGAGCCCGAGCCGGAGCCGCTGCCATCGTCTTTCCTCAGCGATAACGACCTGCTCGCCGAGGAGCCGGCACCCGCCGAGCCCTCCGTCACCGTGCTGAAATCCGGCACGATCGGCGGCATGAGCTACACGCTCTATTCCGACGGCTCGATCGAAGCCGACCTGCCGGACGGCGTGCTGCGCTTCGCCTCGCTACAGGCTCTGCGCGACCATGTTGCCGGCAGCGTCGCCCGCGACTGAGCGGCCGCGCGTTCGAGATGTGCGAAGGGCGCCCGGTGGGCGCCCTTTTTCATGCCTGGAAGGATCGATCTTCAGCGCCCGGCGGTGGCCAGGGCGAAGGCGTAGATCATCGCGGTCTCCTCCAGCCGGTCGAAACGGCCGGACGCGCCGCCATGGCCGGCCTCCATATTGGTACGCAGCAGCAGCGGGCGCCGGTCTGTCCTGGTGGCGCGAAGCTTCGCCACCCATTTCGCGGGTTCCCAATAGGTGACGCGCGGATCGGTGAGCCCGGCCAGCGCGAACAGCGCGGGATAGTCCTGCGCCGTCACATTGTCATAGGGCGAATAGCCCCGGATGGTGCCGAAGGCTTCGGCATCGGCGATCGGATTGCCCCATTCCGGCCATTCCGGCGGGGTCAGCGGCAGCGTGTCGTCGAGCATGGTGTTGAGCACGTCGACGAAGGGCACTTCCGCCACGATGCCGGCGAAGAGGTCCGGCCGCATGTTGGCCACTGCGCCCATCAGCATGCCGCCGGCCGAGCCGCCATGGGCGACGATGCGGTCCGCCGCCACGATCTTCTCGGCGATCAGGTGTTCGCCGGCGGCGATGAAGTCGGTGAAGCTGTTGGTCTTCTTCGCCAGCTTGCCCTCGCGGTACCAGCGCCAGCCCTTCTCCGTGCCGCCGCGAATGTGGGCGATGGCGAAGACGAAGCCCCGATCCACCAGCGACAGGCGCGAGGTGGAGAAGCCCGAGGGGATGGAGATGCCGTAGGCGCCATATCCATAGAGCAGGCAGGGCGCGCTGCCGTCGAGCGGCGTGTCGGCGGCATAGAGCAGCGACACCGGAACCAACTCGCCATCCGCCGCCGGCGCCATCAGCCGCCGGGTGACATAGCGCTTGGGGTCGTGGCCGGACGGCACGTCCTGGCGCTTGCGCAGCACGCGGGCGCGGCTCGCCATATGGTAGTCCCACACCTCGGACGGCGTGGTCATGGAGGAATAGGTGAAGCGGATTTCGGTCTTGTCGAAGCCGAAGCCGGGATCGAAGCCGAGCGAATAGGTTTCTTCCGCGAAGGCGACCGCATGCTCGCCGCCATCGCCAAGCGCGCGGACGACGAGGCGCGGCAATCCGTCCTCGCGCTCCAGCCGGATGAGGTGATCGCGCAGCACGCACACCGACAGCAGCAGGCGCCCCGGCTTGTGCGGAACCAGATCGCGCCAATGGGCGCGGCCGGGCGCGTCGAGCGGGGCCGCGACGATCTTGAAGTCCTCGGCGCCGTCGGCATTGGTCTCGATGACGAGGCTTTCCACGCCATCGAGCGAGGGATGGTGCTCGACCCCGTAACGCAGGCCCGGCACGCGCGGCTCGACGAGGACCGGCGGGGCGAGGGGGGCCGCCAGATCGATCAGCCAGGCTTCGCTGGTGGCGTGGGCGCCGCAGGAGATCAGACCGACGCGGCGCGACTGGGTGTGGCCGAGCGAGACGAAAAAGCCCTTGTCCGGCTCCTCATAGACGAGCACGTCTTCCGCCGGGTCGGTGCCGAGGCGGTGGCGGTAGACGAAGCTCGGCCGGTGTTCGGCATCGCGCTTGATATAGAAGAGATGGGCGCCGTCGGCGCTCCACAGCACGTCGCCGGTGGTCTCGGCGATCAGGTCGGGCAGGTCGGTGCCGGCCTCGATGTCGTGGATGCGCAGCGTGTAGTATTCCGAACCGGCCTCGTCGGCGGTCCAGGCGTAGAGGCGGTGGTCGGGCGACTGGCGGGCGTCGCCGAACTGGAAATAGGCCTTTCCTTCCGCCAGCGCGTCGCCGTCGAGCAGCACGGTCTCCCCGGCGATGGCACCGGCGGGACGACGGCAGACCAGCGGGTGCTGGCCGCCCTCGCGGAAGCGGGTGAAATAGGCGAACGGGCCGTCGGCGGACGGCACCGAGGCGTCGTCCTCCTTGATGCGCCCGCGCATCTCCTTGACCCGCTGCTTGCGCTGGGGGGCGTGGGGCGCCAGCCACGCCTCGGCGGCGGCGTTCTCGGCTTCCAGCCAGTCGCGAATGTCGGGGGCGAGAAGGGCGGGGTCGCGCATGACCTCGCGCCAGTTCTCGGCCCTGAGCCAGGCATAGGGGTCGCTCAGCGTCTGCCCGCGAAAGGAGCGGACCTCTGGCGGATGGTCGGCGGCGGGAGGCAGCGTGGTGTCGAGGCTCACGCGCGCGTTCCTTCGCCCTCGCCGTCCGCCTCGAAGGCGAGGGCGACGCCGTTGATGCAGAAGCGCTGGCGCGTGGGGGGCGGGCCGTCGGGGAAGACGTGGCCGAGATGGGCGTCGCAGCTCGCGCAGCGCACCTCCACCCGATGCATGCCGTAGGAATGGTCGTGATAGGCGCTGACCGCCTCGGCATCGACCGGCTGGAAGAAGCTCGGCCAGCCGGTGCCCGATTCGAACTTGGCGTTGGAGCGGAACAGCGGCGCTTCGCAGCACACGCAACGGTAGAGGCCCGGCTCCTTCTGGGAGAGGTGCGGACCGCTGAAGGCGCATTCGGTGCCGTGGCCGCGCGTGACGTGGTATTGCTCGGGGGTGAGCTGGGCGCGCCACTCCGCGTCCGACTTCACCACGCGGGGACGGCGGGAGATCTGGTCCATGCGAAAATCCTTGAGGTTTTCCGACGAGATAATGGCATGCGCGGGCAGCGGCAAGTGTTCTCGTCCTTCACGAAGTTTTGCCCTTCCAATCGCCGCGGCGTGCTGGCGCCACCGTGGGCTTTCGATTTGACTGAGCTTGCGAGGTGCGGGCGACAGTCTCCGTGGTATTCCGCATTGCACGCGTCATTGCGCCTCTGGTGCTCGAAAAACCTTGAGATTGCCGCTGTTCAAGTTTATCTGTGAACTCGTGGTCGCCCGTCGAGCTAATACGTCTGATGAGGACGTAGTTTGACGTACAATGATCGTGCACGCGCCGCGATTGGGCGTTTCGCGAGAATTTTGCAACTTGAATTGAAGAATGTGTCATGAGCGATATCAACGACGCCGACAGCTATATCGAACTCGCCGCCGATATCGTCTCGGCGTATGTGAGCAATAACGCGGTCTCGGCCAATGAACTTGTCACCCTCCTTGCGGAAGTGCACGGCGCGTTGCAGCGCGTGGACAAGGGCGAGGCCGAGGTGGTGGTGGAGCCGCTCAAGCCTGCGGTGCCGCCGAAGAAGTCGGTGATGCCCGACTACATCGTGTGTCTGGAAGACGGCAAGAAGTTCAAGTCGCTGAAGCGGCACCTGCGCACCCAGTACAATCTCACGCCCGAGGCCTATCGCGAGAAATGGGGCCTGCCGGCCGACTACCCCATGGTTGCACCCAACTACGCCGCCGCGCGCTCCGCGCTGGCGAAGGAGATGGGGCTCGGCCAGCAGCGCCGGCGCAGCGCGGCCGGCTGAACCGCCCGGCCTCAGGGCTGAGCGAAGGGACCTGAAAGGCCGTCACCCAAGGTGGCGGCCTTTTTCGCGGCGTCATAGCCTACACCGGAACGGGCGGCTCGCCGCTCCGCGCGCAGCAGGCGGCGCAGCGTGGCGCGGGAATCCTCCATTGCCCGGCCGAGAAACGGCCGCAGCGCCGCTGTGCGGCCGGCGATGATGTCCTCGCGTTCCTCGCTGCGGGCCGCCCGAATTCGGCGGCGGAGGGGGCGGTCGGCGGTGAAGGAGCCTGTCATCGCGGCCTTTCCTGCCATCTCACGGGAAGGGTGCGAGTATCGCGGGGCAGGAAAGGGTGCGGATAAAATTCCTAGAACGCGTCACCCGGGCGGGGGACTGCCATAGCTCAACCGATTTGGCGATGGCACGACGGTGTTCCGTTTTTGTTCTTGTCAGGCAATCATTCCTATACTAGGCTTAAATTCCTTTATCGGAGATTGTGTCATGCCTGATTCCAATTCCCCGCCCGCAGCGGTGCGGCTGGCGGCCGAGCCGTGCCTGATCGCGGCGCGGCTGGCGGCCGACGCCACCGCCATTCCGCTCCCGCGCGTGATGCATCCCAGGCGGCTCGACCGGCGGTCCGCCTCCGCCCGGGCGCTGGCCATGTATCTCGCCCATGTCGGGCTCGGCCTGCCGATGACCCGCGTGGCGGCCGGCTTCGGCCGCCACCGTTCCACCGTCGCCTATGCCTGCCGCCGGATCGAGGAGCGGCGGGAGAGCGCCGGCTGGGACCGCTGGGTGGCGGCGCTGGAGGACGATGCACGCCGGCTGGCGCCCCCCGCCATGACCGTTGCGGGCCCGTCGGGAGGAATCCATGGCTGAGCGCCGCATCGAGCACGTCGAAGTGGAGGTCGACGGCGTGCGCCGCGCCGTCGCGGTCGATCTCGAGGAGAGCCCCCTCGGCTGGCTGGCGCGGCGGCGGGCGCGCGATGGCCGCAGTTTCATCGCGCCGGTCCAGCTCATCGCCGGCGAGCGGCTGCGGGCCGATTTCACCCGCGCCGGCATGGCTCCGCGCCTGACCGCCAATTGGGACGCGGTGACGCGGACGGACCGCGCCGGCGGCACGGCCGGTCTCAACGCTTCCGAGGCCATGCTCGCCGCCCGTCAGCGCGTGGGCCGGGCGCTGGAGGCGGTGGGGCCGGAATTCGCCGGCCTGCTGATGGATGTCTGCTGCTTCCTGAAAGGTCTGGAGCAGGTGGAGCAGGAGCGCGCCTGGCCGGCCCGAACCGCCAAGGTCGTGCTGGCATTGGGGCTCGACCGGCTGGCGCGGCACTACGGGCTGAGCGCGGCGGCGCAGGGCCCGGCCCGCGCCCGCACCCGGGCCTGGAAGGCGCCGGAAGGGGCGGGCGGCGAAGGCGCCTAGGGCGTCGCGCCTTCCAGCGCGGCGCGGGCCTCGCCCCGGATACGTTCGACCATCGAGCGCAGCCCGTTGGAGCGCTGCGGGGTCAGATGGTCCTTGAGGCCGATGCGCGCGAACACGGCGCCAGGGTCCGAGGCCGCGATGTCGCGGGCCGGCCGGTCCGAATAGAAGGCCAGCAGGATGGCGACGAGGCCGCGCACGATATGGGCGTCGGAATCGCCGAGGAAGGCGAGGCGGGGACCGTCCGTTCCCTCGGTTGCATCACTGACCAGCCAGACCTGGCTCGCGCAGCCCTGCACCTTCGACTGTTCCGTGCGGCGCTCCTCCGGAAAGGGCGGCAAGGCGCGCCCCAGCTCGATGAGGTAGCGGTAGCGGTCGTCCCAATTGTCGAGGAGTTCGAAGTCCTCGATGATGCTGTCGATCTTTGATGTCATCGCTCGCCTCTCGCGCCCGCATATAGGGGCGGCGGGTGGCCGGGCGCAATGCGCGCGGCTCCCTTTCGGGCTCAGGCGGGACGTTTCGGCGGCAGCGGCACGTCGCCAGGGGCGGTGGGAACCGTGGGGACGGCGCTCGGCGGGGGGACGGCCGGTGCCGGAGCTGCGGCGCCGGTCCTCTCCGCCGGCGCGAGGCCGGCGGGGGGACGGGGGCCCTGCCAGGCGGGGCTGAGGTCATGGGTGGTCAGCGTGTCGCCGGCCCGCGAGCCGCCGGCGCGTTCCGCCGCCTTGCGCTTCTCTTCCACGATCTGGTCGGAGAGATAGCTCAGGGCGAAGCGCGCGCCGGCCTCGGCCCGTTCGCCGATCAGTTCGATCAGGCTGGCGCCGATGGCGCACGCCTGCGGCTGGCGGGCGCAAAAGCCCCCGGCATCCGCCGCCGCCGCGCTGGCGGCCGAGAGGGCGTCGAAGGCGCTGACCTTGGGCTCGCCACTCGCCGCGGCGCCCGCCGTCCCCGGCGTGTTGGCAGGGGTGTTCCCTCCCGGCCCGCCGACCACGGCCGGCAGGAGCAGGAAAACCAGGGTGAGCCAGAAACCGATGCGCAGCAGGAAGAACATGGGCGGTCTCGCAAGAGTCTTGTGTGGCAGGATAACGCGCGTGGGTTGCCCAAGCTGTGTCGAAAAACCGCAAAATTGCCAGTTAGTGGAAAGCGGATGTTAAGCACGAGGCGGGCTTTTAGGGTTCGCTTAAGCCCCGCATGGCATGGTCTTCCCGACCCTGCCGATGGCGTTCCGATTCGGTTTCCAAGATCACGGTTCCATGCCCCGTTCCTATGCCAGCGATCTTCTGGTGGACGACATCGATCTCGACGGCGAGCGCGTCGCGGGGCGCCCGTACCGCCAGGGGCGCCGGCGCTCCGACCTGTTCATGCTCGTTCTCGCGGCCGGCGCCAGCGCCGCCGTGCTGTTCAACGCGCTGGCGCTGCAGCAGGGACGTCCCGGCACTGCCGGCCGCGGTGCCGCGACCTCCGCGCCCGAACTCCGGCAGGTGAACGCGCCGCGCGGCACCAACG
>JAEYTJ010000124.1 GCA_023434095.1 Pseudomonadota bacterium | reverse complement strand
GGGGCTGCCACGGTCGGGGCTTTGGTACTTATAGCGGCGGGCGAGATTTCCCCCGCCGCCGCGTGGGGGGCGGTTGACTACCGAGTCATCGGCCTTCTATTCGGCCTTATGACGGTGTCGGCAGCCTTCATGGTCGCCGGCGTCTATGACTGGATCGCCAACAAGATTGGTCACCTCGTTGTGGGCCCCAAGGGCCATCCTCATCGCCGTTTCCGGGATCATGGCCGCCCTCCTGAACAAGGATGTCGTGGCCGTCGCGATGGCGCCGATCTTGTGCTCCATCTGCCTGGGGGCGGCAGCTCAATATTCCGCTGAGATGAAACCGAACGTATGCCGGCAGCGATCTGCCGTGTCCGCTTCTCGATTTTGGCCTTGGCACCGGGATCGACACCTGCTGCGAGTGTCTCCTTCGCCGCATCCCTTCTGGCCCGAGAATCCTTCAACGTGACCTCTGGATACCCGCCGAACGCGAGCTGCCGTTGTTTCCCATCGAAGCGGTAGGCCAGCCGCCAGAGCTTGCCACCCGTTGGGGTGACGAGAAGATGGAGGCCGCCTCCATCCGACAGTTTGAACGGCTTCTCCGTGGCCTTGGCCTGGCGGATAGCGATGTCTGTCAATGGCATTGGAGGCGCCCTTTGTTGGCATCGCGATTTGTTGGCATCCGCGAATGCCAACGAGCCCCGGAGAGCTGCCGTGAGCCTCAAATTCAGTTAAGTTGAGGAAATTTACCGCTTTTTGAGCTTTCTAGAGCCACCCAAAGCGGGGAAATGGTGCCCAGGGACGGAGTCGAACCGCCGACACTGCGATTTTCAGTCGCATGCTCTACCAACTGAGCTACCTGGGCGTAGCCGGCAACGGCTGCAAGCCGTGCGGAGCGGGCGGGTTATAGAGTCTCGGTCGCGCCCTGTCCATATGTCCCGAAACGGAAATTCGCCCTGTCCCCAGACGAGGCGCCCGGACATTGCCGGTGCGCTCCTCTGCCGTCCGATCCCGCCCCGCCCCATCCGAACCTGCGGCCGGCAGGTCCGGGTGCGACGCTCGATCTCCCGCAACCCCGCGAAAGGACCGATGGCAAGGGTGCGCGTCCAACCATTTCGGCTTGGGGGCGCCTCATCGCCCGGCGACTGTCCCGCAACAGCCGCCCCGCGTCCCCGGCATCGCGTCGGGAGGCGCCGCGCCGGAAGGGGACGCCGTCGGGCCGCGGAGGCCCGCACCGCCGGCGGCGGCCTTTTCCCGGCTACGGCTGGCGCGTGCGCCGGTCCGCGCACGGTCCCGGTCCTCGGCACCCGCGCGTCGCCTCGACAGAGGCGCTGTCTCGCATCGACGCCGGGAATGGCAAAACCCTGCGCCCGCCTCAGCCCTCGCGCGGCGGCTTCGGGGCAAGGGAGGGTTCCTCGCCGTCCTCGTCGTCATTCTCCGTCACCGGAATCGCGTAGACGCCGGTGAGCCAGCGGTTGAGATCGACATCGGCGCAGCGGGCGGAGCAGAAGGGGCGGTACTTCGCCGCCATCGGCTTGCCGCAGATCGGGCAGGGCTTGCCGCTGCTGCCAGGGGCCTCGTCGGCGCTCATTCCGGATGGCCCCAGCGCTTGTAGACCGGGAAGCGCTCGCCGCCGAGCAGCGCCGCGGTTTCCGCCAGCGGCAGGCCGACCACATTGGTGTAGGAACCCACCAGCTTGACCACGAACACCCCGGCGAGGCCCTGAATGGCGTAGCCGCCGGCCTTGCCCTCCCATTCCCGCGAGGCGACATAAGCGTCCATCTCTTCCCGCGACAGGCGCTTGAAGCGTACCCGCGTTTCCACCAGCCGCGTGCGTACGCCGCCCTTCGGCGTCATCAGCGCCAGGCCGGTATAGACGCGGTGGGCGCGGCCGGAGAGCAGGCGCAGACAGTCGGCCGCTTCTTCCGCCACATCGGGCTTGGGCAGGATGCGGCGGCCCACCGCCACCACCGTGTCGGCGGCGAGCAGGAAGGCGCCTTCATGCTGGGCCATGGCGCGGCGGCGCGCATCGGCGGCGTCCAGCTTCTCGCGCGCCAGGCGAAGCGCCAGCCGGCGGGGCAGCTCGCCGCGCTCAGGCGTCTCGTCGATATCGGCCGGCAGCAGGGCGTCGGGTTCGATTCCGGCCTGGGCCAGCAGCGCCAGGCGGCGCGGCGATCCCGAGGCCAGCACCAGAGTCGGGCGGGCGCTCACGCAGTCACTCCTTTGCGCCGGAAGCCGGCGGTGCAATCGGCCGGCAAGCTAGAGCATGTCCGGCAAAAACGGAACGGTCTTGCCGCCGCCAGCTCATTTCGGACGGAAGCGGGTGCGGATTCGGCGCTCCAGCTCGTCGCGGACTGCGCGGTAGGCATCGAGCCGCTGTTCGCGGTTGCCGCTCGCCAGCGTCGGGTCGGAGGTCGGCCAATATTCCACGTCGATGGCGTTGGTTCGGGTCAGCTCCAGCGCTCGGTGATGGGCATCGGGCGAGAGGGTGATGACCAGATCGAAGCCGAGCCCCTCATTCTCCTCCAGCTCCTCCAGCGTCTGCGGCCGGTGACGGGAGAGATCGAGCCCTATCTCGTCGATCGCGGCGGCCACGAACGGGTCGGCCTCGCCCTTCAGCACGCCGGCGGAGCCGACATAGAGCGAGCGGCCGAACAAATGGCGCGCCAGCACCGCCGCCATCGGCGAGCGCACGCAGTTCTGCCCGCACATGAACAGAACCGATTGCGGCCGGTCCCGGCGCGGCGCGGGGCCGGGCCCGGCGGAGGCGTCGAGGGACGCGGGCGGCGCCACGCTCAGCCTTTCCAGTGCAGCGCGCAGACCAGCGTGAACAGACGCCGGGCCGTGCCGAAATCGAGGGCGATCTTGTCCTTCAGCCGCTCGCGCAGCAATTCGGAGGCCTCGTTGTGGAGGCCGCGCCGCCCCATGTCGATGGCCTCGATCTGCGACGGGCTGGCGGTACGAATGGCGGAGTAATAGCTCTCGCAGACCAGGAAATAATCGCGCACCACCCGCCGCAGCGGGCTCAGCGACAAATGGTGCTGCGCGACCGGGGTGCCGTCCTCGCGGGTGACGTCGAGCACCAGCCGTCCCTCGTTGAGCGCGATGGCGAGGCGGTAGGGGCCGGGCGCGATGTCGCCCAGCGGGGCGAAGCTGTTCTCGGCCAGCAGATCGTAGATGGCGACGGCGCGCTCATGCTCGACATCGACATTCGAGCGGCCGATGGAGGCGCCGTCCAGCGTCACCGCCGACAGGCGGCGGGTCTCGGCATGGGGATCGCCGCCGCCCATGGCGGGCCCGTCAGAGGTTGAGGCGGATCGCTACCGAGCGGGCGTGGGCGCCGAGCCCCTCCGCCTCGCCGAGCGCGACCGCCGCCGGGCCGAGCGCGCGCAGCTGCTCCGGCCCGCATTTGAGGATCGAGGTCCGTTTCATGAAGTCGAGTACGCCCAGGCCGGAAGAGAAGCGGGCCGAGCGGGCGGTCGGCAGAACATGGTTGGAGCCGCCGACATAGTCGCCGATCGCCTC
>JAEYTJ010000098.1 GCA_023434095.1 Pseudomonadota bacterium | reverse complement strand
GCCATAGTGGTGATGTCCTCGCCATCGAAGCGGATCGTCCCCTTGGCCACCGGCGCCTGGCCGACAATCGCCCGCATCAGACTGGTCTTTCCCACGCCGTTGCGCCCCAGCACGCAGGTGACCTTGCCCGGCTCGGCGGTGAGCGAGACGCCACGCAGGGCCTGCGCCGCGCCGTAAAAGAGGTTGACGTCCTGAACTTCCAGCATCGGCCCTAGCGCCCCAGATACACTTCGATGACGCGTTCATTGGCGCTCACCTGGTCGAGCGTCCCCTCGGCCAGCACCGACCCCTCATGCAGGCACATGACCCGCACGCCAAGGTCGCGCACGAAGGTCATATCGTGCTCGACCACCACAACCGAATGGCCATTCGCGTTGATGGCGCGCAGCAACTCGGCGGTCTGGGCGGTCTCCGCGTCGGTCATGCCGGCCACCGGCTCGTCGACCAGCAGCAGCTTGGGGTCCTGCGCCAGCAGCATGCCGATCTCCAGCCATTGCTTCTGGCCATGCGACAACGCCCCGCCGAGGCGGTCGCGATGCTCGGTGAGGCGGATGGTCTCAAAAATCTCGTCGATGCGCTCGCGCTCGGCCGCGCTTTCGCGCCGGAAGATGTTGGGCAGAGCGCGCCGTTGGCCCTTCAGCGCGAGGCGGAGATTATCGAGCACTGTATGGCTCTCGAACACGGTCGGCTTCTGGAACTTGCGGCCGATGCCGAGGGTGGCGATCTGCGTCTCGTCGAGCTTGGTGAGGTCGGTCGTGCCGCCATTGAAGAACACGTCGCCCCGGTCCGGCCTGGTCTTGCCGGTGATGACGTCCATCATCGTCGTCTTGCCCGCACCGTTGGGGCCGATGACGGCCCGCATCTCGCCGGGATCGACGGTGAAGGACAGTGCGTTGAGCGCCCGGAAGCCATCGAAAGTGACGGTGACCGCGTCGAGATAGAGCAGCGCCTCGGTCAGTTCCTTCTTCGCGGCAGGTGCCGCCTCGGCAATGGGTTCGAGCGTCGCGGTGTCGGTCATGTCGCTCTCCCTCACTCGGCCGGGCCGGGAGCGGCTACGGGTGCGCCCGGTATGTCGTCATGCGGCCGGCGCTTTTCACGCCAGTCGTAATAGGTGCCGACAATGCCCTTCGGCAGGAACAGGGTGACGGCGACGAACAGGCCGCCGAGCATGAACAGCCAGTACGGAGCGAGAAGGCCGGAGGTGAAGTAGGTCTTGGCGTAGTTCACCAGCACAGCCCCCAGCGCCGCCCCGACCAGGGTGCCGCGCCCGCCGACCGCCACCCAGACGATGATCTCGATGGAATTCGCCGGCGAGAATTCCGACGGGTTGATGATGCCGACCTGCGGCACGTAGAGCGCGCCGGCGATACCCGCCAGCATGGCGGAGACCACGAAGGCGACCAGCTTGTAGTTCTCGGCCCGGTAGCCGGTGAAGCGCACCCGGGTCTCCGCGTCGCGGATGGCGACCAGCACCTTTCCGAAATGCGAGCGCACCAAGAAGCGGCACAGCACATAGCCGAGCCCCAGCGCCACCGCCGAGAGCACGAACAGGACGACGCGCGTGCCGTCGGCCTGGATGTTGAAGCCGAGAATGTCCTTGAAGTCGGTCAGGCCGTTATTGCCGCCGAATCCCATGTCATTGCGGAAAAAGGCCAGCAGCAGGGCGAAGGTCATCGCCTGGGTGATGATGGACAGGTAAACCCCGGTCACTCGCGAGCGGAAGGCGAACCAGCCGAACACCAGAGCGAGAAGGCCCGGCGCCAGCAGCACCATCAGCGCGGCGAAGGGAAACCAGTCGAAGCCGTACCAGAACCACGGAAGTTCCTTCCAGTTCAGGAACACCATGAAGTCCGGCAGCACCGGGTCGCCATAGACGCCGCGCGTGCCGATCTGGCGCATGAGGTACATGCCCATCGCATAGCCGCCGAGCGCGAAGAAGGCACCTTGGCCGAGCGAGAGGATGCCGACATAGCCCCAGATGAGGTCTACCGACAGCGCGAGGAGCGCATAGGTCAGATATTTGCCGAGCAGCGAAACCACATAGGTTGGCACATGCACGGCCGAATCCGGCGCCACGGCAAGGTTGAGCAGAGGCACCAGCACCGAGACGGCCACCAGAACCGCAAGGAAGACGATGCCGCTGGTGCCCAGCAGGGCGGGCGGACGGGTCATGGCTAAGCCCTTGGTATTCATGCCTCTATCGACCTCCCCTTGAGGGCGAAGAGGCCGCGGGGGCGCTTCTGGATGAAGAGGATGACGATGACGAGCAGCGCGATCTTGCCGAGCACCGCGCCGGCATAGGGTTCCAGCAATTTGTTGGCGACGCCGAGCGTCATGGCGCCGACCAGCGTGCCCCAGAGATTGCCCACGCCGCCGAACACGACCACCAGGAAGCTATCGATGATGTAGCTCTGGCCGAGATTGGGCGACACATTGTCGATCTGGCTCAGCGCCACGCCGGCCATGCCGGCGATGCCGGAGCCGAGCCCGAACGTCATCGCATCGACCCAGTTGGTGCGGATGCCCATGGAGGCGGCCATGCGCCTGTTCTGCGTAACCGCCCGCATTTCAAGGCCAATGCGCGTCAGCCGCAGCGTCGCGAGCAGCGCGAAGAACACCAGCAGCGCGAAGACGATGATCCACAGGCGGCCATAGGTGATGGCGAGGCCGCCGAGATCGAAGGTGCCGGACATCCAGCTGGGCGCGCCGACCTCGCGGTTTGTCGGGCCGAAAAGGGTGCGGATCGCCTGCTGCAGGATCAGCGAGATGCCCCAGGTGGCAAGCAGCGTCTCCAGCGCCCGGCCATAGAGGAAGCGGATGACCGTGCGTTCGATGAGAACGCCAATGAGGCCAGTGACGACGAAGGCGAGCGGAATGGCGATCAGCAGCGAGGCGTCGAACAGGCCGGGGTAATACGTGCGGATAACCTCCTGCACGACGAAGGTCGTGTAGGCGCCGAGCATCACCATCTCGCCATGCGCCATGTTGATGACGCCCATCACGCCGAAGGTGATGGCGAGGCCGATAGCGGCGAGCAGCAGCACCGAGCCGAGGGAGAGCCCGTACCAGACATTCTGCGCCATCCCCCACAGAGCGAGGTTGCGCTCGATGCCGTCGATCGCCTCGGCGGCGGCCTGCTTCACCTCAGGTGCCGCGCTTTCCGGCACCGAGCGGAGAATGGCGAGTGCTTCCTGGTTGCCTTCGGCACCGACCAGCTCGACGGCGGCGATGCGCTCGGCCGGGGCGATGCCCTCCTTGCCAATGAGGATGGAGGCGCGGGCGAGGCTCATCGCCGATTTCACCTGCGGGTCGTTTTCCCGGGCGAGCGCGGCTTCAAGCGCCGGAAGGGCGGCTTCATCGCGTGACCGCCCCACCGCCAGCGCCGCCTCCCGGCGCTTGCCGGCATCCGGGCTCACCAGCGACAGCGCGCCGTTGGCGGCCTCGATGGCGCGGCGGACGCGGTTGTTGACGCGCACCGGCTTGACGGCGGGCGCATCAGTAACGGGCTGCAGAGTCAGCGGGTCGAGCAGCGCACCGCCCTCGCCTTGAATGAACAGACGTGGCGGCGTGCTGCCGAAGACGAGCTTGCCATCCGCCAGCGCGCCGACGATGCCGGCGGCGGCCGGGCTGCCGCTCAGCGCCAGCGCGCCGAGCGCGGCTTCGGTGTCATCATATTTGTTGGTGGTGAGCTGGGCCAGCGGGGCGCCGATGTCCTGCGCCGCGGCCGGCTCCGGCGGAGCGGCGGCAAACAGCAGGGCGAGCGCGCAGAGGATGCGGGCGAAGCGGAAGAAACGAGCGCGTAAGGTCATCATCGTCCGTCGATGTGGCGCTTGGGAGGGCCGGAGCGGGCTCCGGCGGCGACGGCGGTACGCATGGGCGGAAGGCGGATCCGGCCGCCGCGCGGGCGGCCGGAAGGTCTTGGGTGCGTCAGGCGGGAGGGCGAGCCTTCCACCGACGGACCGGCCTCACTGGCCGGCGCCGCCGCACTTGCCGGTCTTGACGTTGAAGTTGCCGCAGGCCAGCGGCTTGCGCCAATCGGCGATCAGGTCCTTGGAGCCTTCGAGATAGGGGGACCACTCTTCGGCGACGATCAGGCCGGGGGTCTGCTCGACGATGTCGAACTGACCGTCGTCCTTGATCTCGCCGATCAGCACCGGCTTGGTGATGTGGTGGTTCGGCATCATGGCCGAGAAGCCGCCCGAGAGGTTCGGCACGGTGACGCCGATCAGCGCGTCGATGACGGCATCGGCATCAGTGGTGCCGGCCTTCTCGACCGCCTTCACCCACATGTTGAAGCCGATCACGGTAGCTTCCATCGGGTCGTTGGTCACGCGCTTGTCGTTCTTGGTGAAGGCCTGCCACTTCTTGATGAAGGCGGCGTTCTCCGGCACATCGACCGACTGGAAGTAGTTCCACGCGGCGAGGTGGCCGACCAGCGGCTTGGTGTCGATGCCGGCGAGCTCTTCCTCACCCACCGAGAAGGCGACGACCGGAATATCGGTCGCCTTGATGCCCTGGTTGCCGAGCTCCTTGTAGAACGGCACGTTGGCGTCGCCATTGATGGTGGACACCACCGCCGTCTTCTTGCCGGCCGAGCCAAACTTCTTGATGTCGGCGACGATGGTCTGCCAATCGGAATGACCGAACGGCGTGTAGTTGATCATGATGTCTTCGGCCTTGACGCCCTTGGACTTCAGATAGGCTTCAAGGATCTTGTTGGTCGTGCGCGGATAGACGTAGTCGGTGCCGGCGAGCACCCAGCGCTGCACGCCCTCGTTTTCCATGAGGTAGTCGACGGCCGGAATGGCCTGCTGGTTCGGGGCGGCGCCGGTGTAGAACACGTTGCGCTCGCTCTCCTCGCCCTCGTACTGGACCGGGTAGAACAGAATGCTGTTGAGCTCCTTGAACACCGGGAGCACGGACTTGCGCGACACCGAGGTCCAGCAGCCAAACACGACCGCGACCTTCTCCTTGGCGATGAGTTCGCGCGCCTTTTCGGCGAAGAGCGGCCAGTTGGAGGCCGGATCGACCACCACCGCTTCCAGTTTCTTGCCGAGCACGCCGCCGGCCGCGTTCTGCTCCTGCACCATGAACAGCACAGTGTCCTTCAGCGTCGTCTCGCTGATCGCCATGGTGCCGGACAGAGAGTGCAGCACGCCGACCTTGATCGTCTCCTGGGCGCTCGCGACGCCGCCTCCGGCCAGCGCCAGCGCAGCCGCACCCACAAGCGCGCGACCGGCCATGCGCCGGGCATGCGTGAACATGTTCAGCATCTTTATTCCCTTCTGGAGTACACACGCAGGACCCCCGTCCGCGTGCCGGAAGGGATGTTTGCAACCGGCGTGCCAAGCGCGGGAATGGCGGGTTGACCGAACCCGACGATGCACGCATCGCCGCGCCGCCCCTGAAATCGGACAGAATTTGCCTATTTTATGTGCGTATTTGCGCCAGTCTGCACAGGCGTCGCCGCGCGAGGGCCAATTGCCCGTCTATTAGGCGGAAGCCCCCGCATGCGCGGCGGCGGCGACGCCGCTCAGGCGCTCCAGCGCACGGTCGAGCGTGGCGTCCGTCTTGGCGAAGCACAGGCGCACCACGCTCTCGACCGGGTCCTGCGCATAGAAGGCCGAGACCGGGATCGCCGCGACGCCCTCCTTCGCGACCAGCGACAGGCAGAAGGCCTCGTCCCGAAGGTGGGGCGACAGCGGGGCGAGATCGACATTGAGGAAATAGGTGCCGGCCGAGGGCAGCACCGGCAGGCCGAGCCGCGTCAGCCCTTCCGCCAGCCGGTCGCGCGAGCGCTGCAGGCCGGCGCGGGTGGCGAGAAACCAGTCCCGTTCCTTGCCCAGCCCATAGGCAACCGCGTGCTGAAGCGCCGGCGGCGTGGTGAAGGTGAGGAACTGGTGGGCCTTGGACAGCGCCCGCATCAGCTCCGGCGCGGCGCAGACGAAGCCGACCTTCCAGCCCGTCATGCCGAAGATCTTGCCGGCGGAGCCGATCTTCACCGCACGCTCCCGCATGCCGGGAAGGGCGAGAACGGACTGATGCTCCAGCCCGTCAAAGATCACGTGCTCCCACACCTCGTCGCTCACCAGCACGGCGCCGGAGCGGGTGCAGAAATGGGCGAGCAAGGCGAGTTCCCCGGCGTCGAACACCCGCCCCGTCGGGTTGTGCGGGTTGTTGAACAGAACCAGCCGGGTGCGCGGGGTGAAGGCCGCCGCCAACGCCTCCTCGGTCAGCCGCCAGTGCGGCGGCACGAGCCGCACGAGGCGCGGCACGCCACCCGCCCGCTTCACCAACGGCAGATAGGCGTCGTAGAGCGGCTGGAACAGCACCACCTCGTCGCCCGGCTCGATCAAGGCGAGCAGCGCGCCGGCGATCGCCTCGGTGGCGCCGGAGGTAACCATCACCTCGCGCTCCGGGTCTAGGTCGAGCCCCTGCCAGTCGCGGTAATGGTCCGCGACCGCGCGGCGCAGCTCCGGCGTGCCCATCATCGGCGGATACTGGTTCCAGCCGTTCAGCACCGCTTCGGCGGCCTTCTCGCGCACGTCGCGCGGACCCGGATCGTCGGGAAAGCCCTGGCCGAGATTGACCGCGTCATGCCGGCGGGCGAGCGCCGACATGGTCTCGAACACGGTGGTCGGCAGAGCGGCGAAGAGGGAGTTCATGACGCGGACCGAATGCGCGGGACGGGCGGAAACGTCGCCTTCTACCCGTTCCCGCCCGGACCGGCACCTGCAAAATGCGGCACGGCCGGCGCGCCCATCACCCCACCAGCACCGCGTGATTGTCGTAGCGCGGACCGCCGGAGCGGCGGGCGACGACGCCAACTTCGACGCCGTCGGTGGCGATCAGCACGGTCTCGCCGAGGCCGCTGGTGGCGAGGAACTGGCCGGCCTCGCGCGTCGCGGCGAGGCCGCAGCCGTCGACCAGCGGCAGCGCGCCGATATAGCGCCCGTCGCGCCGCCAGAACGCCAGCCGGTTGCCGCGCGGGCTGGCGGCTGCGACATAGGCGCCCGACGCGTCCAGCGCCACCGAGCCGACATAGGTGCGCAGCCCTCGCCACGCCTCGTCCGGCGCGTCGAAGGCCCGCAGGCCCGTCCCCTCCACCGCATAGAGCAGCGGGCGGGCGACGCCATCGGCGAGCAAATCCTGCGCCGCGACGACGGTGAAGCCGTCGGCACCCGAGGTGAGGTGGCGCAGCGACAGCGAGGCGAGATCCTCGCTCAATTCCGCCACCGAGCGCACCGCGCCGCTTGTGGGATCAAGCAGGGCGATGCTGGCGCCCGCAATCTCGGCGCCGAGCGCTTCCGGCGTGTGCGGCTCGATACCGCCATTGGCGACGACGAGCGCGCCCCCGGCCGGCAGCATGTCGTGCGGGCCGATGCCGGCGGAGGCCCATTCCGCCTCCACCGCGAAGCCCGCCTCGACCACGCGCCGGGTGACGACGCCCTGCCCGTCCGCCCGCGCGATCTCCACCGCGAGGAAGCGCCGCCCGCCGTCGATGAAGCGGCCATGGCCGGAAAAAACCCGGCCCTCGCCCGGCTCGAACGTTGCGAGCACCGCGCCCACACGGCGATCGAACAGCACGGCCGTGGTGCCGGGCCGGCGCGCCACGGCGATGGCGGTGCGCCCGTCCGGGCTCGGCTCCACCCAGTGCAGCCGCTGCGCGCCGCCACCCACCGGCGTGGCGGCAAAATCGGGCGCGACCACCACGGGAGCGAAGCCGCCCTCGACACCGGCGGTGGCGAGCCACTCGGCGTCCAGCAGATGGTCGCGCGCATGCGCCGCGCCGCCGGCGAACAGCACGCGCGGGCCCGCCGCGAGCGCACCGAGCGTGCCGATGAGCGAACGGCGGGTGAAATCCATGAGGCCCATCCGTGCCTCCTCAATCGCCGTCGAGGGCGTTGAAGCCGAGCGGCACGCCGAGGCCGGCGGCAAGCGGCTTCGCAACGCTGGCCTGCGCCGCCTTGAAGACGCTCACCGCCGCCTGAAGCGCCTTGCGGCCCTCGGGCGTGGTCGCTGCCGCGCCGATATCCTCCGGCAGCCCCTGCGCGGCGGCCTGCGCGGCGTTCATCGTCGCCGCGAGGCTGGCGCGGTCCTTCGGGTCGAGCCCAGCCCCGAGCGCCTCGCCCAGCGCACCGGCGCTCGCCACGATGGCGACGATGGTCTCCTTCGACAGCCCGCTGCGGCGGCGGTCGGCGAGGAGCGGCTTGGCCTCGTCTGCGCTCTTGCCGAGCACCGCCAGCAGCCGCTGGTCGACGACGCGCTGATAGGCGCCGGCGAGGTCCGTGACGATCTGGCTGAGCAGCGCGTTGGGATCCGGAAAATAGACCGGGTCGGCCTTGCCGACGGCGAGCTGCGCCAGCAGCCCCTCGCTGCGGCTGCCCCAGCCGGCGCGGATTTCTTCCGCGATGGTGGCGAGGTTGAGCGCCACCGCCTGCCCCAATTCGCAGCGTCGTGCCGTTTCCGGCCCGGCGACCAGCGCGGCCGCGGCGCCCTCGTCGTAGAGGATGCGCTCCAGCGCCGGCAGGCCTTGGGCGGCGGCGCTGAGGCGGAAGAAGCGCGCGGGCTGAAGCCGCTCATCCGTGGGGTCGGCAAGGAGTTCGGCCACCGAGCGGCCGACCGCGTTGCGCCGCTCCGGGAACAGGTTGAAGCGGTCCGGCCGCAGCGACAGCATCACCGGTCCGAAGGTGATGAACTCCACCGCCGACCAGGCCTGCGAGACGGCGGCAAAGCGCGCCTTCAGCTCGGCCACCCCTTCGGCGGACGGCGCCTTGCAGAAGCCGTCCCACGCCGTCTGCTGCGCCTTGGCGGCGGCGAGCAGCGTGTCGTAGCGCGGCAGCAGCCAGCTCTCCACGATGTCGGGCGCGGAGACCGGGGCGGCATGCGCGCGGCCGACGAAGAGCGTGGTGAGGAGCGTGCCCGCGGCGGCGATCGCCGGCACGCCCTGGGCGGCCTGCCCGATCTGGCTCGCCAGCGCCAGTGCCACGGCGAAGGGGGATCGGCTCATGGGCGGGGTCTCGCTCTAGAGAGAAGAAACATAGTCGATCAGCCGCGCGCGCTCCGCGGCACCGAGCGCGTCGAAGCGGGCGCGGGCGCCGGCCGCCTCGCCGCCGTGCCAGCGCACCGCCTCCGCGACATCGGCGGCGCGGCCGTCATGCAGCAGGCCGACGCCGCGGCCCAGCATGGAGGAGAGGCCGGCAAGCGGCGCGGTACGCCATTCGCCGGCGGCCGCGCCCGGCACCCCCGCCGGATCGGCCAGCCCTTCGCCCATGTCGTGCAGCAGCACGTCGGTGAACAGCGCCAGCCTATCACCGCCGCGCGTCGGCAGCGAAGGGCGATGGCAGGTGGCGCAGCCGGTGGTGGCGAACAGCGTCGCACCGGCCGCATCGTGCTCGCTCGCCGGCACTTTCAGCGCCCGCAGATAGGAGACGAGGCGCCCGACGATGGCCTGCGTGATTTCCGGCTCGCCCTCCCCCTCGCGCCCATGCGGGGCATTGCGGCAGGCGGTCTGCGCCTCGGTGCAGTCGCCCCACGGTTCCGGCCGCAGCGGCGTCGACAGGCCGAGATCGAGCGAGAAGGCCTCCGAGGCCTGGCCGGCGAGCGTCGGGTGGCTGGCCTTCCAGCCGAAACGGCCAATGGACGAGCCGCCTTCCGGGGTAGCGAACCGCCGGGCCCGCCCGCGCACGCCGTCGCCGTCGCGGTCTTCGGGGTCCTCCAGCGCGAGGATCGTCGCGTCGTCGACCTGTTCCAGCTTGCCGCGACCGCGCAGGTCTGGCGCCGCCCGCAGCGACATATGGGTGGCGGGATCGAGCGGCCCATAGCCCGGCGACTCCACGCGGGGAAGACGGCGTCCGTTCTCGACGGTCACCGAGAAGGTGCCTTCCGCCGGGACGCCGGGCAGCGTCATCGTCTCCAGCCGGTGGCCATAGACCGGATCGCCCCCGCCATCGGCGCGGAACAGCGACAGCACCAGACCCAGCCCCTGCGGCCGGCCGGCCGCGTCGAGCGCCGTCGCGCCGGCCCCGCCGCCAGCGGGATGGCAGGCCGAGCAGGAGCGCGCATCGAAGAGCGGGCCGAGCCCGTCATTGGCGCGGGTGGAACTCGGCGCCGGCACCCAGGGCCGCTCGAACAGCGCCTTGCCGATGGCGGCATCGAGGCGGGCATCGTCGGCGAGTACGGCGGCAGGGAACAGCAGCGCGCCGAGCAAGGCCACGCTGATGAAGCCGCTGCGTGGGGTTTTTCCTGGGTCCCGGATCGGCGCTGCGGCCCCGCCTCCGCTGGTCCGGGACACGTCCTTGTTTCCCGGACAAGCCGCGCGAAGCGCGGCGCCGATCCGGGACCCAGGGGCGACTCCGAAGGCGGCATCCGCGTCGTCGCGATGCAGATGGCGCGCCATCACACGATCCGGAACCAGCCCATCATCCCGGTCTCCATATGCTCCAGGATGTGGCAGTGAAAGACCCAGTCGCCGGGCGCGGCGACGAAGGCGGTCTCGACCGCCTCTCCGGGCTGTACCAGCACGGTGTCCGCCCAATGGCGCGGCAGGCGGCCGAGGCTCGACTTCGTTACCTCGAAGGCGTGGCCATGCAGGTGAACGGGGTGCGGGAAGCGCGTTTCGTTCTTGATCTCCACCACATAGGAGGCTCCCTCCTCCATGCGCGCCAGCGGCGGCGGCAGGTTGCGGCGGGCGCCGGTGGGCCAGGATTCGGACTGGATGCCCCAATAGGTGGTGGAGCCGACACACAGGCTGTCGATCAGCGCCTTGGCCAGCGGGTCGTCCGGCGGCAATGCGAGGTCCTTCACCGCCTGGTCGGTCGCCTGCTGCAGCGTGAAGGAAAGGCGCCCCGCCTGCTTCATGTCCGGCTTCGGCAGCTCCGCCTTCGGCAGGGCGAGCGGCCCCTTCCGCATCTTCGCGACCTTGCCGGCGGCGGAGAGGGTGGCGAACTGGTAGATGTCGGCGGCGCGGTAGTCGCCCAGCGTCACCGGGGTGCCGTCGGCCGGCATGCGGATGTCGAGGTCGATGCGCTGGGCCGGCCCCATGCGCCAGATGCCGTCCGGCAGATCGTCGAGCCGCACCGGCGGCAGGGCGTGGCCGTCGACGGCGATGAGCCAGGCCTCACCTCCCTCGGCGCCGATGTCCATGATGCGGGTGGAATCGATGTTGAGAATGCGCAGACGCACATGCCCGCCGGCGGGGGCCTCGAGATCGAGCGAGGCCGCCCCGTTCACCGTACGGGTTGCGCCGAAGGTGCCGGCCCTAGAGGCGCCGTCGGGTTCCGACAAGGCGAGGAAGCTGCCATCCGGCGCGAGGCGCCAGTCCTTCAGGCACAGCACATGCTCGGCGTCGAAGGCGGGGTCGCGCGCATCCTCGACGATCAGCACGCCGGCGAGGCCCTTGCCGGCCTGCCCG
>JAEYTJ010000009.1 GCA_023434095.1 Pseudomonadota bacterium | reverse complement strand
CGCGACCCGCCGGCCGTCCGGTGCGGGCGCCACGACCCGGGCGGTGCCCTCATAGCGCGCCATCGCGCGTGCGGTGCCGCCCTCGGGGTCGTAGCGCGTGACGCTGCCGCTGGCGGCGACCCAGCAGGCGCGCTCGCCGGCAACAGGCTCGCACGAGGTCGCCACGGCGTCGACGCCGGCGCTGTCATGTTCGACCATCACCCGCACCGACCCGTCGGCTCCGATCTGCACCACCCGCCCGGTGGCGCCGCCCACCAGAAAGCCCGAGCGGCCGAACGCCGCGAGGCGCAGCGGCGGCTCGCCTGCCGGCACCCGTGCCGGGCCGGGCACGGCTCGGGCACGCGGGGAAATGGTGGAGCGCCCGTCCTCGATCGACATGCGCCAGCGCACGCAAGCCGCTTCCGGGTCCTCCATCGAGACAAGGGCCAGCGTGCCATCCGCCAGCGCGTAGGCAAGGCTGGCGCCGTCCCGGGCGAAGGCGCAGGCCTGAACCTCGGCCTCCAGCCGCCATTGCCGCGCCAGCAGGGTGAAAAGCGGCGATGCCTGGGCTTCCGTCGTGCTCATGTCGGTAGGCTCCCTGATGCCAGACCCTTCGGCTCACTGTTGGCTGATCTCGCGGTCCAGCGCGTCGAGCTGCCCGTGCGACTCCATGAGGTCGCGCGCGTCGTCGTCGAGCCGGGCCAGCACCGCGTCGCACTGCGCCCGCGCCTCGGCGAGGCGCTGCGCGGCGGCGCTTGCATCCTCCCCCGGCGCCGGGCCGCGCTCGCACAGCATCACCTCCAGTTCGAGGCCGCTGACGATCTGCCGGTTCTGCAACTGGCGCGCATTCAGCCGGGCGATCTCCTGAACCATCTCGAGACGCCTTCCGAGCAGGGCGCGCAGGCGCTGCGCATCCGTCATTGCGCGCCTCCTGCGGTCCCGGGGCGAAGGGCGGCGACTTCCGCCAGAATGTCGTGCAGGCCGCCGAGCCCGGACAGGAAATGCTGCTCGGCGCTCTCGATATAGCTGCGCAGGCTGTCCCAGATGTCGGCCCGCAGCAGATGGGTGGAATCACCGCCGAAACGCTCGAACGCCTTCAGGTCGATCTGGTGCGACAAGGCCATGCCGTTCACCACGAACTCGGAGAGTTCACGGCTGTGGGATTCGACGAACAGCCGAAGCAGCGGATGGTCGCCGTAATCGACGCCGTTCGAGCCGAGCGCGCGCTCGATGAAGCCCTGGAAGTGCCGCGACAGCAGATCGAGGCTCTCCCCGCGAATGCGCAGGGTGAACACCACATCGCGCTCGACCTTGTCGAGAATGGTCGAAGCAAGCTCGCTGGCCGTGGGGGAGCGGCCGGGGGAATACATCGGTTCCGTCATCCAGGCCTCGCCCCTTGGTTGCCTCTGCCGGCGCGCAGCGGCTAAAGCCTTGCGCGATAGTGCTGGAGCTTTCGATAAAGCGTGCTGCGCGAGATCCCCAGCCGATCGGCGGCGACCGAGGTGTTGCCGCCCGACGCGACCAGCGTACGCTCGATCAGCCGGCGCTCGGCCTCGTCGATACGGGCAATCGGCTCCCCGGCGTCGGGCCTCTCGGCTGCCTCGCCGCCCGCCTCGCGCAGGTGCTGCACGTCCTCGATGAAGTCTTCCGGCAGGTCGTCCAGTCCCACGGTGCGGTCGATCGCCATCAGCGACAGCGATTCGACGAGGTTGCGCACCTCCCGGACATTGCCGGGCCACTCATAGCGCTCCAGCAGATCGATCACCGCCGGCTGGAAGCGCAGCGGCTCGGTGCCCTGGCTTTCCGCCACGCGGCTGTTGAAATGCTGCACCAGCAGCTGGATGTCGCCATGGCGGTTGCGCAGCGGAGGAATGGTGATCTTGACCGCACCGATGCGGAAATAAAGGTCCTTGCGGAAGCGCCCCTCGGCCGCCTCCATCTTGAGGTTGCGGTTGGTGGAGGCGACGAGCCGCACATTGATCGGCCGCGGCCGCCCCTCGCCGATGCGATAGACGGCGTTTTCCTCAAGGATGCGCAAGAGATAGGGCTGGAGTTCGAGAGGCATCTCGCCGATCTCGTCGAGGCTGAGCACGCCGCTGTCGGCGATTTCGAAGCGCCCGGCGCGGCCCTCGCGGGTGGCGCCGGTGAAGGCGCCCGGGGCGTGGCCGAACAGTTCGCCGCCCAGCAGATCCTTGGAGACCGCGCCGCAATTGAAGGTGACGAAGGGTTCCTTGCCGGTGGTGAGCCCGGCCGCGTGGATGAGCTTGGCGAACAGCTCCTTGCCGACGCCGGTCTCGCCTTCCAGCAGGATGGCGCTGCGGCCCTGAGCGGCGCGCTCGGCTCGCTCGATGGCCTCGATCAGCACCGTGCTTTCGCCGACGATCGCCTCCCGCGCCGCCTTCAACGCCGTGCGCGCCGGGCTGGTGCCGGCCCGCACCGCCGGGGCGGGATGGCCGGTCGGCCCGAGCAGCAGCACGGCGCCGGAGAAGGCACCGTCGTGAACCAGCGGCTCCATGCGCTGGCTGTCGAGGCCGGGAATGCCGGCGATATTGTCGGGCCAGCTGTCGCCCTTGAAGTCCATCAGCTGCTCGCCGAGCCGCAGCTCACTGCCGGGATGGGCATGGCGCCAGCGCGCGGCGGCGGTGTCGCTGTGGTGGATCACCCGGCCCTGGCGGTCGAGGATGACGAAGCCGTCGCCGCGCGCGCCGCCCTGCAGCCGGGCGAGGCACAGTTCGAGCAGCTGCATGCGCTCGACCCGCATCTGGTCGGCAAGGGCGAGCTCGATATGGCTCGCCGCCATCATGCCGAGGGCGATGTTGTGACGACGGAAAATGTCTTGCGGACCGGAGAAGTCGACGACGCCGACCACGCTGCCGTCGAGCGGATTGCGGATCGGCGCGCCGATGCAGGTCCAGGACTTCACGCCCTCGCAGAAATGCTCGGCCGCGCGCACATAGACCGGCCTGCCCGTCACCAGCGCCGTGCCGATGCCGTTGGTGCCGGTGACGGCCTCGCCCCAATTGGCGCCGATCTCGAGGCGTATGTCATGGGCGGCGTCGACGATATGGGGGTCGCCGGCCGTGTCGATGACGACGCCGCGCTGGTCGGTGACGACGACCATGGTTGCGGTCTCGCCGAGAATGTCGGCCAGACGCTCGAATGTCGTGCCGGCGGCCTGGACGAGGCCCCCATTCTGTCGGCGCAAGCCATCCACCTCGTCGGCGGAGACGATGAGCTCGCTGCCGCGACCGCGCGGGTTGACGCCGGAGACGGCGCTGCGCTGCCAGGAGCGCTCGATGACGCTGCGCACCAGCCCGCCGGGTTCGACCGGCCGGTTCTGATCGAGGAAGTTCTCCCAGGCCTTCATCGTCGCCGAGGCGTCGTAGAAGGCACCGTCCGCGGCGTGCTCGGCACCGTCCTCGCCCTCGTCCAGGCGAGAGAGAGGTGCGGTCGAACGGCGCTCAACGGGCGGCTTTGTCATATGCGCTTCCGTCTGCATTCCAGTGTCCCGTAGCCGACGCTTGGGCCCGCCTCCGCGCAAGTCGGGCCGAAGCTGATGTCGGGGCGCTCGGTCAGATTTCCCGTGACACGGCGAAGCCGAGACGGGCGGCGAGCTGCTGCTTGAACGGTTCGTCGATCTCGTCCTCGGAGAGCACGCATCCGTCGAGCTCGGCCAACGCCTCCAGCACCTCGTCGGGCGCCGGATCGAAGAAGCCATTGGCACGGGTGGCGAGGCAGAACACCCGGCCATGCGGGCGGTGCCGGATTTCGCCGAGGAAGGCGAGCTGCCGGTGGGTGTCCTCATCGACCACGACGACGCGGTTGTTCAGGCTGATGCGGATGTAGGGCCGGGCCACCGTGGCCCGGTCGACCGCGGCGTAACCGACGAAGCTCTTGCGATCGTATTCGGCGACGGATGTCTGGGCGGCGCGGGCCTGCTTGATGTCCTGCCAGCGACCTCCCGAAATCTGATTGGCGAGACGATCAATCGTTCCCCAATTCTCTCGGATCATCTGCTTGGCGGCCACGTCCTCTTTTCGAGGACCGTCCTTCTTGGTGATGATATGCACCAAAGCAACCTCCCCTTTATTTCAGCAAATATCAGATGCCCGAATTCTTGGCGCGAGGCATCTGCTTCACTTCATTGCGCCGTTTTTACCACGCTTCCCATCAAGCGTCACTCAATCCGGACGTCCGGCGGGCCCGCCCCCACAGGGGCCATCGCCACGACCGCCCGCCCGGAAGCGACGTCCACGCCG
>JAEYTJ010000325.1 GCA_023434095.1 Pseudomonadota bacterium | reverse complement strand
GAGGCGCACGAGGGGGCTGGCCTCCTCGATCGGCCGCTCGCCGAACACGTCCGGCCTCAGCGACTTCCAGGTGGCATCGGCTCCCGGCTCCTGCGCGGCGGCGGCGGTGATGGCGAGCGCTGAGAACAGGGTGACGGCGAGGAAAAGGCGGATACGGCGTTGATAGCGGTGCATAGCGACCTCCCGGCCTGCCGGATCGTTGCCCGTCCGGCGGTTGCCACCATCATACACCTTTCCACCGTTGAATTGCAGGCCACGTTGTGGGGAGCCTGCAGCGGATTGCGCGGGCGCGAGTCCGCAGCCATCATCGCCCACGTCGATGCGTGCGCCGCCCCCGGTGACCGGTGCCCGCCCGACGATATGGCATGGCTGACCGGGTGGAGTGACTGAAATGCTGTCGCGCCGTTCATTGTTGAGGATTGCTGGCGCGCTGCTGGCGCTGCCGTTGGGGATCGCCGCGCAGGACAGCGCGGAGGCGCAGTCCGCGCCGACCAGCCGCCCGCCGGCACCGCGCCGCGAGCCGCGTCCGGTGCCACGCCGCGGCTACACCTGGGTGCCCGGGCATTGGGCCTGGAAGCCGCGCCGCGGATGGGTGTGGATGGCGGGATACTGGGAGGAAAATCGCCGCGGCTTCGAATTCGTCGGCCCGCGCTGGGTACTGCGTCGCGGCCAATGGGTGTACGAGCCCGGGCGCTGGGTGCGCGTCTGGCGCTAGAGGTAGTCAGGAGGCGTATCTCCTCCTCCTGGATACCTCATGCGGTGCGATTGTAGGACCGGGCCGGCGGCGGTAAGGTGCCGGTGAATCACACTGGGGGTGCCCGAATGTCCAAGTCTGTTGCCGTCAAGCTCACGGTCGTTGCCGTCGTCGCGCTCGTCGCCGCCGGTTGTTCCAATACTCAGCGCCGTGCTGGTACGGGCGCGCTGATCGGCGCCGGCACGGGCGCCGTCATCGGCGGCATTGCCGGTGGTGGCACCGGTGCGGCCTGGGGCGCCGGCATCGGCGCGGTGGCCGGCGGCGCCATCGGCGCGGCGACCGCCAAGTAAGCCCTGCCTTCGGCGGATGGCGTTTTTCCGCGCGGTGCCGTCTTCTCGCGAACAGGGCGGCACCGCGAAGGATAGGGACGTGACGATCACCATCTACGGCATCAAGAACTGCGACACGATGAAGAAGGCCCGCGCCTGGCTCGACGAGCAGGGCGTTGCCTATGCCTTCCACGACTACAAGACCGCTGGCATTGACGCGGCCCGGCTTAAGCAATGGGCCGGCAAGCTCGGCTGGGAGGTTCTGCTCAATCGGGCCGGCACCACCTTCCGCAAGCTCTCCGACGCGGAGAAGGCCGATATCGACGAGGCGAAAGCGCTCACGCTGATGCAGGCGCAGCCCTCGCTGATCAAGCGTCCGGTGCTCGATGCCGACGGCACCCTGCTGGTCGGCTTCAAGCCGGAGCTCTACGAGAAGCAGTTCGGCTGACGGGCTAAGCACCCTTCAAGCTGTAGTATAAGAGGAAGGGAGCCCGTCCGGGACAGCTTCCGAGTGGCGGTCATTCCGCTTCTACGTGTCGGTCGCCAATGTGACGTGTCGCTGGCGGAAACGCGTCCACCCCTTGATCCGGCGCGGCTTCCCTGCCACATCGGCTCGCATGAACGCACTCTCCAATTCCGTCGCCTCGCCGATCGCCACCGAGGTCGCGCGCCGGCGCACCTTCGCGATCATCTCGCATCCGGATGCGGGCAAGACCACGCTGACCGAAAAGCTGCTGCTGTTCGGCGGCGCGATCCAGCTTGCCGGTCAGGTGCGCGCGAAGAAGGACAGGCGCTCCACCCGCTCGGACTGGATGGCAATCGAGCGTGAGCGCGGCATTTCGGTCGCGACCTCGGTGATGACCTTCGAGTTCGGCGGGCATGTGTTCAACCTGCTGGACACGCCGGGCCATGAGGACTTCTCGGAAGACACCTACCGGACGCTGACCGCGGTCGACGCGGCGGTGATGGTCATCGACGCCGCCAAGGGCATCGAAGCGCGCACCCGCAAGCTGCTGGAAGTGTGCCGCCTGCGCGATATCCCGATCATCACCTTCATCAACAAGATGGACCGTGAGAGCCGCGACCCGTTCGAGATCCTCGACGAGATCGAGAAGACTCTGGCGCTCGACACCACGCCGATGACCTGGCCGGTCGGGCAGGGGCGCGACTTTGTCGGCACCATGGACATCGCCACCGGCGGCATGCGCCTGCTCGACGGCGACGAGGGCAAGACTGGCCCGCTGCGGCAGATGAGCATGGCCCAGATCGCCGCGCTCAACGTCACGCTGGACGAGGAGAACCTGGCCGAAGAGCTCGGTCTGGTCCGCGAGGTCTGCAACTCCTTCGATATCCAGGCCTTTCTCGAAGGGCATCTGACGCCGGTCTATTTCGGCTCCGCGCTGCGCAATTTCGGCGTTGGCGACCTTCTGGAAGGGCTCGGCCGCTATGCCCCGCCGCCGCGCGCGCAGCAGGCGGACAAGCGCAAGGTGGAGGCCGAGGAAGGCCGGATGACGGCGTTCGTGTTCAAGATCCAGGCGAACATGGACCCGAACCACCGCGATCGCATCGCCTTTGCTCGTCTGTGCTCGGGCAAGCTGCTGCGCGGGATGAAGGCGAAGCTGGTGCGCACCGGCAAACCGATGAGCCTCGCGACGCCGCAGTTCTTCTTCGCGCAGGACCGCCAACTGGCCGAGGAAGCCTATGCCGGCGACGTCGTCGGCATTCCCAACCACGGCAATCTGCGCATCGGCGACACGTTGACCGAGGGCGAGGAGATCAATTTCGTCGGCGTGCCGTCCTTCGCTCCGGAAATCCTGCGCCGGGTGAAGCTGCCGGACGCGATGAAGGCCAAGAAGCTCAAGCAGGCGCTGCAGGAAATGGCGGAGGAGGGCGTCGTACAGGTATTCCGCCCCACCGACGGCTCGCCCGCGCTCGTCGGCGTCGTCGGCCCGCTGCAGCTCGATGTGCTGAAGAACCGTCTCGAAGCCGAATACGGGCTGGAGGTCGGGTTCGACATGTCGGAGTTCCAGCTCGCCCGCTGGGTGTCGTCGGAGGACCCCAAAAAGCTGGAGGACTTCGCCGCCGGCAATAGGCTCTCGACGGCGGAAGATCTCGACGGCGATCTGGTCTTCCTCAGCCCCTCGGCTTTCATGATCGGCTACACCGGCGACCGCTGGCCGGGCATCGTCTTCACCGACGTGAAGGACGTGAAGAAGGCGGCGTGAACCTCGGCGACGTTCTGCGCCGGGTTCAGCGGCCGACCACGATCTGCGTATTGGCGCGGCCATGCTCGCTCACCAGAGCGAACAGGGCGCGGGCGTTTTTGGGATGCAGCCGCACGCAGCCATGGGAGGCCGGGCGGCCGAGTCGGCCGACGGCGTCCGTGCCGTGGATCGCCCAGCCCTTGTGGAAGAAGATGGCGTAGGGCATCGGCGCGTTGTCGTATTTGCGCGAGAAATAGCGCTTGTGCATGCGCTCGGGCCGGTAGCTGCCGAGCGGCGTGCGGTAGCCCTTGCGGGCGGTGGAGACCGGCCAGGCATGGCGCTCCACGCCTGCCACCGTGACCACCATGCGCTGCCTCGACAGGCTGATGTCCACCCGCACGTCGGGAGGCGGTGGTGCCGCGGCTTCCAGCGGGGCGGGCAGCGGGCCGATCGACGCGGCCTGCGTGGGCGGCGCGGAGCTTGGGGCGTCGGCAGAGGGGACGATCTGCGGCGTGGTCGACATGGCGGGCGCTGAGAGCGCCGCTGGCGTCCCGGTGGAGGCCGGGCTCATCTCCGGTGGCGCCGCCACCGTCGCCGGCGGCGTATCGACTGCAGCCATGACGTCGCGAGCGAACCCCGGCTGCGTGAGAGACAGCGAGAGTCCGAGAGCAAGAATCCCCAGCACCGACTTCATTGCGGTTCCCCCAAACCGATGGTGTCATCATTGTGACACGCGACCCGTGCCTGCGGGAGGGCGGAGGCGGCTTATGGTTTACACATCCCGGTGTGCCGCCAGATGCGACGTCGCGCCTCGGCAAACCGGGACAATAAGTCAGCCCCTCCACGGATAGCGCGGCGGTTGGAAACGCTCTAGCGTGCGCGCCGTCACACGGGGAGGACATCATGATCCTGATGCTGGCGGGGCTTGCCCTGTTCGTCGCCATTCACATCGTCGCGGCGCGGCGCAAGATGGCCGCGGCGGCCACGGCGCAGTTGGGGGCAACGACCTATCGGCTCGTTCATGGCGTTCTCGCCATCGCCGGCGTCCTGATGATCGCCTATGGCTTCGGCCAGTGGAGGGCGGAGGGCCCGGCGCAACTGTACGACCCGCCGGTGGGCCTGCGTCATCTCGCTCTGCTCCTGATGTTGTTCTCCTCGATCTTCGCCGTGGCGGCGCTGGTGCCGAGCCATATCAAGGCCTGGCTCAAATTCCCCTTCCTCGTCGCCATCAAGACCTGGGCGCTGGCGCATCTTCTCGCCAATGGCGATGCCGCGACGGTGACTCTGGCCGTGGTTATCCTTGCCTGGGCGGTGGTGATGCGGATCATGGCCAAGCGCCGCGCGGCGCCGCTGCCGGTCGCGCCGGGCAACTGGTGGGGTGACCTCGTTGCGGTCGGCTTGGGTGTCGTGCTTTATGCGTTCCTCTCTTTCGGGTTCCACCCCTACATCGTCGGGGTGCCGGTCATGGGCTGACAAGCCCTTGCAAGAAAACGAGGAAATCGCCTGACATGTCCGTCCAGTCCGTCGCCCGCCGCCTCACCGCTCCGGACATCCGCGCGAAGAAGGGTGGCGAGCCCATCGTGTCGCTGACCGCCTACCACGCCCACACCGCCCGCCTCATCGACCCGCATGTCGATTTCATGCTGGTGGGCGATTCGCTGGGCATGGTGATGCACGGCATGGAAACCACCGTGCCGGTCACGGTCGACATGATGATCCTGCAGGGGCAGGCGGTGATGCGCGGCTCGGCACGGGCGCTGGTGGTGGTGGACCTGCCTTTCGGTTCCTATGAGGGCTCGCCGCAGCAGGCCTT
Organism: Pseudomonadota bacterium; assembly: GCA_023434095.1. Classification (GTDB taxonomy): domain Bacteria; phylum Pseudomonadota; class Alphaproteobacteria; order Rhizobiales; family Xanthobacteraceae; genus Ancylobacter. The sequence continues at coordinate 7,914 of JAEYTJ010000325.1, read as the reverse complement.
CGCCACTGCTGCGCGTGTTCTCAAGGAGACGGGCGCCGGCGCGGTGAGGCTCGAAGGCGGCCGCCGCATGGCTGAGACGGTGCGCTTTCTCGCCGATCGCGGCGTGCCTGTCATGGGACATGTCGGCCTCACCCCGCAGGCGATCAACACGTTGGGCTCGTTCAAGGCGCTGGGGCGCGACGAAGCGAGCGCGGCACTGATTCTCGACGATGCGCGCTCCATCGCGGATGCCGGCGCGTTCTCCATCGTGTTGGAGGCTATTTCCGAGCCGCTGGCCCGGCAGATCACCGAAGAGGTAGCCCCGCCGACGATCGGCATTGGCGGCTCGCCGGCCTGCGACGGGCAGATTCTCGTGCTCGAGGACATGCTCGGCCTCTCGGACCGCGTGCCGCGCTTCGTGAAGAAATTCGCCGAGATCGGGCCGGCCATCGGCGCGGCGGTGGAGTCCTATGCCAGCGAAGTGCGGGCGCGCAGCTTCCCCGGCCCCGAGCACGTCTACGCTCCCAAGAAGGGGTAGGCGGCGTTCCGCATGGGTCCGGGCGGCGGCGCTGCCCGGCTCGCCATGCGATTTGCCTTGTTCAAGCCGCATCGGTAGTTTACGCGGCCCTTTCCAGTGCCGGCCCGCCTTGATGCGGCGGCCGCGACGAGTTGCTCACGGACGTTTCATGGCTGACATCTTCAACGAGATCGACGAGGACCTGCGCCGCGAGCGTTTCGGGCGCTTGTGGAGCCGCTACGGTGGCGTCGTCATCGGCCTTGCCGTGCTCATCGTCGTCGCCGTCGCCGGATGGCGTGGCTATGAATGGTGGAAGCTGCAGCAGGATCAGGCGGCAGGCGCGCAGTTCGAAGCCGCTCAGAAGCTCGCTTCCGAAGGCAAGACCGCGGAAGCGGAGGCCGCCTTTGCGGCGCTGGAGAAGGACGGCACAAGCGGTTACCGCATCCTCGCTCGCTTCCGCGCGGCCGACGAACGCGCCAAGACCGATGCCGCGGCGGCCGTCGCCGATTATGATGCGCTGGCGAAGGATCCCTCGATCAGCACGCTGATGCAGAACGTCGCCCAGGTCCGCGCAGCGTTGCTGCTGGTCGACACCGCCCCGCTGGCCGAGGTCGAGGGCCGGATGAAGCCGCTCGATACGCCCGAGGGGGCGTTCCGCCATTCCGCCCGGGAGATCATCGGCCTCGCGCAGTACAAGGCGGGCGACTACAAGGCGGCGACGGAGACCTTCACCTCAATCCTCAATGACGGCCAGACGCCGCCCGGCCTGCGCCGGCGCGCCGACCTGATGCGTACGCTCTCGGCGTCGTCCATGCCGGCACCGGCCCCCGCCGCTGCGGCGCCCGCCAGCGTCCCGGCTGCCGCTGATCCGGCGGTTGCTCCCGCCGTTGCCCCGCCTGCCGCTGAGACACCTGCTACCGAGACGCCTGCCGCTGCGCCGGCCCCGGCCGAGCCCGCCCCCGCCGCGCCGCCGGCTTCCGCTCCCCCCGCGCCGTGAGGAGGTGCTGATGCGCCCTGACACGTCCTCTCTCCGTTCCCGCCTGCGCCGTGCGCTGCTCCTGGTGCCGGTGCTCGGCCTCACCCTCGGTGCGGCCGGCTGCGAGACGCTCGATTCGCTGAACCCGTTCGCCGAGCGCGAGAAGCCGCTGCCCGGCCCGCGCCAACCGGTGTTTCCCGAAGGCGTTCCCGGCGTGGACTACAACCAGGCGCCGCCGCAGCCGGCGAATTCGGCCTATAATCCCTATCAGAACGAGCCGCCGGCCGCCGGTGCAGCGGGCGGCACCGCGCCGGCCCAATAAGGCGGACGGGCGCGGAGGCCCAGCTTTCCCATGACGATGACCGTCGCGATTGTCGGCCGGCCGAATGTCGGCAAGTCGACGCTGTTCAATCGCCTGGTCGGCAAGCGCCTGGCGCTGGTCGACGACCGGCCCGGCGTGACCCGCGACCGGCGCGAGGGTGACGCGCGTCTCGGCCATCTCTCCTTCCGCGTCATCGACACGGCGGGACTCGAGGAAGCCAAGGCGGAATCGCTCGAAGGCCGCATGCGCGCGCAGACGGAATCGGCCATTGCAGATGCCGACGTTCTGCTGTTCCTGATCGACGCCAAGGCCGGCGTCACGCCGAGCGACCGGGCGTTCGGCGAATTGGCGCGGCGCTCTGGAAAGCACACTATCCTCGTCGCCAACAAGGCCGAGGCGAAGGGGTCTGAGAGCGGGACGCTCGATGCCTATTCGCTCGGGCTCGGCGAGCCGGTGGAGCTTTCCGCCGAGCATGGCGACGGCATGGCAGATCTCGTCCGCGCACTCGCGGCCTGCCTTCCGGACGATGACGATGAGGATGACGACCGGGACCCGGAATCGGGACGCCGCATCCGCGTTGCCGTGCTGGGGCGGCCGAATGCGGGCAAGTCGACGCTCATCAACGCGCTGCTCGGCGAAGACCGGCTTCTGACGGGGCCGGAAGCCGGCATCACCCGCGATTCCATCGCTGTGGATGTGGAGCGCCACGGTGTGGAACTGCGGATCTTCGACACGGCCGGCATGCGCAAGCGCGCGCGCATCGACGACAAGCTGGAGAAGCTCTCCGTCGCCGACGGGCTGCGCGCCGCACGCTTTGCCGAAGTCGTCATCGTGCTGATGGACGCCACCCATCCGTTCGAGGAGCAGGATGTGCGCATCGCCGATCTCGTCGAGCGCGAGGGGCGGGCGGTGGTTCTGGCGATCTCCAAATCCGATCTGGTCAAGGACCAGCAGGGCTTCGTCACCCGCATGCGTCAGGATGCCGACGACCGGCTGCCTCAGGTCAAGGGCGCTCCGGTCGTGCTGGTGTCGGGCCTGACCGGGGAGGGTCTCGACCGTCTGGTGCGGGCCGTGCAGCAGACGCACGAGGTGTGGAACCGCCGCATCTCGACCAACCCGCTCAACCGCTGGCTGACCGAAACCACCGACCAGCACCCGCCGCCGGCCGTCTCGGGGCGCCGCATCAAGCTGCGCTACATCACCCAGCCCAAGGCCCGCCCGCCGAGCTTCGTGCTGTTCTGCTCCCGCGCCGATGCGCTGCCCGAGAGCTATGTGCGCTATCTCGTCAACAATCTGCGCACCAGCTTCGACCTGCCGGGCGTTCCTATCCGGCTGACGCTGCGCGAGAAGGACAATCCCTACGCCGAAAAGGAGTAGGCGGACAAAAAAGGGACGGCACTAGCCGTCCCTTTCTCGTTTGGAAGTCGGGTGAATACTCAGCCGGGAACGGGGTAGGCCTTGAGGCTCCGGCTTGGAAAGTCGTAGAGACGACCGGTTTCCTCGAAACTCGGCAGGCACAGCGCGAGGATGGCCGTCGCCACCTCTTCGGGCTTCGGAAGGGTGTTCGGGTCCTCGCTCGGGAACGCCTTGGCCCGCATGCGGGTGCGGATCGGGCCCGGGTTGATGAGGTTCACCTTGAGGCTGGATATGTTCTCCACCTCTGCTGCCCAGGTGCGCGCCAGCACCTCCACCGCCGCCTTGGTGACCGCATAGGCACCCCAGAACGGGCGGGCCTTGTGGGCGGCGCCTGACGAGACCAGCACGGCGCGGCCGGCCGCGGAGAGCCGTAGGAGCGGGTCCAGCGAGCGGACGAGACGCCAGTTGGCGGTGAGGTTGACCGCCAGCGTGTCGTTCCACTCCTTGGGATCGACTTGCGCCAGTGGCGTCATCGGCCCGAGCACGCCGGCATTGCCGACGAAGATGTCGAGCCGGCCAAAGCGCTCATAGAGCGCGCCGCCGAGACGGTCGATGCCTTCGCCGTCCTTGATGTCCAGCGGCACCAGCGTCGCCGTCGAACCCGCCGCCACGATCGCGTCGTCGAGTTCTTCCAGCGCGCCGCTGGTGCGCCCCACCGCCACGACATGCGCGCCAGCGGTAGCGAGGGCTACTGCGGTGGCCTGTCCAATGCCGCGTGTGGCGCCGGTGACAAGGGCGATGCGGCCGTCGAGCGGACGCGCGGCAGCTTCGGCCGAGGGGAGGTCGGACATGGCGTTTCCTCGAAGTTCAGGTGTCGTCGGTCATGACCACGGAGGGCGCGGAGCGCTTGGCCGGGCCGTGGAAGACCGCTTCGATGTTATTGCCTTCGGGATCGAGCACGAAGGCGGCATAATAGCCGGGGTGGTAATCGCGCAGGCCCGGCGGTCCGTTGTCGCGGCCGCCATGCGCGAGAGCGGCGGCGTGGAAGCGGCGCACCGTCTCCTCGTCGCCCGCCTGGAAGGCGACATGGGCGCGCCCGGTCGTCGGCTCGCCGGGCGAAACGAAGAGCTCATCGGCGAAGAAATAGTCATCACCCTCGACGAGCGGGACGCCGAGAACGGCGAGCACCGCCGCATAGAAGCGGCGGCAGGCTTCATAATCGGCGACGACCAGCGAGATGTGGTCGATCAGCCGGCCACGATGCCATTCGCGAAGCTCGACCATGCCGCTCAGCTCGCCTCGGCCAGCAGAGAGAGCTGGCGCGGCGACACCTCGCCGTCGCGATCCGACAACGGGGTCGGGTATTCGCCGGTGAAGCAATGGTCGGTGAACTGCGGGCGCAGCGGGTCGCGGCCCTCATAGCCCATCGACTTGTAGATGCCGTCGATGGATAGGAAGGCGAGGCTGTCCGCGCCGATATAGCGGCGCATGCCTTCGAGATCGTGCGTGGCGGCCAGCAGCTTGTCGCGGTCCGGCGTGTCGATGCCGTAATAGTCGGGATGGGTGATGGGCGGCGAGGAGATGCGGAAATGTACCTCGCGCGCCCCGGCCTCGCGCATCATCCGCACAATCTTCACCGAGGTCGTGCCGCGCACCAAGCTGTCGTCGATCAGCACGATGCGCTTGCCTTCGACCACGGCGCGGTTGGCCGAGTGCTTCATGCGCACGCCTTGGTCGCGCACCGACTGGGTCGGCTGGATGAAGGTGCGGCCGACATAATGGTTGCGGATGATGCCAAGCTCATAGGGCAGGCCCGACGCCTGCGAATAGCCGATGGCCGCCGGCACGCCGGAATCCGGCACGGGCACGACGAGGTCGGCATCCGCCGGCGCCTCGGCTGCGAGCTGCATGCCCATGGTCTTGCGCACCTGATAGACCGAGCGCCCGCCGACCACGGAGTCCGGGCGGGCGAAATAGATGTACTCGAAGATGCAGGGGCGCGGCGGCACGCTGCCAAAGGGGCGCAGCGTTTCCACCTTGTCGGAGGAGAACACGATCACCTCGCCGGGCTCGATGTCCCGCACGTGACGCGCACCAATTATGTCGAGCGCGCAGGTCTCCGAGGTCAGGATCGGGTGGCCGTCGAGTTCGCCGAGGACCAGCGGACGAATCCCCAGCGGATCGCGCGCGCCGACCAGCTTCTTGTTGGTGAGGCCGACAAAGGCGTAAGCGCCTTCGAGCGAGCGCAGCGCATCGATGAAACGCTCGGTGAAGCGCGCGCGCTTGGAACGGGCGACGAGGTGGAGCATCACCTCGGTGTCGGAGGTGGACTGGCAGATGGCGCCGTCGCGGATGAGCTGGCGGCGAAGCGTGAGGCCGTTGGTGAGATTGCCGTTATGGGCAATGGCGAAGCCGCCGCCGTCCAGCTCGGCGAAGAGCGGCTGGACGTTGCGCAGGATGGTCTCGCCCGTCGTCGAATAGCGCACATGGCCGACCGCGATGTGGCCGGGCAGGCGCTTGATCGCCTCGCCGTCGGAGAAGGCATCGCTTACCAGGCCGAGGCGGCGCTCGGAGTGAAAACGCCTGCCGTCGTAGGTGGTTATGCCTGCCGCTTCCTGGCCGCGGTGCTGCAGGGCATGGAGACCCAGTGCGGTGATGGCCGCCGCGTCGGGGTGGCCATAAATGCCGAACACGCCGCACTCTTCGCGCAGCGTGTCCCCGTAGTCGTCGTAGAAATCGCCAAGCTGCGCCGATTTCGACGCCACGTGATCATCCATCAGATCGGCCATAGGATCTTCGCTCCTCGGCGCAGGTCAAGGCTGCGCCCGCTCCACTCTGCTCAAATACAACTGCGCCCCGGGACGCTTGTCCCATGGGCGCGGTCGAATTAAGGCGCCGACGGCGTCACCGGGCTCGGCGTGGCCGGCGCGGTGCCCGGTGCGACGGGCTCAGGCGGCGGCTCGGTCGGCTCGGCGTCCTTCGAGCTGCGCATCTCGCGGATGAGGCTCTCGGGGTCTTCCGGCAGGATGGAGATGAGCCAGTCACCCGCACTTTGCAAGACCAGCTTGGTCCGCGCGTCCCGAATCCACTCCGGCTGCCCCTGCTCGTTCTGGACCAGCCAGTTGAAAAACAGGAAGGCCACAACCATGATCAGGAAGCCGCGGGCGAGGCCGAACAGGAAGCCGAGCGTGCGGTCGAGCGCCCCGATGCGGCTGTCGAGCACGAGGTCGGAAATCCGCACCGTGATGATCGAGACGATCAGCAGGGTGACGATGAACAGGGTGCCGACCGTCGCCGCCATCGCGAAGGTGTCGTTGCTGATGTACTGCTTGGCGAAGGGCAGGGCATGCGGATAGGCGTAGAGCGTGACGAGAGCTGCCGCGACCCACGAGACGATGGCGAAGACCTCGCGCACGAAGCCCCGGACCATGGCGAGCAGGCCGGACACGACCATCACGGCGATCAGGATGATATCGAGGAGCGTCAAGACGATCTCACCGTGGTCGGGCTGGCCTTCGTTCGCGAAAGCGCAGCGAATCTGGACTGTTCCGGCCTCGCAGCGGGGCCGCGCGAGGTATAGCGCGGGGACGCCCGCGCGTCATCCCTCTTGCGCCTTGCCGCCGCCGCGGCGCGGGCCACGGGCTGCGATGGCGGCGACGATATCCCCAAGAGAGGCGATGGCGTCTACGGCGAGCGGCGCCTCGCCCGCGTCCCGCCCGCCCGCGCCTTTGGCCGTTGCCCCCTTGGCCGCCGGCGCGACGGCGCGATTGAAGCCGAGCTTCGCCGCCTCCTTCAGGCGCGCCACCGCATGGGGCACCGCCCGCACCGCGCCGGTCAGGCTCACCTCGCCGAAATAGACGCTGTCGGGTGGCAGCACCGCGCCGGAGAGCGACGAAATGAGCGCCGCGGCTACCGCGACATCCGCCGCCGGCTCGCTGATGCGGAAGCCGCCGGCGACGTTGAGGTGCACGTCATGCGCGCCGAGCTTGATTCCGCAGCGCGCCTCCAGCACGGCGACCACCATGGCCAGGCGGCTGGGGGCCCAGCCGACCACGGCGCGGCGCGGCGTGCCCAGGCTGGTCGGCACCACCAGCGCCTGGATTTCCACCAGAACCGGGCGTGTGCCTTCCATGCCGGCATAGACCGCCGTGCCGGGGGCGCCGCTGTCGCGGTTCGACAGGAACAGCTCGGACGGGTTGGCGACCTCGGCGAGGCCGAGGCCGGTCATCTCGAACACGCCGATTTCGTCGGTCGGCCCGAAACGGTTCTTCTGCGCCCGCAGGATACGGAAATGATGGGCGCCGTCGCCCTCGAAGGAGAGCACGGCGTCGACCATGTGCTCGACCACGCGCGGGCCGGCGATCTGCCCTTCCTTGGTGACGTGGCCGACCAGCACGACCGCGCAGCCGGTGGATTTGGCGTAGCGGATCATCGCCTGCGCGGCGGCGCGCACCTGCGTGACGGTGCCCGGCGCCGAATCGGCCATGTCGGTCCACAGCGTCTGGATCGAATCGAGGATGACCATGTCCGGCCGCTTCCCGTCGGCGAGCGTGGCAAGAATGTCCTCAACATGCGTCTCGGCGGCGAGTTCGACCGAGGAATCTGCAGCGCCCAGCCTTTGCGCGCGCAGCCTGATCTGCGCCACCGCCTCTTCGCCCGAGACATAGACGACCCGGTGTCCGCGCCGGGCGAGCGCAGCGGCCGCCTGGGTCAGCAGCGTCGACTTGCCGATGCCTGGATCCCCGCCCACCAGCAGCGCCGAAC
>JAEYTJ010000095.1 GCA_023434095.1 Pseudomonadota bacterium | reverse complement strand
TTTCCATTTAACAGTAAGTTTCCCTAACGTCCGGTGTGACTTTCTCCCCTAGCGGCAACCTCTCTGCGACAGTCCGGTCAACAGCGCTGACGCGTGACCCGTCCTTTTACCGGAGCTGCCCAGATGGATTTCACCTCCTACGAGGCCGAACGCACCCTCGACGTCGCCCAGACCATGTCGGGCGAAGCCGGTTTCTTCACCATTGGCGATCTCGCCCGGGAGTTCGGCGTGACGCTGCGCGCCCTGCGTTTCTATGAGGACAAGGGCCTGCTGGCGCCCCGTCGCGAAGGCCTTACCCGCCTCTACAGCGCGGCCGAGCGCTCGCGCCTCGCCATCATCCTCAAGGGCAAGAAGCTCGGCTTCACCCTGGCGGAGATCAAGGCGATGGTCGCCCTGCGCGAAGGCAGCGCGGTGCCGGCCGGCGGCCTCGCCCTCACCGCCGAGAAATGCGTCGAGCAACTCGCCCTGCTGGAGCAGCAGAAGGTCGAGATCGACGAGGCCATCGGCGAACTGCGCCAGATGGTCGCCGCCTTCTCGGCCCGCGCGGCCTGATCGCCTCTTTTCTCCCCGTGAGCCTTGAGCGGCGCCCCCTGCGGGCGCCGTTTGCTTTTGCGCGGGGCGTGACGCAGGTGTGCCCACGGCCGGCAAAAATGGGTTAGCGTGCGCGGCAAGGTCCGGATCAACCCGTCAAGCCGAGTGCCCACATGTCGCGTTCGATCGATTACTACTTCTCCGTCCTCAGCCCCTGGGCCTTCATCGGCCATGCCCGCTTTCTCGATCTGGCGCGGCGTGAGGGGGTGCGGGTGAATTTCCGCCCGGTGCAATTGGGCGAATTGTTCGCCGAGACCGGCGGGCTGCCGCTCGCCAAGCGACATCCCGCCCGCCAGCGCTACCGGCTGGTGGAGCTGAAGCGCTGGCGCGACGCGCGCAGCGTCGATCTCAACGTGAAGCCGACCCACTGGCCGTTCGACCCCAGAACGGCGGACCGGCTGATCATTGCCGCGCAGATCGCCGGCCAGGATGTGGGCCCGCTGACGCAGCGCCTGATGTCCGGGGTGTGGCAGCGCGAGGAGAATCTCGCCGATGCGGCGACGCTCGCCGCCGTGCTGGCGGAGCTTGGCCTGCTGGCCGAACTGCTCGACGCCGCCGCGCAGGACCGCACCGCGATCATCTACCAGGCCAATCACGATGCCGCCATCGAGGCCGACGTCTTCGGCTCGCCCGCCTATGTGCTCGACGGCGAGGTGTTCTGGGGACAGGATCGGATCGAACTGCTCGACGCGGCGTTGTCGAGCGGGCGGGCGCCGTTCACGCCCTAGTCTTCCCGGCGCCTGCGTCCGATGAAGGAGGCCCACATGCGGCTGAGCATCCGAACGAGGAGAGACCTGAGCCGGGCGGCCGTTCTGGCCGGCGTCCTCGCGCTGGGCGGCGGAGCGCTGGCGCAGGCGCCCGAGCCGGGCGGGCCCGCCGCCGACCCGGTGCGCTTCTCGATGCAGTCGGTGGAAGGTGGGCTGATGCGGCTCGACACCCGCACCGGGGCCATGTCGTTCTGCGCCCAGCGCGCGGGCGGCTGGGCCTGCGAGGCGGTGCCGGACGACCGGGCCGCGCTGGAGGCGGAGATCGGCCGGCTGCAGGCGCGTCTCGCGGCGCTGGAGAAGGGCGCCGGCGGGGGCGGCGCGGGCGTGCCCGACATCATGGCGCCGCCGCAGGCCGGGGCGCCGGATGCCAGATCGCCGGATGCCGCGCCGCCGGCCCCGCCGCCCGGTGACGAGGAGGCCATGTCGGCACAGGCCCGCAAGCAGCTGGACCAGGCGGTCGACCTCGCCGAACACGCCTTTCGGCGCTTCGTCGAGATGATCGAGCGTCTGCGCAGGGACCTGCCGTCGGACGGCGCGCCGCCGCCGCCCAGAGGCGAGGGGCTTTGACGTTCAGCAGGTGCCGATGAAAGCGTGGATGCGGGCCAGCGCCTGATCCGCCAGCGAGCCGGGAAAGCCGACGAAGACGTGGCAGCCGCCGGGATAGACCGCGAGTTCCGCCGCGTTGCCGGCGGCGAGCCAGCGCGGCGCCATGAACAGCGTGTCGTCGAGCAGCGCGTCGCGCGTGCCGATGGTGAACAACGTCGGCGGAAGGCCCTTGAGGTCGGCATGGAGCGGCGAGATGTCGGAGGCGGCGACGTCGCCGCCCTCGCGCAGATAGTGCCCGACGAAGACGTTGATGTCGCGGGTGTTGAGCACCAGCGGCTCGTCCCCCCAGTTGCGCGCGCTCGGGGTCAGGCCGAGATCATAGGCGCCGGCATTGAGATTGGCGGCGCGGAACGGGGTGAGCCCGTGCCGGTCGCGCAGCCGCAGCAGCGTCGCCACGGAGAGATTGGCGCCGGCCGATTCCCCGCCAATGGCGAAACGGTCGGTGCCGAAGCGCGCCGGCCCCTCGCGCAGCAGCCACAGCGCCGCGGCCTCGCAATCGTCGGGGGCGGCGGGATAGGGCTGCTCCGGCGCCAGCCGATAGTCGACGGAGACCACGGCGAAGCCGGTGCGCTCGACGAAGCGGTGGTTGAGCCCGTCATTCTCGCGCGCCGAGCCGAGGCACCAGCCCCCGCCATGCAGATGCAGGTACACGCCCTTGGGCGGGGTCGGCGGGGTGAGGAGGCGCAGCGGGATCGGGCCGCGCGGTCCTTCGATCTCGATCACCTTGGCATAGGGGCTCTCGGGCGAGAGCGGGAACGGGCCCTTTCCCTCCAGCCGCAGCTTGCGCAGCATCGCCATGGGGAACACCCAGCGGTCCGGCACGGCGCCGAGCGCCTTGACGATGCTGGCATTCACCGCCCGCGTGTCGGGGGCGACGGCGGCGGGATCGAAAAGGGCGGGGTCGACCATCAGCGGGACGGCGGCGCGCGGCGGCACCGGAGAAGGCATTGAAGTCATAGGCAAGCGACACTCCGAAGAACGGGGGTGGCGAAGGACCTGTCATCAGGGGCTGATCGGGTCTATCCAAACCCAGCTGGCGCGCGACGTCCAGCGCGCAAGGGGGACAGGAGGCATGCGGATGGCGCGGATCCGGCAGGGCGAGGTGCGCGAGAGCGCCGTGACGCGGCGGTTCACGACCACCCTCACCGTCGACACGCAAGGGCGCGGCTTCACCGAGATCACCGGCGCGGTGGCGACGCTGCTGGACGGCATCGGCGCCGGCGAGGGCGAAGTCTCGGTGTTCTGCCGGCACACTTCCGCCTCGCTCACCCTGCAGGAGAATGCCGACCCCGATGTGAGGACCGACCTTCTCACCGCGCTGGAGCGGCTGGCGCCGGAGCATGCGGGATGGGTGCACGACCTCGAAGGGCCGGACGACATGCCCGCCCATATCAAGGCGGTGCTCACCGGCGTGCATCTCGCCGTGCCGGTCATTGGCGGGCGCATGGCACTCGGCACCTGGCAGGGTCTCTATCTCGTCGAGCACCGGGTGCGGCCGCACCGGCGCGAATTGGTTGTGGCGTTTGTCGGCGAGGCCCACTAAAGGTCGAGCAACGACCTGCGGTCAGAGCTGCGGGAGGCCTGCCGGCCCCGCTTCTTGCGGTGGCGGTCCGTCCGCACCATGATCGCGGCGCGGGCCCGCGTCGAGAACGGGTCGGTGCAGGTGGAGGGGGCCGCTGCGCGTGGATAGGACGACGAGTTTCCGGCTGGTGATCGCCGACGATCACCCGCTGTTCCGGGGCGCGCTGCGCGAGGCGGTGTCCCGCCAGTTTCCTGAAGCGGAACTGTTCGAGGCCGGCGGCTTCGAGGACCTTCAGGCGCTGCTGGAGCGCGAGAGCGACCTCGATCTCATCCTGCTTGACCTCACCATGCCCGGCGTGCGCGGCTTTTCCGGGCTGATGTATTTGCGTGCGCAATATCCCGGCATCCCGGTCGTGGTGGTGTCCGCCAATGAGGAAGCCGGCGTCATCCGCAACTGCATGGAATTCGGCGCCTCCGGCTTCATCCCCAAGACCAGCGCGGCCGAGACGATGCGCGAGGCCATCGCCGCGGTGCTGGAAGGCCGGACCTGGACGCCGCCCGATGTCGACCTCTCCGGCGGCTCCGACAAGGAGACGCAGGCCCTCGTCGCCCGGCTCGCCACGCTCACCCCGCAGCAGGTGCGGGTGCTGATGATGCTGTCCGAGGGGCTGCTCAACAAGCAGATCGCCTATGAGCTCGGCGTCTCCGAGGCGACGGTGAAGGCGCATGTCTCCGCCATCCTGCAGAAGCTGGGGGTGGAGAGCCGCACCCAGGCGGTGATCGCCGCCTCCAAGATCGAGGGCGGCACCTGGGCGCAGGGAAGCTCTGCGGCAGGGTGAGGGAAATGGCCGGGCGGGATACGCTTTTTCTGCTGCGGCCCGGCTTCGCCGATCCGGTCTATCCCGGGCAGACATTCTATTGTTGGCACTGTGCCCTGATCGAGGGCGTGCTGGCCTCCTTCCCCGATCTGGCCACACGCCTCGACGTCGAAAGGATCGACTGGGCGAGGCCACGACAGGCGCTCATTCGCCTTGCCGGCGCGGCGAACCAGTCCCTCCCGCTGCTCCTACTGGCTCCCGGCGAGACCTCGGCCCATGCGACGGGCCTTCATGAAGGGCGGCACTTCATCGCCGACAAGGACGGCATTCTGGCGGCGCTGAGCGAAAGGCATGGCTTTCCCGTCCCGCATCCCTGACAAGACGGCTCTCACTCCGCCGCCGCCCGCGCGGCGCGGCATTGGGCGAGCAAGGCGCGCAGCGCCGCCGGGCGCACCGGCTTGTTCAGCACCTCCATCTCGGTGGCCTTTGCCCCGTCGCGCACGCGCTTGGAGCGGTCGGCGGTGATCAGCACCGCCGGCAGGCTCTGGCCGAGCTTCCAGCGCAGCTGCTTGGTCGCCTCGATGCCGTCGCCGGCGTCGAGATGGTAGTCGATGAGCAGCACGCCCGGCGGGCTGCGGCGCTCGCGCAGCATGGCCAGCGCCTCATCGACGCCGGGGGCCTTGAGCACGTCGCAGCCCCATCCGTGGAGCAGCGTTTCCATGCCGTCGAGAATGGCGGGGTCGTTGTCGATGCACAGAACGCAGAGGCCCTGAAGCGTCGCCAGCGGTGCCGCCGTGCGCGGGGAGGGCGTCTCGCGGGCGGGAAGGGCCGGGGCGGCGGGCAGTTCGACGGAAAAGACCGAGCCGCGGCCGGGCACCGAGGCCAGGGTGATGCTGTGGCCGAGCACGCGGGCGATGCGCTCGACGATGGAGAGGCCGAGCCCCAGCCCGCGCGCCACCCGCGCCCCCTCGTCGAGGCGCTGGAACTCCTTGAAGATAACCTTCTGCTTGGCCTGCGGCACGCCGACGCCCGTGTCCAGCACCTGGATGCGCAGCTTGCCCCGCCGCCGGCGCACCCCCACCAGCACCCGGCCGCGCGGCGTGTATTTGATGGCGTTGGAGACGAGGTTCTGCAGAAGCCGGCGCAGCAGCCGCCGGTCCGAGCGCACGGCGGCCGAACTGGGCACGAAGGTGAGACGCAGCCCCTTCTCCGTCGCCATGGGAGCGAATTCGACATCGAGCTGGCGGAAAATCTCGTCGAGCCTCAAGGCGGCGAATTCCGGCTTGTGGGCGCCGGCGTCGAGGCGCGAAATGTCGAGCAGCGCGCCCAGAATCTCCTCCACCGCCTCCAGCGACGCGTCGACATTGCGGGCAAGGCGGGCATCGTCTCCCGCGTCGGCGCGCTCCACCAGACTGGTGGCGTAGAGACGGGCGGCGTTGAGCGGCTGCAGGATGTCGTGGCTCGCGGCGGCGAGGAAGCGGGTCTTGGAGATGTTCGCCTCGTCCGCCTCGGATTTGGCCTGCGCCAGCTGCGCGTTGAGGTTCTCCAGCGCCTTGGTGCGCTCACGCACCCTCCGCTCCAGGGTCTCGTTGGCGCGCTCCAGCGCCTCGGCGGCTTCCACGCTGGGGGTGATGTCGGTGAAGGTCACCACCACGCCGCCATCCGGCATGGTGTTGACGCGCACCTCCATCACCACGCCGCGCGGGGCGAGGCGTTCCTGGAAGGCGACGTTGCGGCGGGCGTAGCGCGAGAGCTTGTCGCGCACGATCTCCTCCACCGGCCCGGGGCCGAACTGGCCGGCAACGGCGTTGAAGCGGATGATCTGGTCGATGCCGACGCCGATGCGCAGGATTTCCGGCGGCAGGTCCAGCATCTCGCCGAACTGCCGGTTCCAGGTGACGAGGCGCAGGTCGCGGTCGAACACCGCAATGCCCTGGCGCACATGGTCGAGCGCGGTCTGGAGAATCTCGCGGTTGTACTGGATGGCGGCGGAGGCGTCGTCCAAGAGCTTCAGCGCCGCCTTGGTGGAGACGGTGCGCTTCCTCAGCATCAGCGACAGCACGAGCCGCGAGGAGGCCGCGCCGATGGCCGAGGCGAGCAGATGCTCGGCATAGCGGATGAGCTGGAAATCCGCCTCGCGGCCCGGCTCCAGCGACACGCCGCGCATCGCCGCCACGCTCTCGAACGAGGCGCGGGTGCGCTCCTCGCCGAGATAGCGGGCGACGGTGGCGATGAGCTCGCCCACCGTCACCGGCGAGCGCCAGAGGCGGAAGCTCGGGGCGGAGGGGGCGTGCTCGCTCTGCACGAAAACGCTCGCCTGAAGCCGCTCGATCGGGGTCGGCCGGCGCAGCATGGAGGCGGCGAAGAACACCAGCACGTTGACGGTGAGGCTCCACAGCACGCCATGCACCAGCGGGCTCGCCTGCACGCCGAGCAGCGCCTGCGGGCGCAGGAAGGCGAGGCCCATCGGCCCCTCCTTCACCAGCGCCGGGCTGAACAGGCCGGCATCGACGAGATTGGGCAGCAGCAGCGTATAGGCCCACAGCGCAATGCCGGCGGCGATGCCGGCGAGGGCCCCGAGCCCGGTGCCGCGCCGCCAGATGAGGCCGATCAGCAGGGCCGGCCCGAACTGGGCGACGGCGGCGAAGGAGAGCAGGCCGATCTGCGCCAGCTGTGCCTCGCCGGTGACGCGATAATAGAGATAGGCCAGCAGCAGGATGGCGAAGATGGCGATGCGCCGCACCGTGAGCAGGCGGTGGCCCATGTCCACATGGTCGGGCGGCGCACCGGCGCGCCCTGCCTCGTCGCCGTCGCGCAGGCGGCGGCCGCGCACCATGAGCGGCATGAAGATGTCGTTCGACACCATGACGGCGAGCGCCACCGTCTCGACGATCACCATGGCGGTGGTGGCGGAGAGGCCGCCGACGAACGCCACCAGCGACATGACCTGCGCGCCGGCCGACAGCGGCAGGGTGACGACATACATGTCGCCATCGATGAAGCCGGGCGGAAAGGCGACGAGCCCGGCCACCGCGATGGGGATGACGAACAGGTTGATCAGCACGAGATAGAGCGGGAACAGCCAGCGCGCCGTGCGGATCTCGTGCTCGGAGGTGTTCTCCACCACGGCGACATGGAACTGGCGCGGCAGCAGCAGGATGGCGAGCGCGGACAGCAGCGTCATCGCCGCCCAGCTGCCCAGAGTGAAGCCGTCGGTCAGCACCGGCAGCACGCCCTTGTCGGCGGCCTTCTCGAACAGGTCCCACGGCCCGGCGAACATGCCGAAGACGACGAACAGCCCGACGGCGAGGAAACTGACCAGCTTGACGATCGATTCCGTCGCCACCGCCAGCATCAGACCTTCCTGATGCTCGGTTGCGTCGATATGGCGGGTGCCGAACAGCACGGCGAACACCGCCATCGCCACCGCGACGGTGAGCGCGAGGTCGCCCACCAGCGGGTAGTGCAGCCCCAGCCCGTCGAAATCGCCGAGCATGGCGAGCAGGGCGGCGGAGACCGCCTTCAGCTGCAGGGCGATGTAGGGCAGGGAGCCGATGATGGCGACGCCGGCCACCAGCGCCGCCACGCCCTGGCTCTTGCCGTAGCGCGCGGCGACGAAGTCGGCGATCGAGGTGATGTTCTGCGCCTTGGCGAGGCGTACCAGCCGCAACAGGAACGGCGTGCCCAGCGCGAAGATCAGGATCGGGCCGATATAGATGGTGAGGAAGTTGATGCCCTGGGTGGTGGCAAGGCCGACCGAGCCGAAGAACGTCCAGGACGTGCAGTAGACCGCCAGCGAGAGCGAATAGATGTAGGGCCGCCCCTCGCGCCCGCGCCGCGGCAGGCGCCGGTCGCCGAAGCTCGCCACGGCAAAGAGGAAGCCGATATAGACGAGCGCGACGGCGATGATCGACCATGCCTGAAGCATGCACTCTCCCGGCGGCGTAAAGGCAGTTTCTTTATGCGCCGCGCCCGCCCGCTCCGGCAAGACGGGCGGACCGGGGGCAGGCACGGCGCGAGGCAGGGTTGCCCGCGCCCGCGGGGCGTATCACAGTGGTGCCGTGGATTGGCAGCGCATCGGAGGTTCCCATGAGCAAGGTTCTCACGGAATTCCGCGAATTCGCGGTGAAGGGCAATGTGGTCGATCTCGCCATCGGCGTGATCATCGGCGCCGCCTTCGGGCAGATCGTGTCCTCGATCGTCACCGACCTGTTCATGCCGGTGGTCGGCGCGGTGTTCGGCGGCCTCGATTTCTCGAACTACTTCGTCGGCCTCTCCTCCAATGTCACGGCCAACTCGCTCGCCGCCGCGCGCGAGCAGGGGGCGGTGTTCGCCTATGGCCACTTCCTGACCGTGGTGATCAATTTCCTCATCATCGCGTGGATCCTGTTCATGGTGGTGAAGGGCATCAACCGTCTGCGCCGCAACGCCGCCAAGGAGCCGCCGCCGCCGGCGCCGCCGACCAAGGAGGAAGTGCTGCTCACCGAAATACGCGATCTGCTGGCGAAGAAGGTCTGAACCGCGGCTCTTGCGCTCCCCGGCCATAGGAGGGCTGTGACGGGGAGGCAAGACCGGGTAGAAGCGCGCAGTGCCCAAGAATGCCGAGCGACATGACGACCTTCACCCGCCTTGCCATTCCCGATGTGGTTCTGGTCCAGCCCGTCCGCCACGGCGACGATCGCGGCTATTTCTGCGAGACCTACAGGAAGCCGCAGTTCGACGCCTTCGGCATCGACATCACCTTCGTGCAGGATAATGAATCGCTCTCGCGCGAGGTCGGCGTGGTGCGCGGCCTGCACTTCCAGGCGCCGCCGCAGGCGCAGGCCAAGCTGGTGCGGGCGGTGCGCGGGGCGATCTTCGACGTGGCGGTCGACATAAGGAAGGGTTCGCCGACCTATGGCCGCTGGGTGGCGGCGACGCTGACGGCCGCGAAGGGCGAGCAATTGCTGGTGCCGCACGGCTTCGCCCATGGGTTCTGCACGCTGGAGCCGGACACGCTGGTCGCCTACAAGGTCGACGCGCCCTATTCGCCCGCCCACGACGCCGGCATACGCTGGGACGACCCGGAGCTCGCCATCGACTGGCCGGTGGCGGCGGCAGCCGTGACCCTCTCGGGCAAGGACCGCACCGCGCCGCTGCTGCGCGACTACGCGACGCCCTTCACCTTCGCACCGGCGGTGGGGTGAGGGCATGAACATTCCCGCCCAGCGCGTTCTCGTCACCGGCGGCGCCGGCTTCATCGGCTCGGCCGTGGTGCGCCGGCTGGTCCGGCAGGGCCGGCAGGTGCTGACCTATGACAAGCTGACCTATGCCGGCACTCTCACCTCTCTGGCGGAGGTGCACAACCTGCCCGGCCACAGCTTCCTTCAGGCCGATATCTGCGACGGCCGGGCGTTCCGCGCCGCGCTGGCGGAGTTCCGGCCGGACCTGGTGATGCATTTGGCGGCCGAGTCGCATGTCGACCGCTCCATCGACGGGCCCGGTGACTTCGTCCGCACCAACATCGTCGGCACCTACACGCTGCTGGAGGAGACGCTGGCCTATTGGCGTTCGCTTGACAGCGCGGCGCGCGGGCGCTTCCGCTTCCACCACATCTCCACCGACGAGGTCTACGGCACGCTGGGCGCGGAGGGGCTGTTCCGCGAGGACACCCCCTATCAGCCCAACTCCCCCTATTCGGCCTCGAAGGCGTCTTCCGACCATCTGGTGCGGGCCTGGTTTCACACCTATGGGCTGCCGGTGGTGATGTCGAACTGCTCGAACAATTACGGGCCCTATCATTTCCCGGAAAAGCTGATCCCGCTCACCATCCTCAACGCGCTGGAAGGCGCGCCGCTGCCGGTCTACGGCAAGGGCGAGAATGTGCGCGACTGGCTTTATGTCGACGACCACGCGGCGGCGCTCGACCTCATCGCCACGCGCGGGCGGCTGGGCGAGAGCTACAATGTCGGCGGCAATAACGAGCGGCGGAACATCGACGTGGTGCGCACCATCTGCGCCATCATGGACCGCGTGGTGCCCGACGCGAAAATCGGCCCGCGCGAGACGCTCATCGCCTTCGTCACCGACCGGCCGGGCCATGACGCCCGCTACGCCATCGACGCCAGCAAGCTGACGCGGGAACTCGGCTGGGTGCCGGCGGAGACCTTCGAGAGTGGCATCGAGAAGACAGTGCGCTGGTATCTCGACAATCCCGGCTGGTGGGAGCCGTTGAAGGCCCGCTACGCCCGCCAGCGCATCGGGCTGGCGACATGACCCGGCTTCTGCTTCTCGGCGCCGGCGGGCAGGTCGGCCGCGAGATCGCGGGCCGGGCCGCCGAGGCCGGCCATGAGCTCGTGGCGCTCGACCATGCCGGGCTCGACATTACCGACGCCGCCGCGCTTACGCGGGCATTGGCCACCGCCCGGCCGGACGTGGTGATCAACGCTGCCGCCTACACGGCGGTCGACCGGGCCGAGAGCGAGCCGGAGCGGGCGCATCTGATCAACGCCGTCGCGCCGGGGCTGATCGCGCAGGCCTGTGCCGAGGCGGGCACGGCGCTGATCCACCTCTCCACCGACTATGTGTTCGACGGCACCAAGCCGGGCGCCTATGTCGAGAGCGACCCCGTCGCCCCGCTCGGCGTCTACGGCGCGAGCAAGGAAGAGGGCGAGCGGGCGGTGCGCGCGGCGCTGGAGCGGCACCTGATCGTGCGCACCTCCTGGGTCTATGGCACGCATGGCGCGAACTTCCTCAAGACCATGCTGCGCCTTGCCGGCGAGCGCGACCGTCTGACCATCGTCGCCGACCAGCGCGGCTGCCCCACCGCGACGGCCGACATTGCCGAGGGCCTGCTCGCTGCCGCGCCGCAGCTGGCGGCGGGGGCGCTCACGCCGGGCACCTATCATCTCGCTGGCACCGGCGCGACGAGCTGGTTCGACTTCGCCGTCGCCATTCTGGCACGCGCCGGCACCCATACCGACCGCCAGCCCGAGATCGTGCCGATCGGGACGGCGGACTACCCGACCCCGGCGCGCCGCCCGGCCAATTCGGAGCTGTCGAGCGAGGCCTTCGCGCGGGCGAGCGGCTACCGCGCCGCGCCGTGGCAGGACCGCGTGGTCGAGGTGGTCGACACGCTGCTCGCGTCGCCGGCAGGTTGATGGCACAGGAACACGGACGCACATGAAGGGCATCATCCTCGCCGGCGGCTCCGGCACGCGGCTTCACCCGATCACGCTGGTCGTGTCGAAGCAGCTGCTGCCGGTCTACGACAAGCCGATGATCTACTATCCCCTCACCACGCTGATGATGGCGGGCATCCGGGACATTCTGGTCATCACCACGCCGCATGACAGCGCGCTGTTCCAGAAGCTGCTGGGCGATGGGTCGCAGTTCGGCCTGGCGCTCAGCTATGCGGTGCAGGAGAGTCCGCGCGGGCTGGCGGACGCCTTCATCGTCGGGCGCGACTTCATCGGCGGCGACCCCGTGGCGCTGGTGCTGGGCGACAACCTGTTCTTCGGCCATGGCCTGCCGGAACTGCTCGGCAAGGCGGCGGCGCGCGCGACCGGCGCCACCGTTTTCGGCTATCCCGTCAAGGACCCGGAACGCTACGGCGTGGTGGAGATGGGGCCGGGCGGCAAGGTGGTCTCCATCGAGGAGAAGCCCGCCG
>JAEYTJ010000303.1 GCA_023434095.1 Pseudomonadota bacterium | reverse complement strand
GGCCGGCGTCGGCCAGCCGGTCCTCGATATGCGCGAAGCGGCGGACGAATTTCTCGTTCGTGCCGCGCAGCGCCGCCTCCGGGTCGATATCGAGATGCCGGGCGAGATTGGCCAGCGCGAACAGCAGGTCGCCGACCTCCTCCGCCGCTGCCTTGCGGTCGCCGGCGACGATCTCGGCCTCCACCTCGTCGATCTCCTCGCGGATCTTCGCCAGTACGGGGCCCGCGTCCGGCCAGTCGAAGCCGACCTTGGCCGCCTTGTGCTGCAGTTTCACCGCGCGGGTGAGGGCAGGGGCGCCGGCCGGCACCCCGTCCAGCGTGCGGCCCTGCCCCGGCTCCGGCGGCAATCCCCGCGCCGCGCGACGGGCGGCCCGCTGGGCCTTCTCCTCGGCCTTGATCGCGTCCCAGGCGGCGTTGACGGCGGTCACGTCGCGCCCGCGTGCGTCGCCGAACACATGGGGATGGCGCCGGATCATCTTGGCGGTGATGGCCTCGACCACGGCGCCGAAATCGAAGGCGCCGCGCTCTTCGCCGAGGCGGGCGTGGAACACGACCTGCAGCAGCAGGTCGCCCAGCTCGTCGCAGAGATCGTCGAGATCGCCGCGCGCAATGGCGTCCGCCACCTCATAGGCTTCCTCGATGGTGTAGGGCGCAATGGTGGCGAAGTCCTGCGCGAGGTCCCAGGGGCAGCCGGTCTCCGGCGTGCGCAGTGCCGCCATGATCTCCAGCAGCTGCCGGATGTCGCGGGAGGGCGTGAAATCGCTCTCGGGATGATTCGCAGAAGACATATTATGGAAAATGTCCATGGACGACAATGGGTCGTCAGGTTGAGAATGTTCTGGCAAGTGCCTGTCAGAGCGTGATTTTCATGCCGTCATAGGCAGCGCTCACCCCGTCCGGCAGTTCCCGTGTCAGCGTGGCGTAGTCGAGGTCGGTGTGCAGGTTGGTCAGCACGGCGCGGCGCGGCTTCATCCGCTCGATCCAGGCCAGCGCCTCGCCGAGCGAGAGATGCGTCGGGTGCGGCTTGGGCCGCAGCGCGTCGATGATCCACACATCGAGGTCCGTGAGATACGGCAGGCTCTCGTCCGGCAGGTCGTGCAGGTCGCTGGAATAGGCCAGCCCGCCGATGCGGAAGCCATAGGAGATGATGGAGCCGTGATATTGCCGGAACGCCGTCGCCGCGATGCTCCCGCCCGGTCCCTCGACGCGGATGGTGTCGCCGGCGTGGAAGCGGTGCTCGGTGAGGATCGGCGGGTAGTCGCTGCCGGGCGGCGTCTCGAAGCAGTAGCCGAAGCGCTGGTGCAGCATCGCCGATGTCTCGGGATCGACATGCACGTCGATGCGGCGCCGGTGCAGGATGGTCAGCGGGCGCAGATCGTCGATGCCATGGGTGTGGTCGGCATGCTCATGGGTGAACAGCACGGCGTCCAGCCGGTCGACCTCCGCGTCGATCAACTGCTCGCGCAGGTCCGGCGAGGTGTCGATCAGCACCCGCGTCGGCTGGCCGGCTCCTTCCTCGAAGCGCTCGACCAGCATGGAACAGCGCCGACGCCGGTTGCGCGGTTCCTTCGGGTCGCAGGCCCCCCATCCCTGCCCGACTCGCGGCACCCCGCCGGAGGAGCCGCAGCCGAGAATGGTGAAGGTCAGCGCCATGGCGGAGCGGAAGCCTCTAGGATGCGCGGGAGAACAGGCGAAAGAAGTTCTGCGTCGTCAGCGCGGCGATCTCCTCGAAGGAAACCCCGCGCGCCTGCGCCAGTATATGAGCGGTTTCCACGACATAGGAAGGCTCGTTGCGCTTGCCGCGCCGGCTGTTGGGCGCGAGATAGGGCGCGTCGGTCTCCACCAGCACCCGGTCGGCCGGCAGGCTGGCGGCGATCTCGCGCAGCGGCGCGCCGGACTTGAAGGTGAGGATGCCGGAGAAGGAGACGTAGCCGCCCAGCGCCACCGCCCGGCGGGCCAGTTCCGGCCCGGCGGTGAAACAGTGCAACACGAAGGCGAAGGCGCCCTTCCCGCTTTCCTCTTCCAGGATCGCCGCCACGTCCTCGTCGGCGTCGCGGGCATGGATCACCAGCGGCAGGCCGGTGCGCCGCGCCGCCTCGATGTGCAGGCGGAACCCGGCCGCCTGCGCTTCGTGCGGCGCCGTATCGTAGTGATAGTCGAGCCCCGCCTCGCCGATGGCCACCACCTTGGGGTGGTCGGCGGCGGCCAGCAGCTCCTCCAGCGTCACATCTTCTTCCTCGCCGGCATTGTGCGGATGGGTGCCGACCGAGCAGAACACATCGTCGAAGCGCTCGGCGATCGCCCTCACCTCACCCGAACGACGCACCCGGGTGCCGATGGTCACCATGCGGCCGACCCCGGCCGCGCGCGCCCGCGCGACCACGTCGTCGAGTTCCGCGGCGAAGTCCGGGAAATCGAGATGGCAATGGCTGTCGACGATCATGAGGCGGCCGGCGTCTCGGGCTCGACATAGCGCGGAAACACGCCCACCGGCGCCGGCAGCGCCGTGCAGCCCGCCAGCCGTCCGGCCTCGCCGAGGCTGGCGAAGCTGCGCGCATCCTCAGGAATGGCGAGCAGATCCAGCAGCTTGCCGGCACTCGTTGGAATGAAGGGTTGCGCCAGCAGCGCGACCTGCCGCACCACTTCGGCCGTGGTCCACAGCACGGTGCCGAAGCGCTCCGGGTCGGTCTTTCGCAGTTCCCACGGCGCGGCGCCGGCGAAATAGCGGTTGGCGTCGGCCACCACCGACCAGATGGCGGCGAGCGCGTTGTGGATCTGCTGGCCCTCCATCGCCTCGCGCACCTTGGTGC
>JAEYTJ010000215.1 GCA_023434095.1 Pseudomonadota bacterium | reverse complement strand
GTCCGGCCTCACGGGCCTCGCCCAGTGCGGCCAGTTCGGCGCCGGGGTCGATGCCGGCAGCCGCGAGCGCCTGCCGGTAGATGCCGGGCGGGATCAGATTGGTGGTCGGCAGGTTCACCACCCCGCTGACGCCGGCCAGCCGCAGGCGCTCGAACAGCCGGGGCCCGCGCAGGAAGGGGTCGCAGAGGAACAGCGCGGCAATGAGCTTGCCGGGCACCGTCGTCCCCTGCGGCGGCAGGCCCGCGAGCAGCGCCTCGTTCACCGAGCCGATCGGCATCGTGCCGACAATGTCCGCGGCCTCCGGCGACAGGCCGGCCAGAGAGGGCGCCAGCACGACCCGATCGGCATCCGTGGCGGCGGGATCGGCGAGGTCGGCGACGATGATTCCCTGCACCGGCAATTCCTGGGTAAGAATGGGTAAAATCGCGAAAGAGAAAACAGTTTTACCCATTTTTACTTCACCTGCACGCCAGAAATAGCCCGAAACGGCGCCAATTGCCTCGCTCCTGAGCTGGCACGGCTCTTGCGAGCCCCATGCCAACCAAGCGCCCATGTCAAAGCGGCGCGGCATCAGGGAGTAAGCCCATGGATCGCGGGACGCGCACAGCGCCCGGTCGACCCTCCGCGCGCGGACGGTCGCGCCGATGATCGACCTTCTGGCCGGCTTCAACACGCGGCTTTTCCTTACCGTCACCCTCAACGGGCTGACGCTGGCGGCGCTGTATTTCATCGTCGCCAGCGGCTTCAGCCTGATCTTCGGCCTGATGCGCGTGGTGAACATGGCGCATGGCTCGCTGTACCTGCTCGGCGGCTATGTCGGCTACGAAGTCTCGGTGCTCTCCGGCTCCTGGCTGCTGGCGCTGCTCGCCGGTGCCGGCGCGGCGGCGCTGGCCGGCGCGCTGCTGCAGAAAAGCATCTTCGGCTGGATGCAGGGGCAGGATTTGCGCCAGACACTGGCCGCCATCGGCGTCTCCATCGTGCTCGCCGACCTGATGCTGGCGCAATGGGGCGGCACCGCCTACCAGCTCGATCTGCCCGCCCTGTTCCGCAGCTTCGTCCCGCTGCCGGTGGTGAACCGCTATCCCGTGCCCCGCCTGATGCTGATCGGGCTTGCCGTGCTGATCGGCATCGGCCTGTGGGCGATGCTGAACCGTACCCGGCTCGGCCTTCTCATCCGCGCCGGCGTCGATGACCGCCGCATGCTGGAGGCGCTCGGCGTCGACGTGCCCAAGGTGTTTCTCGGCGTCTTCGCCATCGGCGCCGGCCTTGCCGGCCTCGCCGGCGTCATCGGCGGCTCGGTGCTGTCGATCTCCCCGGGCGAGGATGCGCGCTACCTGCTCTCCTCGCTGATCGTGGTGATCGTCGGCGGCATGGGCTCGCTGTCCGGCGCCGCCATCGGCGCGCTGCTGGTGGCGCTCGCCGAAACCTACGGGCTCGCCTACACGCCCACTTACGGGGTCGTCTACACCTTCGTCATCATGGTGGCGGTGCTGGCCGTGCGGCCGCAGGGCCTGATGGGGAAGCCGGCATGACGGCGGCATTCCTCCTGCGCGGCGTGATCCTGCTGACGCTCGTCGCCTTTCCCTTCCTCGCCAACGATTTCTGGGTGCAGCAGATCGGCGGGCGAACCCTCGGCCTCGGCACCATCGCGCTCAGCCTTGTCTTTCTCGCCGCCTATGGCGGCATGCTCTCGCTCGGCCAGATGGCTCTGGCCGGGGTCGCCGGCTACGCGGTGGCCTATTTCACGGCGCCGGTGGCGGGTGTCGGCCTGCTGCTGCCGTGGCCGGCGGCGGTCGCCATCGCCCTTGGCGCGTCGACGCTGGCCGGATTGCTGATCGGCCTCGTCGCGGTCCGCACCAGCGGCATCTACACGCTGATGCTGACGCTCGCCATCGCCATGGGCTTCTACTACCTCGCCCTGCAGAACTACGCGCTGTTCAACGGCTTCACCGGCTTCACCCAGGTGGCGGCGCCGGCCGTGGCGGGGCTATCCTTCGACGATCCGCGCGCCTTCTACGGTCTCTGCCTGGGCGCGGCGCTGGCCTGCTATGTCGGGGTGACCTACCTCGCCACCACACCGTTCGGCCTCGCGCTGCAGGCGGTGCGCGACAATCCGCGACGGCTCGCGGCGCTCGGCTATCACGTCGGCTGCCTGCGGGTGGTCGCCTTCGGCCTCGCCGGGCTGATCGCCGGCATTGGCGGTGTGCTCAGCCTGTGGCTGAACGGCTCGATCTCGCCGGGCTCCATCGCGCTGGTGCCGACCATCGACGTTCTGATGGCCGCCGTGCTCGGCGGGCTCGGCCACCCCATAGGCGCCTATGTCGGCGCGCTGCTCTTCGTCATCGTCCAGAACTTCGCCATCGATTTCATCGACCGCGAACGATTCAACACCCTCATCGGACTGATCTTTCTCGCCGTCGTGCTGTTCTCGCCCGATGGCGTGGTCGGTCTCGTCCGCCGCGTGCGAACGCTCCTCGCACCGCCGCCCGAAAACACCCGCCCGGCAACGGACGTCGCCGGGTCCGACGACGCCAACGATAAAACATGAAACGGAGGAACCTCATGCCGACCCATCTCACCCGTCGCCTTGTCCTGTTGGGCAGCCTTGCCGGCGCCCTCGCCGCCGCCTCACTGCCGCCGCCGGCGCTGGCGCAGGATCCCATCCGGATCGGAGGCCTGACCACGCTCGAAGGCCCCTTCGCCGAGCCCGGCAAGGATTCCTTCCGCGGCATGGAACTGGCGTTCGAGGAGGTCGGCTACACCGTGGCCGGCAGGAAGATCGAGTTCGTCAAGGCCTCGTCGAACGGCAATCCGGACGTGGCGCTTCAGTCCGTCCGCCGTCTTGTCGACCAGGACAAGGTCGAGATCGTCATCGGCCCGCTGTCGGGCAGCGAAGGCATCCGCCTGCGCGACTACGCCAAGACCGTGCCGAACATCACCTTCTTCAACGGCTCCTCGGCCGCCATCGAGACCACGCTGGTCGATCCGGCGCCGAATTTCTACCGCTTCAATACCGAAGGCGCGCAGTGGACCGCCGCGCTGGGCAATTACGTGAAGAAGGAGAAGGGCTGGAACAAGGTCGTCCTCGTCTCCGAGGATTATTCCTTCCCCTATGCCCAGATCTTCGGATTCATGGGCACCTATTGCAGCGCGGGCGGCAAGGTGCCGCACAAATATTTCGTGCCGCTCGGCACCAAGGACTTCTCCTCGGTCATCGCTCAGCTGCCCGCCAAGGGCGAGGTGGACGGTATGTTCGTCGTGCTCGGCGGCGCCGATGCCGTGAACTTCCTCACCCAATACGCGCAGTCCGGCGGCGAGCTGCCGATGATCGGCGGCTCCATCACCGTCGACCAGACCGTGCTCTCGGCCAAGGGCCCGGCCCGCGCCATGCTTCCGGGCGTGCTGTCCTCCGGCCCGATCTCGGACAACGACCCGAGCCCGGCCTGGCGCGCCTTCGTCGCCGCCTACAAGAAGAAGTTCCCAGACGGGCTGCCCTCGCCCTCGCTGTTCGCCTTCAACTATTATGTGAGCACCAAGGCGGCGCTGCTCGGGCTGGAAAAGGTCAAGGGCGATCTCTCCGACGGCGCGGCGGCCTATCGCAAGGTGCTCGACACGCTGAGCTTCGAGACCCCGACCGGCCTCGTTTCCATCAACAAGAACCGGCAGGCCAGCGCGACCGTCTTCATCAACGAGATCGTCGAGAAGGACGGCGTCCTCACCACCGATCCCGTGAAGAGCGTGCCGGATGTCGACCAGTTCCTCGGTCTTTCCGAGGCGACCTACGCCAAGCTCGGCAGCCCCTCGCGCGACAATCCCTCCTGCCCGTGAGCACGATGAACGCGACGGCTCATACGGTCGCGGCCATTCCCCACGCCCTCGCGATCGAGGGCGTGGGACGCCGCTTCGGCGCGCTGCACGCCGTGCGCGACGTCCCCATCAAGGTGGCGGCGGGCGAGCGGCGGGCCATCCTCGGCGCCAACGGCGCGGGAAAGACCACGCTGTTCAACCTGGTGGCGGGAGATATCCCGCCCTCGCAGGGGCGCATCCTGATGTTCGGCCGCGACGTCACCGGCCTGCGGGTGGAGAAGCGGGTGCGGAACGGGTTGCGCCGCACCTACCAGACGTCGCTGATGTTCGCTGGCCTCACCGTGCGCCAGAGTCTTTTCCTCGCCGTGCGCGGCGTTACGGGCGGGCGCATGTCGGCTTTGCGGCCGGCGCGCCGTCTTGCCGAAATGGCCGCCGGGGAGCGGCTGGCCGAGCGGCTTCACCTCGCTCATGTGCTGGACACGCCCTGCGGCGCGCTCTCGCATGGCGAGCGCCGGCAGCTGGAGCTGGCCATGGCGCTCGCCGGTGAACCGCGGCTTCTCCTGCTGGACGAACCGGCCGCCGGCCTGTCGCCGCGCGAACGCGAGATGCTGCTGAAGCTGCTTCTCGACCTGCCGCGCGCCGTCACGCTGGTCATGATCGAGCACGACATGGACATCGCCCTGCGCGCCGTCGACCAGGTGAGCGTGATGCACAATGGCCGGCTGGTCGCCGAGGGCACGCCGCGGGAGATCGAGAACGATCGCACCGTGCATGACATCTATATGGGCAAACATGTCTCCTGATCCCCTCGCTCCGCTTCTCGACGTCGCCGGCCTCGACGTCTATCTCGGCGCCAGCCATGTGCTGCAGGGCGTCTCGCTCAGACTGACGGCCGGGCCGCTTTCCATCATCGGGCGCAACGGCATGGGAAAGACCACGCTGTGCCAGGCGATCATGGGGCTGGTGCCGGCGCGCGGCGGGCGCATCGCGTTCGCCGGAGACGATCTCACCGGGCACCGCCCGGTGCAGGTCGCCCGCGCGGGCATCGGCTACGTGCCGCAGGGCCGACGGATCTTCCCTTCGCTTTCGGTGCATGAACATCTGCTGCTGACCGCCCCGCACGGCCGCGCGGCAATGACGGCGCGCTGGACCGTCGAACGGGTCTACGACACCTTTCCGCGCCTCGCCGAGCGGCGCGGCAATGGCGGTGCCCAGCTCTCCGGCGGCGAGCAGCAGATGCTGGCGATCGCCCGCGCCCTGCTGCTGAATCCGGCCCTTCTGGTGATGGACGAGCCGACCGAGGGCCTTGCGCCGGTCATCGTCGATCACGTCGTCGACCTCCTGCACACGATCAACGGCGAGGGGGTCGGCCTGCTGCTGGTCGAGCAGAATTTCTCGGTGGCCACCAGCGTTTCGCAGCGTGTGCTGGTGATGGTGAACGGACGCATCGCGCTTGAGACCAGCGCCGACGAGATCATCCGCAACGACGACATGCAGCGCCGCTATCTCGGCGTGAGCGCGCACTGATGGCTGACACGACAGAGAGACGCGCGGAGAGCACCATGGGTAAGGTCTATATCGCCGGAACCTGCGACACGAAGGGCGAGGAACTCGCCTATGTGAAGGCGCTGATCGAGGCTGAGGGTATCGGGGCCGTGCTGGTCGATCTCTCGACCCGCGACTCCGGCGGCGGCGTGGACATTCCGGCCTCGGAAGTGGCGAGCTGGCATCCGGAAGGTCCCGGCGTCGTGTTCACCGGCGACCGCGGCCGCTCGGTGGGCGCCATGGCGCTCGCTTTCGAGCGCTTCCTCGCCGCGCGCACCGATGTTGCCGGCGTCATCGGGCTGGGAGGCTCCGGCGGCACCGCGCTCGTCGCGCCGGCCATGCGGGCGTTGCCGATCGGTGTGCCCAAGCTCATCGTCTCCACCGTCGCCTCCGGCAATGTGGCGGCCTATGTCGGCCCGAGCGACATCGCCATGATGTATGCGGTGACCGATCTCGCCGGGCTCAACCGCATCTCGCGCACCATCCTCGCCAATGCCGCCCACGCCATGGCCGGCATGGCGCGCACCGCCCCGCCGCGGTCCACCGACAGCCGGCCGGCGGTGGGCCTGTCGATGTTCGGCGTCACCACGGCATGCGTGAACCAGGTGGCCGAGCGGCTGGGGGAGGGGATCGACGCGCTGGTGTTCCACGCCACCGGCACCGGCGGCCAGTCGATGGAGAAGCTGGCCGATTCCGGGCTGCTCGCCGGGTTGATCGACGTCACCACCACCGAGGTGTGCGATCTGCTGATGGGCGGGGTCTTCCCCTGCACGCCGGACCGCTTCGGCGCGGTGGCACGCACGAGGCTGCCCTATGTCGGCTCCTGCGGGGCGCTCGACATGGTGAATTTCGGCGCCCGGGACACCGTGCCGGCCGCCTATGCCGACCGCCTGTTCTACATCCACAATCCGCAGGTGACGCTGATGCGCACCACGGCGGAAGAGAACGAGCGGATGGGCCGCTGGATCGGCGAGCGGCTGAACGCCTGCGAGGGCGAGGTGCGCTTCCTCATTCCCGAAGGCGGGGTCTCGGCCATCGACGCGCCGGGCGCGCCGTTCCACGATCCGCAGGCCGACGCCGCCCTGTTCGCCGCCCTGGAAGCGACGGTGATCGCGACGGCGCGCCGGCGCGTCATCCGCCTTCCCCATCACATCAACGACCCGGAATTCGCCGACGCCCTCGTCGCCCATTTCCGCGACGTCGCCCCCGGCCTGTGAGCTCTGGAGTCCGAAATGGCACGCATCGAACGCTCGACCCTTCTCGCCACATTCCAGGACATGGTGCGGCGCGGCCAACCCATCATCGGCGGCGGCGCCGGCACCGGCCTTTCCGCCAAATGCGAGGAAGCCGGCGGCATCGATCTGATCGTCATCTACAATTCCGGGCGCTACCGCATGGCCGGCCGGGGCTCGCTGGCCGGGATCCTGGCCTATGGCAACGCCAACGAGATCGTGCTCGACATGGCCAGGGAAGTGCTGCCGGTGGTGAAGCACACCCCCGTCATCGCCGGGGTGAACGGCACCGACCCGTTCTGCCCGTTCGACTACTTCCTCGACCAGATCAAGGCGATGGGCTTTTCCGGCATCCAGAACTTCCCGACCGTCGGGCTGATCGACGGCACCTTCCGCGCCAATCTCGAAGAGACCGGGATGAGCTACGGGCTCGAAGTGGACATGGTGCGCCTCGCCCATGAGAAGGACCTGCTCACCACCCCCTATGTGTTCAACGAGGACGAGGCGCGGGCGATGACGCGGGCGGGCGCCGACATCATCGTCGCCCATATGGGCCTCACCACCGGCGGGGCGATCGGTGCCGAGACCGCCTTCACGCTCGACGATTGCGTAAAACGCATCGACAGCATCGCGGCGGCCGCGCGCGCGGTGCGAAAGGATGTCATCGTGCTGTGCCATGGCGGGCCGATCGCCGAGCCGGACGACGCTGCCTATGTGCTCGCCCATTGCGAGGAGATTCACGGCTTCTACGGCGCCAGCAGCATGGAACGCCTGCCGACCGAGCAGGCGCTGACCGACCAGACCCGCCGTTTCAAGGCCATCGCGCGCTGAACGCGGGAGGCCGACCAGGGAGGACACGACAATGGCAAAAGCCTATGCGAGCCGCATCATCGCCGCCCCGGTCGAGGCGGTCTGGGCGCTGGCGCGCGATTTCAACGGCATGCCGGGCTGGCACCCGGCGATTGCCGACAGCCTGATCGAGGACGGATGCGCGGCCGATGTGGTCGGCTGCATCCGGGCGTTCCATCTGGGTGATGGCACGCTGGTGCGCGAGCGCCTGCTGGAACTGGACGATAGCCGCTACTTCTTCGCCTATAATTTCGAGACACCCGCCTTCCCGGTGGCGAACTATGTCGCGCGCTTCAGCCTTCTGCCGCTGACCACCGGCGAAGAAACGCTGGCGATCTGGGAGGCGAGCTTCGACGAGGCGCCCGAGGACGCCGGCAAATATGTCGACATCGTCAGCAACGGCGTGTTCGCCGCCGGGCTGGCGGCCATGGCGGCGAAGCTGGAGGGAGCGGCGCCCGCCGCACCGACTGAAGCCCGCTGGCAGGGGCTGCGGCCGGCCAAGGTCTACTGCGCCTCCCGGCTCAGCGCGCCGCTCGCCACCGCCTGGGCGGCGGTGCGCGACTTCGCCGGCATGGCGGACTGGCACCCCGAGATCACGGCGATGACGATGCTGGACGGCGCCCGCGCCGACAAGGTGGGCGGCGTGCGCGACTTCCTGTTCGGCGAGGGCCGTCTGCACGAGCAGCTGACCTATCTCTCCGACCGCGACACGGCGTTCCGCTACAAGATCAATCTCAGCCCGATGCCGTGGCTGAACTATCATGCGGGTTTGCGGCTGTATCCGGTCACCGCGGACGACACCACGCTCGCGGTGTGGACCGCCGACTGGGTGGCGGCGCCGCAGGACGACCTGACGCTGATCCCCACCGTGCACGAGCAGGTGTTCCAGCGTGCCTTCGACACGCTGAATGCGGGGTTCGCCGGTTCGGCGCAGCCAGTGCAGCAAAGCTGACCCGAGACCGGGGCGCCGGGCGGTCGAAGGCGCGCTTCGCCAACAAGCCACCGGAGCGGCGGGCGCACAGGACAGGCATCCGGTCTCGCGGTTGATTGTCGAGCAACGAACGGCCAGAGTGAGCGTTATCCAGCGATGCGCAAATGGCGCACCGCTGCAGTAGGGAAGGTATCGTCGATGAAAGTCTTGTCGGTACTAAAAGTCGGGCTTCTCGCATTGGCAACGCTCATCGGCGCCGTGTCGATGGTGAGCGCCGCTGACGGCTCGATCAGCATCCGTCTCGTGAAGGCCGGGTTCGTGGTCGGCGGATCCGCCGGAGACGGTGTGCTGACGTTTCAGGGCCGGAAATACCCGCTCTCCGTCGGGGGGCTGAGCTACGGCTTCACCTTCGGCGCATCCGAGACGCGTCTCCATGGAAAGGTCCGGAACATCAAACGTCCGTCTGACGTTTCGGGAGTCTATGCTCAGGGTGGTGCCGGCGCGGCCTTCGGAAAGGGCGCCCAGGTCGTCGTGCTGACGAACCAGAACGGCGCCGTTCTGGAACTCAGCGGCGAGCAGAAGGGCGTCATCGTCAGCCTCGATCTGAGCGGACTGGCCTTGTCGCTGAAGTGAGGAATCCATGAAGGTATGGCGCCCCATGAGCGCCGCCATACCTTCATGAGTCCATCGGCGGTTCGCCTTCTGCCCGGCCTGTGGATCCTGGCGGTCAGTCCGCCTTCGCGAACGCCACGGCGCCCGATCCTTGGCCGCCTGTTCCGCCGGCTGCCGGCGGGCGGGCGCACGATAGTCCTTTCGATCATCGGATACTGATTGGTGCCGCCGCGTCTCCGCCCGGTTCGCGGTGGCGTTCGGCGAAATAGGCCTGCGCGTGCTCGGCGAAGCGGCGCAGCAGCAGGCCGTGATGGGCGCCCGCGCGCGCGGCGAGCACGATCCGCAGCGGCCGGACGTCATTGCTGATCGGCAGCGTCTTCACCTGGCGCCCGTCATAGGTCACGGGCGAGGGCGGGCGCATCACCAGCAGGGTGAAGCCGAACCCCGCCGCCACCGCGCTGCGCACGGTCTCCAGAGAGGTGGAGACATAGGCGATGCGTGGGGACATGCCGAGTTCCGCCAGAAGGCCCTCGAAATAGGTCCGGCTGCCGGGGCCGTCGAGCATGACATAGGGCTCGCCCGCGAGGTCGGCGAGATCGACGGTGCGGCGGCCGGCGAGCGGGTGGTCGGCGGCGAGAACCGCCATCGGGCGCAGCGCCGCCAGCTCCACGAAGGACAGTCCCTCGGGATCGCCGCCGCGATCATAGGTCAAGGCGAGGTCGATCCGCCCCTGGCGCAGGCTGTCGGCGAGATCGGCCAGCGACATCTCCTGCTGCTGAACGCTGACGCCGGGCGCGAGCTGATCGAAGCCGCGGATGAGGCCGGCGGCATAGAAGGGCGAGAGCGTCCAGAACACGCCGAGGCGGATTTCGCCCGCCGCCTCCGCTGCCAGCGCTGCCGCCTCGCGCTCCACCTGCTGCGCCTGGCTCTCCAGCCCGCTTGCATGGCGCAGGAAGAGGCGGCCCTGCAGGGTCAATGTGAGGCCGCGGGCGTGGTGCCGCTCGAACAGGGTCAGCCCGGTCACCTGCTCCAGCTTTTCGAGCGCCTGAGCAATGGAGGGCTGCGAGATGTTCAGCGCGCGCGCCGCCGGCGCGATGCCGCCCTGCTCGGCGACGGCGCGGAAATAGGTCAGCTGGCGCAGCGTGTAGCGAACCATACTTTGACTCTTTCAAAGCTCGGATATTCGAGTTTTTACTTATTTTAGGATTGATACAAGCTGTCGATCACCCCACTGGCCGCGCCCGCCCGGCGGCTGCCGTGTCCCGCGCCTTTGCAGACAGGATCCAGGCCATGTCCGTCGCACAGCCCGTCGCCGAGCTTCTCGCCAACGCCGCCCGTCCGTTCCCGGATGCACGGGCGATGCCGCCGAGTGTCTATACGAGTCCGGATTTCCTGGCGCGGGAGTTGGAGAGCATCTTCGCGCGCGAATGGATTTGCGTCGGGCGGACCAGCACCCTGCCGAATCCGGGCGACTACCTGACCTACGACCTCGCCGGCCAGCCGGTGATCGTGCTGCGCGACCGCGAGGGCGCTCTGCGCGCCTTTTCCAATGTCTGCCTGCACCGCATGTCGACGCTGCTTGAAGGCTGCGGCAACCGGCGCACCATCGTGTGCCCCTATCACGCCTGGACCTACGGCCTTGACGGCAAGCTGCGCGGGGCGCCGTTCATGACCGAGACCACCGGTTTCTGCAAGGACGACTACGCGCTGCCCTCCATTCGCTGCGAGGAGTGGCTCGGCTGGGTCTACATCACTCTCGACAACGAACGTCCGGGAGTGCGCGAGGGGCTGCGCGAACTGGAGGCCATGATCGCGCCCTACCAGATGGAGAACTATGTCGAGTGCTTCCGCGAGACCCATGTCTGGGACACGAACTGGAAGGTG
This sequence comes from Pseudomonadota bacterium, assembly GCA_023434095.1. Lineage (GTDB taxonomy): Bacteria > Pseudomonadota > Alphaproteobacteria > Rhizobiales > Xanthobacteraceae > Ancylobacter. The sequence goes on along the minus strand of JAEYTJ010000215.1, from coordinate 10,260 downwards.
CTCGCCGAGAACTTCATGGAAAGCTACCACCTGCCGGTGTGTCATGCCGATACGGTGGGCGGCCATTCCAAGCTTGAGGAGATGGACTGCCCGCCGGGGCTGCCGACCTTCAACTACCACTGGATCACCAAGGAAGCCTCGCTGGCGATCGGTAATGCCCACCCGTCCAACACCCGGCTCGAAGGTCACTGGCGGCGGACCACGGCGCTCCTGGCGCTCTATCCGAGCCACCTCATCACGCTGACGCCGGGCTATTTCTGGTATCTGTCGCTGCATCCTCAGGGCACCGACAAGGTCTCGCTGCAGTTCGGCGGCGGCCTCTCGCCTGAGTTCATGGCCGACCCCCGGGCGGATGAGTACATCGCGACGCTCAAGAACCTGCTCGACGAGGTGAACGAGGAGGACCGCGGCTGTACCGAGAAGGTGTTCCGCGGCATGAAGGCCGATCGCGCCCGCGCCGGCCACCTCTCCTACCTCGAGCGGCCGATCTACGACTTCATGGGCTATATCGCCGAGCGCACCGCCGGGTTCGAGCGGTCCTTCGCCCTGGCCGCGGAGTGAGGCGATGGCGAACCCCGCCGATATCGCGGCCATGAACGAGACGCTGCGGGCGGTGGCCGCGCTGCCCGAGCACGGCGCGCAATGCCTGCCCGGCCGCTTCTACACCGATCCCGACTATTTCCGGTTCGAGGTCGAGACCTTCCTCGCCAAGGAATGGCACTGCCTCGGCCGCGCCGACGAAATCCCGAAGCCGGGCGACTATTTCGTCACGCGGCTGTTCGACGAGCCGCTTCTCGTGGTGCGCGGCGATGACGGCGCCGTCCGGGTGCTGTCGAATCTATGCCGCCATCGCGGCATGCCGCTCGCCGAGAACGCGGGCTCGACGCGGCGTTTCGTCTGCTCCTACCACGCCTGGAGCTATGGCCGCGCGGGCGAACTGGTCAACGCGCCGCGCATGCGCGACAAGGGCGTCACCGAGGCGACGTGCAGCCTCCCGTCCTTCCGCAGCGAGATCTGGAACGGCTTCATCTACGCCAATCTCGATGCCGACGCGGCCCCGCTCGCCCCGCGCCTCGGCCAGCTCGGCCAGCTTCTCGCCCATTACGAGACGGCGGGCATGCGCATCGTGCGCACCTTCGAGGAGGAGTGGCAGACCAACTGGAAGTGCCTCGTCGAGAACTTCATGGAGGCCTACCATCTTTCGGTCGTGCATCCCGAGACGCTGCACCCCTACACGCCGACGGGGCTCAGCCGGAAATCCATGTCCGACGACGCCTTCACCTCCTACTGCGCCAATTATCCCGATACGGCGGCCTCGCGCGGACTCGGCGCGCCCGGGCTGAGCGAGGAGGAGCGCCGGCGCTCCACCCTGTTCTGCCTGTTCCCCACGCAGATCGCCAGCCAGGCGGCGACGCTGCTCGTCTCGCTGTCGATCCAGCCGCTCACCGTCGACCGCATCCGCGTGCGCTGGACCATGTCCGCCTATGGCGACGAACTCACCCAGGACGAGCTGGAGACGCGCATCGCGCTCTGGCACGAGGTCAATCGCGAGGACCGCGAGAAGCTGGAAAAGATGCAGCGCGCGCTCTCCTCGCGCCATGCGCCTTCCGGTCCGCTCGCGCCCCGCGACTACGAGGGCACGATCTGGGATTTCTACCGCTATCTCGGGCGGCAGCTCCCGGCCGACGCTCCGCACCGCGAGCGCCCGCCACTGAGCCTCGCCAGCGGCTGAGGCCCGGTGGCGGCGGTTCTGCCGATCCATCGCCACCTTCATCCCGCGCTTCGGCCGATGCCGGCTCGGACGCGACTGTGTCTGCGCGCCCGGCCAAAGGGAGCCACCTCATGCCGCTCATCATCTGGCACGACCGCGCGGGCGCCGAGGCCCGTGCCGACGTGGCCCTGGGGGCACGTCTCATGAAAGCCGCTCCCGCCGCCGGCGTGCCGGGCACCCACGACGATTGCGGCGGGACGCTCGCCTGCGCCCCCCGCCATATCGTTCCGGAGCCCCCGCTCGGGTCAGCCGGGCCGGTGGTGAAGGTGCCGCAGCCATGACCGGCCGCCTGGTCATCATCGGCGCCGGAGAGGCGGCGCTGTCGGCGCTGGCGACGCTGCGCGCGGCCGATTCGTCCTGGTCCGTCACGCTGGTCGGCGACGAGCCGCATCTGCCTTATCGGCGCCCGCCGCTCTCCAAGGCCTGCCTGGCCGAGGACGTCCATGTCGACGCACTGGTGCTGCGACCGCCCGAGTGGTTCGCCGGCGTGGAACTGCGGCTCGGCCGCCGCGCCGAGGCGATCGACCGCGCGCGCGGCGAGGTGCGGCTCGATGACGGTTCGGCACTCCCCTATGACGCGCTGCTGCTGTGCACCGGCACGCGGGCGCGGGCGCTTCCCGCCGCGATCGGCGGCGATCTTGCGGGCGTCCACACGCTGCGGAGCCTGGCCGATGCGGCGCGGCTGAAAAGCGAGCTGCTCCCGGCTCGCCGCCTGCTCGTCGTCGGCGGGGGGTATGTCGGCCTCGAAGTCGCCGCGGCGGCGCGGATGCGCGGGCTCGAGGTCACGCTGGTGGAGACCGGGCGTATTCTCGGCCGTGTCGCCTGCGCCGCCACGGCCGATCACCTGCGCGCGCTCCACATCTCGCGCAACGTCGACATCCGCGAGGGCGTCGGCGTCGCGGCGCTGTCCGGCGGCGCGCGGGTGGAGGCCGCGCGGCTGACCGACGACACCGAACTGCCGGTCGATCTCGTCGTGGCGGGGATTGGCGCCATTCCCAACCAGCAACTCGCGGAAGCCGCCGGGCTCGCGGTCGCCGACGGCATCGCGGTGGATGCCTTCTGCCGCACGAGCGATCCTGCCATCCTTGCGGCGGGGGACTGCGCCAGCTTCCCCTATGGCGGCGGGCGGCGCCGGCTCGAATCCGTGCAGAACGCCACCGACCAAGGCGCCGCCGCGGCGGCGACCCTGCTCGGACAGCAACGTCCCTACCGGCCGCTGCCCTGGTTCTGGTCGGATCAGTACGACACCAAGCTGCAGATCGCCGGCCTCGGCGACGGGCACGACCACATCGTCGTCCGCGAGGGGCGGCGGCCGCAGGCGCGCTCCTTGTGGTATCTGCGCGGCGGACAACTGCTGGCGGTCGACGCGATCGATGATCCCGCCGCCTATATGGTCGCGCGGCGCCTGCTCGCCGCCGGCATCAGCCCCGATCCGGCGATGATCGCCGACAGCGGCACGGCGCTGGGCGACCTGTTGCGGGACCGGGCGTGAGGGGTATCGCCCTGCACACAGCGGGTCACCGGCGCCGCTGCGAACGGCCCGGCGGCATTGTAGCGGTGAAAAGGGCGCAGATGGAGATTCGTAACCCAAGCCCCATCCCGCGTAATTTCGATTTTTCTGAAGCGAAGATGCGGAAAAATCATCTTCTCACTATCTCTCGCGCGAGACACAGTCCGGCGATGTGCCCTTTGCCGGAGGGCGCCTCCCGCCCTGCGGGACCCGTCCGAACCCTCGCGCGAGCGATCAGATAGGCCAGCATGATGACCGCTACCGGCGAGCCATTGGTCGTCTTCTCGGACGTCCACAAGACCTATGACGGACGCAACTTCGTGGCCAGCGATCTCAATTTCGAGATCCGCGACGGCGAGTTCCTGTCTCTGCTCGGCCCCTCGGGCTCCGGTAAGACGACCACGCTGATGATGTTGGCCGGCTTCGAAGCGCCGAGCCGGGGCACCATCATGCTCGGCGCCAAGTGCCTCAACGACCTGCCGCCGCACCGGCGCGACATCGGCATGGTGTTCCAGAACTACGCGCTGTTCCCGCATATGACGGTCGCCGAGAACATCGCCTTCCCGCTTTCCGTGCGCGGCATGCCGCGGGCCGAGCAGGCGGAGCGGGTCGCCCGCTCGCTCGCCATGATCGAGCTCTCCCACGTCGCCGACCGCAAGCCGGCGCAGCTGTCCGGCGGTCAGCAGCAGCGGGTCGCCCTCGCCCGCGCGCTGGTGTTCGAGCCGCGCATCGTGCTGATGGACGAGCCGCTCGGCGCGCTTGACAAGAACCTGCGTGAGACCATGCAGTACGAGATCAAGCGGCTGCACGACCGGCTGGGCATCACCATCGTCTATGTCACCCATGACCAGTCCGAGGCGCTGACCATGTCGGACCGGGTGGCGGTGTTCCACCACGGCCACATCCAGCAGATCGCGCCGCCCAAGGAACTGTACGAGGACCCCAGCAACGGCTTCGTGGCCAATTTCATCGGGGAGAACAACGGCCTTTCCGGCCGCGTCGCCCGCATGGCCGACGGCTATGCGGCGCTGGAGGTCGCTCCGGGCGTCGAGCTGTGCGGACGCGTGGGGCCCGGCGTCGCGGTGGGCGACGCGGCGGGGCTGGCGCTGCGACCCGAGAACGTCACCTTCGACGAGGTGCCCGGCGCCGAGGGGCGCAATCACCTCTCCGGCACCATCGACGAGGTCATCTATTGCGGCGACCACTGGCGCCTGCACCTCGCGGTGGCGGGCTGCGAGGGATTCATCATGCGGGTGCCGAACCGCACCGCGCTGCCCGCGCCCGAGGCGAAACAGCCGGTGGCGATCTCCTGGAGCTTCGATGATTGCAAGATCATCGCCAATGACGGTGGCTGACCACCGCGACGTAACGCAATAACAAACAGAGGGTACTGCGATGACGATGAAGTTTCGGAAGGCCGGCCAGGCTTTGCTGGTCGCGGCGGGTGTTCTGGGGCTCGCCGCCTCGTCCCATGCCGCGGATTCACTGACGATCGTCACCTTCGGCGGGGCGTTCGAGAATGCTGTAAACAAAGCGCTCTTCGAGCCCTTCACCGCCAAGACCGGCATTCCGATCGTGAAGGAGCAGTATGATGGCGGTCTCGCCAAGCTGCGCGGCATGGTCGAGGCGAAGAACACGACCTGGGACGTGATCGACCTCGAATCGAACGATGCCATTGCCGGCTGCGACGAGGGCCTGCTGCAGAAGCTCGATCCCAAGCTGCTCGGCGACGTCAGCGACTTCATCCCCGGCGCGGTGCTGCCCTGTGCGGTCGCTTCGATGGTGTGGTCGACGGTCTATGCCTACGACACCACCCGCCTGACCACCGCGCCGTCGACGATGGCGGACTTCTTCGACCTGCAGAAGTTCCCCGGCAAGCGCGGCCTGCGCAAGAGCCCCAAGGGCGCGCTGGAATGGTCGCTGATCGCCGACGGCGTGCCGGTCGCCGAGGTCTACAAGACCCTGGGGACCCCCGAGGGGGTGGAGCGCGCCTTCAAGAAGCTCTCCACCATCAAGAAGGACATCGTCTGGTGGGAGGCCGGCGCGCAGCCGCCGCAACTGCTCGCCGACGGCGCGGTGGCGATGACCATGGCCTATAATGGCCGTATCCGCGTCGCCCAGCTCGAGGCCAAGCGTCCCTTCGCCATCGTGTGGGACGGGCAGGTCTACGATTACGAATGGTGGGGCATCCCGACGGGGGCCAAGAACGTGAAGGCCTCGCAGGACTTCGTCTCCTACGCCTCGCAGGCCGACAACATCTGGAAGCTGTCCAACTACATCCCCTACGCCCCGCCCCGCAAGTCGGCGGTGGGTAAGGTCGACCCGCAGGTCCTGCCGCATCTGCCGACCGCACCGGACAACTTCAAGAACGCGCTGCAGGTCGACGCCGAGTTCTGGGCGGACAATTTCGACAGCCTGAACAGCCGCTTCCTGACCTGGCTGAGCCAGTAGGCCGCCTCCTGCCCGGAGTACCCCGCCCGCCGAGCGCGCGGGCGAGTCGCCGGCGGCCGCGCCCACGCGCGATCGCCGGCGACTGCTCTTGGAAAACGAGGATCGTCACGTGACTATGGCTCACATGGAGAGCATCGCCCTGACTCGGGATCGTAGATGGGACGCCGACACGCAGGCCGGTTACCGGGCCGCGCGGCGGCGCGAGTCGCTCAGGGCCTTCCTGCTGGCCGTTCCGCTGCTGGTGTTCCTCGCCGCGACCTTCATCTACCCGATCGTGCAGCTTCTCCTGATGAGCGTCCGCAGCGAGGAGGTGGCCTCCGTCATGCCCGCCACCGCACAGGTGCTGGCGGAATGGCCGGGGCCGCCCGGCCTGCCGCCGGCCGCCGCTTTCGACCGGCTGGCCGGCGAACTGCGCGCCGCCTCCGAACAAGGCACGCTCGCCACCGCGGGGCGCCGGCTCAACACCTATGAGCCCGGCTTCCGCAGCCTGTTGCTGAAGACCGCGCGCCAGCTTCCCGCCGCGGCCCCGGGGCGTGCGTTCAGCGAGGTGCTGGCCGAGATCGACCCGCGCTGGGGCGAGCCGGAAACCTGGCGGCTGCTGAAGCGTGCCTCCAGCGGCGTCACGCCCGATTTCCTGCTCACCGCGCTCGACCGCAAGGTGGCGAGCAATGGCTCGGTCGTCGCGGTCGAGCCCTCGCAGGCGATCTATGTCACCGCCTTCCTGCGCACCTTCGCCATCAGCGCCTCGGTGACGCTGATCTGCCTCGTGCTCGGCTACCCCGTCGCCTATCTGCTGGCGATGCTGCCGGCGCGGCAGAGCAACCTGTTGATGCTGCTGGTGATCGTGCCGTTCTGGACCTCCCTGCTGGTGCGAACCACGGCGTGGTACGTGTTGCTGCAGCCGAACGGGGTGGTCAACGGTCTGCTGATACGCGCCGGCCTGATCGATGGGCCGCTGGCGCTGATGTTCAACCGGACGGGCGTGCTGATCGGCATGACCCATATCCTGCTGCCCTTCATGATCCTTGCCAATTACGCCGTGATGCGCGGCATCTCGCCTGTCTACCAGCGCGCCGCGATCTCGCTGGGCGCGCACCCGGCGATCGCCTTCCTGCGGGTCTATGTGCCCCAGACCCTCCCGGGTATCGGCACCGGCGCCTTCCTCGTCTTCGTGCTGTCGCTCGGCTACTACATAACCCCGGCGCTGCTGGGCGGGGCCGGCGACGAGATGATCAGCCAGCTGGTGGCGCTGCAGATGGACCGGCAGCTCAACTGGGGCCTCGCGGCCGCGCTCTCGGTCTATCTCGTTTTCTTCACGCTGGCGGTCTACTTCGTGTTCAACAAGCTGGTCGGCATCGACCGGCTGCGGCTCGGTTGAGGGGGATCGCGATGAGCGCCGATGCCACGACCGTGCTGTCCCAACGCCTTGCCCGGCGCGCGCTCTGGCTGTTTGCCGCGCTGGTGCTTGCCTTCCTGATCGCGCCGGTTCTGATCGTCATCCCGCTGTCCTTCAACGACAGCACCTATTTCTCCTATCCGATGAGCGGCTTCACCTGGCGCTGGTACGAGGACATCTTCGCCTCGCCCGACTGGCGCGCGACGATCGTCAACAGCTTCGTCATCGGGCTTTCCTCCACCGCCATCGCCACCGTGCTGGGCACGCTGGCGGCGATGGGCATCAGCCGGCCGGCCTTCCCCCTCCGCGGCATCATCGTGCCGCTGATGATCTCCCCGATGATCATCCCGATCGTGGTGGTGGCGGTCAGCCTCTATCTCGTCTTCGCGCCGTTCGGGCTCATCAATACGCATCTGGGCGTCGTCCTCGCCCATGCCGCGCTCGGTACGCCCTTCGTGGTGATCACGGTGACGGCGCGGCTGATGGCCTATGACCAGAGCCTGTCGCGGGCGGCGGCAAGTCTCGGCGCCTCGCCCTTCACCGCGTTCCGGCGGGTGATGCTGCCGCAGATCCTGCCGGGCGTCGCCACCGGCGGCATCTTCGCCTTCGCCACCTCCTTCGACGAGGTGGTGGTGATTCTGTTCATCGGCGGCACCGAGCAGCGGACCATTCCGCGCCAGATGTGGGCGGGCATACGCGACCAGATCAACCCCACCATCCTGGCCATGGCCGGGCTGCTGACCATCTTCGCGGTGGTGCTGATGCTCACCATGAACTGGCTGCAGGGGCGCAGCGTCGCCCGCAGCTGAGGGCGGGCGCCCTTAGGTCCAGCTTAATCACGGCCACGCCAAATCATAATTTTCTCAAGGCCCTCGCTCCCGCACTCTGCCGGCACGATCGCCGGTGCGGGCGGCCCAGAAAGGGAAGCGGAATATGGTGGAGAAGGTGGATACGCTCGTCATAGGCGCCGGCCAGGCGGGCGTGGCGATGAGCGAGCATCTGGGCAAGGCGGGCCTCTCCCATCTCGTGCTCGAGCGCAGCCGCATCGCCGAGCGCTGGCGCTCCGCGCGCTGGGATTCGCTGGTCGCCAACGGTCCCGCCTGGCACGACCGCTTCCCCGGCATGGAATTCCCGGACACCGACCCCGACGCGTTCGTCGCCAAGGAGCAGGTGGCGGACTATTTCGTCGCCTATGCGAAGATGATCGACGCGCCGATCCGCTGCGGTGTCGAGGTGAGGCGCGTCGCCAAGCTCGAGGGCCGGCCGGGCTTCCGCGTCGAGACGGCAGGGGGTGTCATCGAGGCGCAGAACGTCATCGCCGCCACCGGTCCGTTTCAGACGCCGGTCATTCCCGATCTCGTGCCGCGCGAGGCCGGGCCTCTGCAGATCCATTCGAGCGCCTACCGCAATCCCGGCCAGCTCCCGGACGGGGCGGTGCTGGTGATCGGGGCCGGCTCGTCGGGCGTGCAGATCGCCGACGAGCTGCTGCGCGCCGGGCGCCGGGTCTATCTCTCGGTCGGCCCGCACGACCGCCCGCCCCGCGCCTATCGCGGCCGCGACTTCTGCTGGTGGCTCGGCGTTCTCGGCAAGTGGGACGCGGCGACCCCGGCGGCCGGGGCGGAGCACGTCACCATTGCCGTGAGCGGCGCCTATGGCGGGCGTACCATCGATTTCCGTCAGCTCGCCGCGCGCGGCATGACGCTGGTCGGCCGCACCGACGGCTTTGACGCGGGCAGTCTGGTCTTCGCGCCTGACCTCGCCGACAACCTCGCGCGCGGGGATGCCAGCCTGATGGCGCTGCTCGACGAGGCGGATGCCTATGTCGCGCGCAACGGCCTCGACCTGCCCGAGGAGCCCCAGGCGCGCGCGCTGGAGCCGACGCCGCATTGCGTGAGCCATCCGCTGCGTGCGCTGAACCTTTCGGAAGCGGGCATCGGCGCGATCGTCTGGGCAACCGGCTTTGCCGCCGACTACAGCTGGATCGAGGCCGACGTCTTCGATGCCGGGGGGCGCCCGCGCCACCAGCGCGGCGTGTCGAACGAGCCGGGCCTCTATTTCCTTGGCCTGCCATGGCAGTCGCGGCGCGGCTCGAGCTTCATCTGGGGCGTGTGGCACGACGCCAGGTACCTCGCCGACCACATCGCCACCCGCAACACCTATCGCGCCTACACCGCGACGGAGAGGGAGCGCGCCGAGATCGCCTGAACGCGGACGCGGGCTATCGCCTCGCGTCTGCGGCACGTACATTGCCTGCGACCGGAGCGCACCATGCACAGGTGCGGCCCGCGAACCGGCAATGGAACGATGCCTCTCCGCTTCACCTTGAGACAGCTCGAATATTTCGTCGCGGTGGGCGAGGCCGGCAGCATCACCAAGGCGGCCGAGCGGGTGAACGTCTCGCCGCCCTCGATCTCCGCTTCCATCGTTCAGCTCGAGGCCGAGTTCGGCATCAGCCTGTTCGTGCGCAAGCATTCGCACCGGCTGGCACTCACCGCCGCGGGGCGCATCTTCCTCAAGGAGGCGACGCGCCTCCTGAACGATGCCGATGCGCTGCACGACATCGCCGTCGATCTCTCGAAGAAAGTGCGCGGCCCGCTCGCGGTCGGCTGCCTGCTCACCTTCGCGCAGATCGTATTGCCCTCGCTGCGGCGCAGCTTCGAAAGCGCCCATCCGGAGGTGCGCTTCCGCCAGTTCGAGGGCAATCAGGGCCAACTGCTCGACATGCTGCAGCGGGCCGATATCGACATGGCCGTCACCTATGATCTCGAGATTTCGCAGGACATCGCGTTCGAGCCGCTGATGTCGCTGCCCGCCTATGTGATGCTGCCCGCCCGCCACCCCCTGACGTCGAGAGCCTCCGTCACGCCGGAGGACCTCGCGGACGAACCGATGGTGCTGCTCGATCTGCCCTATAGCCGCAACTATTTCCTCTCCGCCTTCCAGCAGAAGGGCATCAGGCCGAACATCGCCGAGCGCACCTGCGACATCGCCATGATGCGCTCGATGGTCGCCAACGGCTTCGGCTACGGCATCGCCAACATGCGCCCGCTCAACACGATGTCGCCGGACGGCAAGCCGCTGGCCTTCGTGGTGCTGGACGGCGACATCCGCCCGCTCACCATGGGCATCGCC
>JAEYTJ010000184.1 GCA_023434095.1 Pseudomonadota bacterium | reverse complement strand
CGTTGCAGGGCGCGGCCGGCGGCGGCGGGTCGCGGTGAGATCGAGCGCCTTCGGCGTGCCCCAGATCTCGATCAGCAGCCCGCCAAGGCCGGCGCAGCGCACCGCGTCCCCGGCTGCGCGCAGCGCTTCCACTCCGTCGCGCGCCCGCACCAGGATGAGGCGGGCCGGGTCCAGGCCGAGCGCGGCGAGGCCCGGCGCGTCGAGCCGGCCGAACTCGGCCTCCGCCATGTCCTGGCGCACCCACAGCAGCGGCCGCCCCTCCCCCGCCTTGTCGCGGCCCCGGGCCCGAAGCGCCAGCGCCAGCGCGAAGCCGGTGGCGGCCGGCATGTCGGCGCTGGTCCCCGCCTGCACCTCGTGCAGGGCGCCACGCGCCAGGCGCACGCCGCCTGCCTCCGGTCCGGCGGCTCCGAGGGAAAAGAACTGTTCGACGCCGGACAGATGCTCCGCCTCCAGCCCGGCGAGCATCTGCCTCAGCACCGCCACATCGCGGATCGGATCCATGGGGCGCTCTATATGTTCACTTTTTGTTCCTTCTAAAACGACTCCATCCACGCCGAGAGTCAAGCCGTCTTGCAGCGGCTCACCCCTGCTTGGGGGTCTGGGCCGGCTCCGCCGCCCGGAACGTCCACAGCGCATTGCCGGCATAGTGCCAGAGCACCAGCAGCCCGGTGACAAGGATCTGCGCCGCCAGATAGGGCGCGGCCAGCGGCCCGGTGAGCAGCGTCATCAGAGCCGCGTTCAGCCCCAGCCCGATGCCGGCGACGGTGAAGAACTTCGCCATGGCCTCGCGGTGCGGCTTCGACGAGCGGAAGACCAGCCTCCGGCCGAGCTGGTAGTTCACCAGCCCGCCGACCACGAAGCCGGCGCAGGAACCCGCCACAGGCCCGGCGAGGCCGCTCTGCACCAGCGTGATAAGAACGGCATACTGCGCCAGCGTGCCGACGCCGCCGAGCGCGGCGAAAAGCAGCAGATGGCGCAGCCGCGCGACAAGCGCGGCCCTCCGGCCCATGGCCGCCGCGCTCATGCCGGGCTCCGTGTGGCGCGCTGCCTCATGAAGCGATCCCTCACGGCTTCGCCTTGGCGACCTGCGGTCCCGCGCCCTGCGGGCCGCCATTCTGCGACACGACGGGCGCGTCGATGTCGGGGGCGTCGAGGTCCGGCCCGTCATCGTCGCGGTCCGGCACCTCCACCGGCATGTGCCGCAGGCGCTGGTCGCGCACCGAGGCGAAGGCGAGGCCCATCCGGCTCACCGTCGCATAGGGCAGGCCCGGCGCCGTGTCGCAGCCGACATGGTGGGCGGTCAGGATGAAATCGGCGTCCTCCCATTCCTCCACCGCCTCGAAGCGCGGGCCGAGATAGGTCAGCGCCTGCACGTCCTCGGCGCAGACCGAGACCTTGTAGGGATGGGCCGGCGGCTTCTCGCGCTCCACGCCGTGGCGCAGCGCCAGCGCCGCCTCGCGCAGGCTCGACGACCAGTAGTCGCCTTCGAAGCGCCCCCACGCCCCCGGCGTGCCGCCGACGAGCTGGTTATAGGCGACATATTCGTAAGGGTGCAGCCGCCACAGAACCGAGGCGTTGAACAGGAACAGCCCCAGCGCCGCCAGCGCGAAGCCCGCCCCGGCAAGCCGTGCCCGCCGGCTCAACGCGTGGAAGGCGCCGACCAGCCCGAGCGCCGCCAGCACGCTCACCGGCGGCAGCACGAAGAGGAAATGCCGGATGCCGTTATAGAGCGGCGGGTCGGTGAGCACGGCGACGGCCACCGGCACCAGGATCGCCAACCCCAGCGGCAAGGCGAGGAGCGTCCGCCGCGGGGAAAGGCCGGCGGCGGTACGGGGCGCGCGCAGGCGCTCCACCAGCATCCAGAGTGCCAGCCCAAGCCCGGCCAGCAGGCCGAACAGCGTCACCTCCGGCAGCTTGATGACGAGATATTCCGGCATATAGGTCGCTGGCAGCTCGTCGATCGGCAGCAGCTGGCCGTTGATCAGCGTCTTGAGATCGAAGCTGAAATGGCTGAAGGCGCCCATCGCCTTGAGCAGATTGGTCGGCGGCATCACCGACCACGGCCAGGTCGCCGCCATGATCGCAAGCGCGACAAGCCCGGCGGCCATCAGCCGCGGCAGCAGGCGCAAGGGCAGGCGCAGATCCCGCAGCAGCACCGTGGCCGCCCCGACCGTCACGCCGAGATAGAGGACCGCGAACACCCCGCCGACCCGCAGCCCGAGCGCGCAGCCGATCGCCACGCCGAGGCCGAGCACGGTGCGCCCGCGCGGCAGGGCCGGCAGTTCGCCGGCGAGGACGGTGATGAAATATAGGCTCCACACCATGGCGGCGGCGAAGGGCACGTCCTTGGTGTGGGTGAACATCGCCCCGCCATACATGCCGGTAACGGCCAGCAGCAGCACGGCCACCACCCCCGCCCCCTCGCTGCCGAGACGCGTCGCCAGCCGCCAGGTGCCGATCAGGCCGACAAAGCCGAAGCCGGCGGAAAGCAGATGGCGCCATTCATAGAGCGGTAGCGGCACATAGGGCTCGAAGCCCGCCGCGATCAGGTCGAACAGGCCGCCATAGAGATAGAGGTTGATGTAGTGGAACGCCCGGTCGTCGGTGAAGCCGCTCGCATACCAGGCCAGCAGCAATTGGCCGTAGGTGTGCTGCACCGGCTCGTCATTGCTGATGCCGTAGTCACGGAAGGTCAGCACGATGAAGACCGCCACCGCCGCGAAGACGGCGAGGCTGCCAAGGCGTGCCAGCGAGAGGGAGCGCCCGTCCAGCGCCGGGCGCCGGGCGGTGGCGAGATCGGAAGAAGCGAGGCTCACGAAGCAAAACCCTCGGGCACCAGGGCGGGGGCGGGCCGCATCTCGGCCTGCAGCGACGCGGCCGGAAGCGCGGCGGGCGGCGCGAAGCCGATCTCGTCGGCGATGAGGTAGAGCGGCCGGCGCTTCACCTCGGTAAAGATGCGGCCGACATATTCGCCGATGACGCCGAGGCTGATGAGCTGCACGCCGGAAACGAACAGCATGCTGACCATGATGGTGGGGAAGCCGGGGGTGCGCACGCCGAACACCAGCGCCTCGCCCAGCAGATACAGGCCGTAGAGCCCCGACAGGCCGGCGAGGATGACGCCGGCCAGCGACCACACCCGCAGCGGCACCATGGAGAAGGAGGACAGCCCGTCGACCGCATAGCGCAGCAGGCGCAGCGTGTTGAACGAGCTCACCCCGCCGGCGCGCTCGGCGACCTCGAAATCGACCTCTTCCTGGCGGAAGCCGACCCAGCTGGTGATGCCCTTCATGAAGCGGTTGCGCTCGGGCAGGGCATTGATGGCGTCGACCACGCGGCGGTCGAACAGGCGGAAATCGCCCGCGCCTTCGGGAATTTCGACCTCGCAGAGCGCGTGGAAGAAGTGATAGAAGCCGCGCGAGAACAGCCGCCGGCTGAGCGGATCGGTACGGCGCGAGCGACGCACTGCCGTCACCATCTGCGCGCCGTCGCGCCAGCGCTCGATCATCTCGGGGATGACCTCCGGCGGGTGCTGCAGATCGGAATCCATCAGCACCACGATGTCGCCCACCGCCGCGCGCAGGCCGGCGGCCATCGCCGATTCCTTGCCGAAATTGCGGGCGAAGCGCAGCGCCTTGATGGAAGGGTCCTGCGCGCCGAGCGCCGTCAGCAACTCGAAGCTGCCGTCGCGGCTGCCGTCATCGACAAAGACGAACTCCCGGCGCAGGCCGGGATAGGCATCGAGCACCGCACACAGGCGTGCATGCAGCGCCGCGAGGCAGCGCGCCTCATTGTACACCGGCACCACGATCGAGATCAGGCCCGGCCACCTTGGAAAAGCTGTCATCATGATTTCAAGCTGATTTTACTTGATTGCGGCCGCCCCGGCAGCGAGGTTTACGCTAGGCAAGACGTCTTCCCCATAGTAAACACCCGCCGACTTTCGCGAAGCTTGCATTGACGTATGAGTCGATTGTGCTCTTTGTTTGTCGGCCGCAACAGGGGAAACATCCTGAAACCGATTGTCATCTGCGCCGACGATTACGGGCTGAGCGAAGGCGTCAGCACCGCCATCGAAGAACTGATCGAGCGCGGCCGGCTCTCCGCGACGGGTGCCATGACCGGACTGCCGGGCTGGAAGCGGCGGGCGGGCGCGCTCAAGGCGCTGGTGGCGCGCCATCCCGCCGATATCGGCCTGCATTTCACCCTCACCGGCCAGCGCGCGCTCTCCCCGGCGCGGGGATTGGCCCGCGACGGCCACCTGCCGGAGATCGGCCCGCTGATCCTGCGCACGCTCGCCGGGACCCTGCCGCGCGAAGCGGTGCGGGACGAATTGCGCGCCCAGCTCGATGCCTTCGAGGATGAATGGGGGGCGCCGCCGGACTTCATCGACGGCCACCAGCACGCCCACGCGCTGCCGGGAATCCGCGGAATCATCGTCGCCGAGCCGACGTCACGCTACGGGCCACGCCTGCCCTGGCTGCGCAACTGCACCGAACCCGCCTCATGGGCGCGCCGGCGCCGGCTCGGACTGCGCAAGGCGCTGATCGTCGGCACCCTCGCGGCCGGCAGCGCAACGCACGCCGCCAGGGCCGGCATCGCCACCAATGACAGTTTTCGCGGACTCTACGGCTTCACCGACGACCCGCCCTACCGCACGGTGTTCCGGGCCAGCCTCGCCGGCCCCGGCGCGCGGGTGCTGGTGCATTGCCATCCCGGCATCGTCGATGACGAATTGCGGCGGCTCGACCCTCTGCTGGAGCCGCGCGAGCGCGAACTCGCCTATTTCCGTTCGGAGTCCTGCGGGGAGGACCTGGAACGCGCCGGCGTGCGGCCTGCCCGCTTCCACGAGACCGCGCGGGCGCCGGGGTCAGTCGCGGGCGGCTGAGCCGGCCTCGGGCGCGTTGGGGGTGACGAGCCGCCCCTCCTCCGCCTTGTAGTAATACTGGCTCGCCACCAGCCAGCCCTTCAGCGGGCGCAGGGGCGGGATGCAGGTGGCGAGCAGCACCGGCAAGGTGGTGACCAGATGGACCCAATAGGGCGCCTGGAACGCCACCTCCAGCCACAGGCCGAAAATCACCGCCGGCACGCAGACGAAGCAGATGACGAAGAAGGCCGGACCATCCGCCGGGTCGGCGAAGGAATAGTCGAGCCCGCAGGCCTCGCAGTGCGGGGCGAGCCTCAGGAAACCGTCGAACAGCCGCCCCTGCCCGCAGCGCGGGCAACAACCGCGCATGCCGCACTCGAACGGCGACAGCGTGGGGTAGTGGCGATCCGCCACCGGCACGGACGGCAGGCGGACGGACTGAAGCGGCACGGTCGAGGGACGCGCGGCAGACGAAGAGACAGCGGACGAACGGGCGAACATGGCGGCACTCCTGCACGCCAGCGCACCGACTGCACCCGACGTTGCAGTCAAGAAATAGTCAGTCAGCATTCAATGTCAATACAATCCATTATTGTATGTATATTGACTGCAAACTCGCCGCCCCGGCCCGTGGACGCGCGCAAGAGAGCCCGGGCCGGTAATGGGAGCGGGTCATTAACCAATTGCGCGCATGTTTCCGGGGATAAACGCCAAGGCGATTCGCCCGAACACGAGTCCTGAAGTCGCATGAGTAACGTTGTTCCGTTCCCCGTCCGCGTTCCCGCACCCGCATACGAAAGCGAGCTCGACATCGACCTCATCACTGCGGTCGACGTCGCTATCCGCGACCTGCGCGACATCGCCTTCCGGCTGCGCGGGGATGCGAGCGGGCAGGAGCAGGCGCATGAATGCCTGGACATGCTGACCCGCGCGCTGGAAAACGCCCGCGCCCAGGGCTAATTCGCTTGTCGGCCGACACGCCGGCCCGGCCGCTCAGCCGATCAGCTGGTGCAGCAGGAACAGCCCGGCCTTGATGAAGGCCCAGACCACGCCCGAGACGACGCCGAGCGAGGCCACGGCTATCCCCATGCCGGCGAGGATCCACACCCCGTCGCGCTCCAGTATACCGAGCGCCAGCACGCTGATGGCCAGCGCCGGCAACATGTTGCCGAGCGGAATCGGCAGCACCAGGATCAGCGCCAGCACGAAGCACATCACCCCGACGATGTTCTCCGCCGGCGGGTGCGCCAGCGTGCCGAGGCGCGGCCGCAACAGCTTCTCCGCCCGGGCGAGCCAGGGCGTCGCCTTGCCGACGAAGGCGGCGAAGTCCTTGCGGGCGATGGAGCGACGGGCGATGAGCGGCGGCAGCCAGGGCGACCAGCCGAGCGCGAGCTGCGCGGTGAGGAACACCAGCGGCGCGCCGAGCACCGAGGAGGTGCCGGGCGGCGTCGGCAGCACGTTGGGCAAGGCAAAGATCAGCATCAGCGGCCCGAAGGCCCGCTCGCGCATCACCTGCAGAAGGTCGCCCACGGCGATGCGCTCGCGCGTCTCGTCCGCCGCGATGCCGTTCAGCACCTCGGAAAGACGCAGCGTCGCATCCGGCTCGGCACGCGGCCGGGCCTCGGCACTTTCGTCTGGCGGCGGGGACAGCACGGCGGGCGACACTCCTCCCCGGAGACCGGAAACCGGGAACGCCGCACGGCGCCCGTCGATCAGGCCCTCAACGGGACCCCTGACTCCACATAGGCAGGGAATGTGACGTTAGCCAGAATGGGGGCCGAAAGCCGGCCCTCGGCGGCCGTCAGGTCCAGCTGAACAGGAAGGCGCCCACGGCCACCAGCGTGATCACCACCACGGCGATCGAGTGCTTCATCGTCCAATTGTGCAGCGTCACGGCGTTTTTCCCTCCGAATGTCGTCCAGCTGTGGCCTCTCCGGCCGGCGGCGTCAACATCATGTCAGTTGAAGAGGGCAGACGAAGCCTCTACGGAAGGCGCCCCTTCCGGCGGGAGCCTTCCGATGATGTCTTGCGGCCTCGATTTCGGCACGTCCAACACCACACTCGCCTTCTGGCGCGACGGCGCCCCGGCGCTGGCCGCTCTGGAGGCGGACAAGACCACCGTGCCGAGCGCGGTGTTCTACGACCGGCAGGGCCGCCTCACCATCGGCCGCGCCGCCATGGCGCACTATGTCGGGGGAGAGGACGGGCGGCTGATGCGCTCGCTCAAGGCGGTGCTGGGCAGCACGCTGATCGAGGAAAAGACGCAGATCGGCAAGCGCGCCATCGGCTTTCGCGAGGTGATCGCCGATTATCTCCGGGCGGTGAAGGCCCGTGCCGAAGCCGATGCCGGCGCCGGGCTCACCAGCGTCGTTCTCGGCCGCCCTGTCTTCTTCGTCGACGAGGACGAGACCGCGAACGCCAAGGCGGAAGACACGCTGCGGACCATCGCCGCGGAGATCTGCTTTGAAGAGGTCTCGACGCAGTTCGAGCCCATCGCCGCGGCGCTCGACTATGAGCAGCAGGCGACGGGCGAGGAGATCGCGCTCATCGCCGACATCGGCGGCGGCACCTCGGACTTCTCCATCGTCCGGCTGGGCCCGGCCCGCCGGGCGCGGCCGGACCGCAGCGACGACATTCTCGCCAATGACGGCGTGCGCATCGGCGGCACCGATTTCGACCGCACGCTCAGCCTCGGCACGCTGATGCCGCTGCTCGGCTTCCGCAGCCCGATGAAGCGCCCCGGCCGCGACGTGCCCAGCGGCTATTTCCACGAGCTCGCGACCTGGTCGAGCATCAACCGGCTCTACACCGCCAAGACGCTACGCGAGCTCAACGAGGTGCGGCGCGAGGCGGCCGAGCCGCACCGGGTCGAGCGGCTGATCCGGGTGATCGAGGAGCAGCGCGGCCACACGCTGGCGATGGAGGCGGAAGCCGCCAAGATCGCCCTCGCCGAGGCGGAGGAGGCGCGGGTCGATCTGGGCTGGCTGGAGGCCGGCCTTTCCGTCGGCCTGACGCCGGCGGAACTCGTCGCCCACACGGCGGGCCTCGCCGAGCGCATCGCCCGCCGCGTCGGGCTCTGCCTCGGTCAGGCAGGGCTGAAGGCGGATGCCATCGACGCGCTGTTCCTCACCGGTGGCTCGACGCGGCTCGCCCATGTGCGCGAGGCCATCCGCGCCGCCGTGCCGCAGGCGCGCATGGTGGAGGGCGACACCTTCGGCTCGGTCGGCACCGGCCTCGCCATCGAGGCCGCGCGCCGCTTCGGCCCCCTCAGCCGTGGCGCAGGTGGAAGGATTTCGGCCGCGTGAGCATCTCGAAGCCGATCCGCGACAGCGAGGCCCCGCGCCCGGTCTCCTTCACCCCGGTCCAGGCGAGGCCGGGATCGAGATAGTCGCAGCGGTTCATGAACACGGTGCCGGTCTCGATCTCGCCGCCCAGCCGCTCGGCGGCCTCGATGTCCTTGGTCCACACCGAAGCGGTGAGGCCGTAGATGCTGTCGTTCATCAGCGCCAGCGCCTCGTCGTCGCCCCGCACCTTCATGATGCCCACCACCGGGCCGAAGCTCTCCTCGCGCATGACGGACATGGTGTGGTCGACGCCGGTCAGCACCTGCGGCGCGAGATAGGGCGTGCCCTCCCTGTCGGCGGGGAAGGCGGCGGAATCGATATGCGCCTTCGCCCCCTTGTCCACCGCTTCGCGGATCTGGCCGCGAATGAGGTCGGCGAAGCGCTTCTGCGCCATCGGCCCCAGCGTCGTCGCCTCGTCCAGCGGGTTGCCGAGCACATAGCGCGAGGTCAGGTCCGTGAAGCCGTCGACGAAGCGGTCATAGAGGCTCTCCTGCACATAGATGCGCTCGATACCGCAGCAGCACTGGCCGGAATTGTAGAAGGCGCCGTCGACGAGATTGCCGACCGCGAAGTCGAGATCGGCATCGGCGCGCACATAGGCCGGGTCCTTGCCGCCGAGCTCCAGCCCCAGCGGGGTGAAGGTGCCGGCCGCCGCCCGCTCGATGGCGCGCCCGCCCTCCACCGAGCCGGTGAAGTTGACGAAGTCGACCGCGCCCGAGCCGATGAGGCGCGAGGTCTGGTCATGGGTCAGCACGAGATTGGCGAATAGGCCGTCCGGCAGGCCGGCGCGGTCCATCGCCGCCTGGAAGCGCTCGCCGACCAGGATCGTCTGCGCGGCATGCTTGAGCAGCACCGCATTGCCGGCGATCAGCGCCGGGGCGATGGTGTTCACGGCGGTGAGATAGGGGTAGTTCCACGGCGCCACGACGAGGACGAGGCCGAGCGGGTCGCGCTTGATGTAGCGGGTGAAGCCGGGGCGGGCATCGTGCGGAATCACCGGCGCCAGCGCCTCCTCCGCCATGTCGACGACATAGCGCACCCGCTCCTCGAAGCCGCCGAACTCGCCGCCATAGCGCACCGGCCGGCCCATCTGCTGGGCGAGTTCGGGCACGATCTCCTGGCTCATCGCCAGCATGGCGTCGAGGAAGCGCAGCACATGGCTTGCGCGCTCGGCGATCGGCACGCGGCGCCATTCGCGCTGCGCCGCGCGCGCGCCGGCCACCACCCGCGCGATCGCCGCCTCCGAGGCCGCCGGGCGGCGCACCAGTTCCGAGCCGTCGATCGGCGAAATACAGACAATATCGCTCATGCCACACCTGCACCGGTTTCGCGGTAGGTCGCCGCGCGGCGGGAAGATATAAGATACCGTCGCGGCGTACAGCCCTCGGGTTTCGCGCAGTGTGGCGTCTGCGGGTTGCACAAGCGGAGAATGTCGCTTAATCCGCCCAATTCCAAGTGAACGGCCTTATTTTACCCCCAAGCCCACTCCGGAATGGGTCACGTTACCGATGAATCCGCTCCTTCCTCATGATCATGGTCGGTATGTCGCGATGAAGCCGAACAAGTCGAGCGTGTCGCCGCTGAGCCCGCGTATCGCCGATCACGTCGAACGCGGTGAACATGAACTCATGTTCGAGCTGGCACCCATCTCGCTGTGGCTGGAAGACTTCAGCGGGGTGCGCGAGCTCTTCGACCGCTGGCGGGCGGAGGGCGTGACCTCGCTGCGCGAGCATCTGCGCGGCCATCCCGAACGCGTGGCGGAGTGCTCGGCGCGGATCAAGGTGCTGGAGGTCAACCAGCGCACGCTCGGCCTGTTCGAGGCGAGCAGCCTGTCCCATCTCGTCGCCAATCTCGACCGGGTGTTCCGCGACGACATGCTCGTCACCCATATCGAGGAACTGTCCCAGCTCTGGGACG
This sequence comes from Pseudomonadota bacterium, assembly GCA_023434095.1. Lineage (GTDB taxonomy): Bacteria > Pseudomonadota > Alphaproteobacteria > Rhizobiales > Xanthobacteraceae > Ancylobacter. The sequence goes on along the minus strand of JAEYTJ010000184.1, from coordinate 4,818 downwards.
GGCACACCAGCTTTGCCAGCCAGGCGGTCAACTACACGCTGACCGGCCAGCGCCTCGACATCCAGCTGAAGGGCATCGTCCTTCCCGGCTACGAGGAGAGCCTCGGCCGCATCCTCCTCTCGGCCGAGGACGTCACCGCGCGCGAGACCGCGCGCCGGCAGGCCGCCAATGCCGAGCGCTACGCCATCGGCCTCTTCCAGCACTCCCCGGTGTCGCTGTGGGTGGAGGACTTCTCCACCATCAAGCAGCTGATGGACGATCTGCGCTACCGCGGCATCGAGGATTTCCGGGTGTTCACCGACGTGCACCCGGAATTCGTCGAGCGCTGCCTCAGCGAGATCCGGGTGATCGAGGTCAACCGCCATACGCTGGAGATGTTCGGCGCCGCCAGCACCGCCGAACTGGTCGACAACACTGCCGAGATCTTCCGCGACGACATGCACCGGCATTTCCGCGAGCAGCTCATCGAGCTGTGGAACGGCCGGCTGTTCCACACCCGCGAGGTGGTGAACTACACGCTGGCCGGCGAGCTGCTGCACGTGCACCTACAGTTCTCTGTGCTGCCGGGGCACGAGGACGACTGGTCGCTGGTGCAGGTGGCGCTGACCGACATCACCGCCCGCAAGAAGGCCGAAGCCTATCTCGAATATCTCGGCAAGCACGACGTGCTGACCAAGCTCTACAACCGCACCTTCTATGTCGACGAGCTGAACCGGCTGGAGCGGCGGGGGCCTTTCCCGGTCACCGTCATCGCCGTCCACCTCAACGGCCTGAAGAGGGTCAACGAGCAGCTCGGCCAGGCGGCCGGCGACATGCTGTTGCGGCGCGCCGGCGAGATCATCGCCAAGGCGGTGGACGTCCAGCACTGCGCCGCGCGCATCGCCGGCAACGAGTTCGCCGTGCTGCTGCCGGGGACCGATGGGGAAGCGGGCCGCGCGGTGATGGAGAACATCCGCGAGCTGGCGGCGCTGAACAACCAGTTCTATTCTGCCAGCACGCTCAGCCTGTCGCTCGGCGTCGCCACCAGCACCGCCGGCGAGCGGCTCGAAATGGCGGTGCGCCGGGCCGAGGCGGAGCTGGCGGAAGACCGGCAGGCCGCCGACGCCGCCCGCTGACGGCGGCGCCCGCCTCAGGCCCCGCCGCGCACGGTCAGGTCTTCCAGCTCGGCGAGGTGCACGAAGCACAGCTTGTTGCCTTCGGGATCGCGGCCATAGGCGCCGTAATAGTCCGGCGCGTAGTGCGGCCGCAGGCCCGGCGCGCCTTCGTCGATGCCCCCATGGTCGACCAGCGCCCGCCACGCCGCGTCCACCGCCGCCGGCGAGGGGGCGGCGAAGCTGACCTGCGTGCCGTTGCCCCAGCTGGCGGGAAGTCCGTTGAACGGCAGCTGCACGAAGAATTGCGGCCAGCGCCGCCCCGGCATCACCCACATGGAACCGGCCGGACCACCATCGGAGGGCTCGTCCACCCGCACCAGACCGAGCGGCAGCAGCACGGCGTCATAAAAGATGGTCAGCCGGTCGAGATCGCGGACGCCAAGAATGATGTGGCTGAACATGGGGTCTCCTTGATCCTACGCATGGCACCGCCCGACCGGCAGGCGATGGTTGTCGCTCGGCCCGTTTCGCGCAAGCCGTCATTGCTGTTTCCTCGCGCGAGAGAGGGTCGACACCGGCGCGAATGCGCAGTACACGGAGGCCAAGAATTACATCGGCTTCCGGTTTGTTGGAAGTTTTCACTTGTATGGATTGTAAATGAGCAATCTCCACACCGAGCGCGTGCTGTCCGTCCATCACTGGACGGACAATCTGTTCACCTTCACCACGACGCGCGACCCGGCGCTGCGGTTCAAGAACGGCCAGTTCGTGATGATCGGCCTTCAGGTCGACGGCAAGCCGCTCCTGCGCGCCTATTCCATCGCCAGCGCCAATTACGAGGAGACGCTGGAGTTCTTCTCCATCAAGGTGGCGAACGGCCCGCTGACCTCGCGCCTTCAGCACCTGAAGGTCGGCGACGAGGTGATCGTCGGGCGCAAGCCCACCGGTACGCTGCTGGTGGACTACCTCGTCCCCGGCCGCCGGCTCTATCTGCTGTCCACCGGCACCGGCCTCGCCCCCTTCATGAGCCTCATCAAGGATCCAGAGACCTACGAGGCCTACGAGAAGGTGATCCTCGTCCACGGCGTGCGCACGGTGGGCGAGCTCGCCTATCAGGACTTCATCGAGAACGAGCTGCCGGACAACGAGTTCTTCGGCGAGCTGGTCCGCGAGAAGCTCGTCTATTACCCCACGGTGACCCGCGAGCCCTATCGCAACCAGGGCCGCATCACCGACCTCATCACCTCGGGCAGGCTGTTCACCGATCTCGACCTGCCCCCGCTCGACAAGGAGGACGACCGCGTCATGCTGTGCGGCAGCCCGCAGCTGCTGGACGACATGCGCGTCATCCTGAAGGAGAAGGGCTTCGAGGAAGGCTCCACCACGGAGCCGGGAGACTTCGTGATCGAGAAGGCGTTCGTGGAGAAGTGATCCCGCGCGGCGGGAGGCGCCTCAGCGCACCCGCCGGTCGGAATCCCAGCGTTCGCGGTCGGCGCGCGCCGCCTCTTCGGGCGACAGCACGCGGTACTCGGCCTCGATGATGTCAGGGCCACGGCCGCCGGCGGCGCGCCGGCGCCCGCCGAACAGGCGGTAGGCGAGACCGGCGATGACGATGATGGGAAACACCACGAGGAACACGCTGGCCGCGACCAGGGCCAGGGCCGTGCCGAGCGCCAGCGCGACGGCGACGACGAGCGCCACCTGCCACCAGCTCACTTTGCGGACGGTGAAACGCATACGATCGAACGGGTCGGTCGAGCTCATCCTGTAGGTCTTTCCTCCTGGCGCGGTCGCCCCGCGAACACGCGATATGGGGAGCCGGCGGCCGGCATTCCAGCGCCGCCTGTGCAATTTCAATGACACGGCGGCCCGATCCCCTTTCAATCGCAACACGACGGCCCGGCCGAACGGGGAACATGATGCTACGCGACGCGGTGGAAGACGACCTTTCCGGTATCCTCGCCATCTATAACCATGCCGTGCTCCAGACGACGGCAATCTGGAACGACACGCCGGCCGACCTCGCCGGCCGCCTGGCCTGGCTGCGCGAGCGGCGGGCGCGGGGCTACCCCATCATCGTCGCCGCCGAGGCGGGCGAGGTGCTGGGCTATGCCAGCTTCGGCGATTTCCGCCCCTTCGAGGGCTTCCGCATCAGTGTCGAGCATTCGGTCTATGTGGCGGAGGCCGCGCGCGGGCGCGGGCTTGGGCGGGCGCTGGTGGAAGCGCTGTTCGCCCCGGCGCGGGCCCTCGGCAAGAAGGTGATGATCGGCGGCGTCACCGGCGGCAACGCGGCCTCCCTCGCCCTCCACGCCCGCCTCGGCTTCGTGGAAACCGGCCGCATGCCCGGCATCGGCACCAAATTCGGCCGGCGGCTCGATCTGGTGTTCGTGCAGAAGGAGCTGTGACGCCAGACCAATGCCGCGAACCCACGCCGTCATTCCGGCCGGAGAGCAGCGCCGGGATCGCATGCCGCATGCACGGCACGTCGATCCCGGATCGGCCTTGCGGCCGTCCGTCCGGGATGACGGGAGGCAGGTGATCAGTAGCGGTAGTGGTCCGGCTTGAAGGGGCCTTCCACCGGCACGCCGATATAGTCGGCCTGCTCGGGGCGCAGCTTGGTCAGCTTCACGCCCAGCTTTTCCAGATGCAGCGCCGCCACCTTCTCGTCCAGCACCTTCGGCAGGGTGTAGACCTTGTTGTCGTACTTCCCGACATTCGCCCACAGCTCGATCTGCGCCAGCGTCTGGTTGGAGAAGGAAGACGACATCACGAAGGAGGGGTGGCCCATCGCGTTGCCGAGATTCACCAGCCGGCCTTCGGACAGCAGGATGATGCGGTTGCCGCCGGGGAACGCGATTTCGTCCACCTGCGGCTTGATGTTGGTCCACTTGAAGTTCTTCAGGCCGGCGACCTGAATCTCGTTGTCGAAATGGCCGATATTGCAGACGATGGCCCGGTCCTTCATCTGCCGCATGTGGTCGACGGTGATGATGTCCTTGTTGCCGGTCGCGGTGACATAGATGTCGGCGCGGGAGAAGGCATCCTCGATGGTGGCCACCTCATAGCCTTCCATCGACGCCTGCAGCGCGCAGATCGGATCGACTTCCGAGACGATGACGCGCGCGCCGGCCTGGCGCAGCGAGGCGGCGGAGCCCTTGCCGACATCGCCGAAGCCGGCGACGAAGGCGACCTTGCCGGCGAGCATCACGTCGGTGCCGCGGCGGATGGCGTCGACCAGCGATTCACGGCAGCCATAGAGATTGTCGAACTTCGACTTGGTGACGCTGTCGTTCACGTTGATCGCCGGGAACAGCAGCTTGCCCTGCTCGGCCAGCTTGTAGAGCCGGTGCACACCCGTGGTGGTCTCTTCCGAGACACCCTTGATCGAGGCGGCGACTTCCGCGAACCAGCCCTTCGGCTTCTCCGCCAGCAGCTTCCTGATCAGGGCGAAGAAGATCTCTTCCTCTTCCGAGCCGGGCTGGTCGAGGAAGGCGGTGTCGCCCTGCTCGGCGCGCAGGCCGTAATGCACCAGCATGGTGGCGTCGCCACCGTCGTCGAGGATGAGGTTCGGCACCAGGGTCTCGCCGGGCTTCGCGCCGTGCCAGTCGAACAGCTTGGCGGTGAAGTCCCAGTACTCGGTCAGCGTCTCGCCCTTGAAGGCGAAGACCGGCGTGCCGCCGGCGGCGATGGCGGCGGCGGCGTGGTCCTGGGTGGAGAAGATGTT
>JAEYTJ010000136.1 GCA_023434095.1 Pseudomonadota bacterium | reverse complement strand
GACCGCAGCCTCATTCTCGATCCGGACGAGTTCTATATCCTGGCGTCGAAAGAAGCCGTGCAGGTGCCGCCGGACTATGCCGCCGAGATGGTGCCGTTCGATCCGCTGGTCGGTGAATTCCGCGTGCATTACGCCGGCTTTTTCGATCCGGGCTTCGGTTATGCGGGGGCTGGCGGACGCGGTGCGCGTGCCGTGCTGGAAGTGCGCTCGCGCGAGGTGCCGTTCATCCTGGAAGACGGGCAGATCGTCGGGCGGCTGGTCTACGAGACCATGCTGGAGCGCCCGCGCACCCTCTATGGCGAGGGCCTCGGCTCGAACTACCAGGCGCAGGGGCTGAAGTTGTCCAAGCATTTCAAGGCCTGGACGCGGGACTGAGGGGGGGCGAGCGGCATTGCCACGGCAGCGACGGCACGGCCCGCCAAGGGAGCGCCGTCATCCTGAGGCGCGAGCGTAGCGAGCCTCGAAGGATGGCTATCCGGGCGACACTTCACGGCATCCTTCGAGGCCCGGCCTATGGCCGGGCACCTCAGGATGACGTTGTGCCCTCATCCCCCCGGCGGGTCTTTCCCCTCGACGAACGCCCGCAGCAGATGATGGGCGATCGCCATGCGCGGCGGGGCTATGAGGCCGTCCGGGTGGGTGCGGGTGAGCAGCCGCCGCGCCTCGTCGCGGGAGAACCAGCGCGCGGCTTCCAGTTCGTTCGGATCGATGACGATGTCGCGCGAGGCCGCCTCGGCGATGAAGCCGGTCATGATCGACATCGGGAACGGCCAGGGCTGCGCGCAGAGATAGCGCACCGCGCCGGTCGCGATGCCGGCCTCTTCCAGCGTCTCGCGCCGCACCGCGTCCTCGAAGGTCTCGCCCGGCTCGACGAAGCCGGCGAGGCAGGACCACATGCCGGGCGCGAAGCGGGCGGAGCGGCCGAGCAGGCAGCGGTCGCCGTCGACGGTGAGCATGATAACGACGGGATCGGTGCGCGGGAAATGCTGCGCCCCGCATTGCGGGCAGTCGCGCCGCCAGCCGGCCTCGGCCGGCGTGAGCCGCCCGCCGCAATTGGAGCAGAAGCTGCGCCGCGCGTGCCAGGCCAGCATCGCCTTGGCGGTGGCGAGCTGGCCGGTCTCCTCGACGCTGGCGAGTTCGCGCACCGCGATGGCGCGCAGATCGATCACCAGCAGGTCCGGCCGCGCTTCCGGCCGCTCCGTCAACGCGCCGAGCGCGGGCGCGGGCAGCGGCAAGGCGACATGCGGCACCCCGTCGTCGAGCCCGAGCAGGCAGGCCTCAGCGAGCCGCCCGCCCAGCGCGACGGCGTCTTCCAGCGGAAAAAGCGCGGTACAGGAACCCGGGCCTTCCTCCATGCCGGCGATGAAGCCCGGCAGGCGGCGCAGCACGACGCTCTCGCCGGAGATCAGGCAGGCGCGCGCCCGGGGATCGGCGAGGAAGCCCGCCATCTCCGCGCGCCGCAGGCCGGCGCGGTCGAGCCGGGAGCCGGTGTAGCCGAGATGCGGCCACAGGCCGAGCGAGGTGTCGTCGGTGGTGGCGATGTGGCTCATGCCGCCAGCGCCTCGCGCAGCCGCGCCGCCAGCATCATCGCCTGCGGCGCCGCATAGGTCTGGCGCTCGCCGCCCGCGCCCCACACGGCGCCGGGCCAGGCGGCGTCGGTCTCGAAGCGGGCGATGACGTGGATGTGCAGCTGCCGTACCATGTTGCCGAGCGCGGCGACGTTGAGCTTGTCGCATTGGGTCAGGGACTTGAGCGCCCGGCTCACCGCGTCGATCTCGCCCCACAGCGTGGCGCGGGCCTCGTCGTCGAGGTCGATCAGTTCGGCAAGGCCCGGCCGGCGCGGCACCAGGATCAGCCAGGGAAAGCGGGCGTCGTCCATCAGCCGCACGCTGGCAAGGGTGAGGTCGAGCACCGGGAAGCTGTCGCCCTCAAGGCGCGGGTCGAGAAGGAAGGTCGAGGCATCGCTCATGCGGGCGCTAAGCTCCCCATGCCCGCCGGGTTGCGGGCGCGGGCAAGCTATAGCGCCGCGCGGGGCGCGGTGCCATCGCCGAAGGCGGGCAAAAAGGGCGGGCCTGCCCCGCTCGCGCGGCATTTGTCGTGCGCGGCATTTTGTCCTAGAGAGAAAGCCACGATCCCCCCGCCGAAGCAGCGTGCCATGACCCTTTCCGTGCCGGCCGATTCCCTGCGCCGCACCGCTTTGCCGGTGCTGGTGGCGCTCAGCGCCGCCCATTTCCTCAACGACATGATCCAGTCGCTGATCCCGGCGATCTACCCGCTGATCAAGAACGCCTACGGGCTCGATTTCGCGCAGATAGGCATCATCACGCTGACCTTCCAGATCTCCGCCTCGCTGCTGCAGCCGCTGATCGGCCTCTATACCGACCGGCATCCGCTGCCCTATTCGACGGTCGCCGGCATGGCGTTCACGCTGGTGGGGCTGATCGGCCTCGCCCATGCCGGCACCTACCCGCTGCTGCTGGTCTCGGCGGCCTTCGTCGGCATCGGCTCCTCGATCTTCCACCCGGAAGCGACACGCATGGCGCGCAAGGCCTCGGGCGGACGGCACGGCTTCGCGCAGGGGCTGTTCCAGGTGGGCGGGCAGACCGGCGGCGCCATCGGCCCGTTGCTGGCGGCCTTCATCATCGTCCCGAACGGCCAGTCCAGCCTCGCCTGGTTCTGCGCCGCCGCGCTGATCGCCATGCCGCTGCTGGCCTGGACCGCGCGCCACAGCGCGCTTGCCGTACCCGTCCGGCCGGCGGGGTACAGGGGCGAGCCGGAGCCCGCGCACCGGCCGTTCCGCGAGGTCGCCTTCCCGCTGGCGGTGCTGATCGTGCTTCTGTGTTCGAAGACCGCCTATACTGCGAGCTTCACCTCCTTCTACACCTTCTACCTCATCGAGCGCTTCGGCGTGTCGGTGCAGGCCTCGCAGCTGATGCTGTTCCTGTTCCTCGTCTCCTCGGCGGCGGGCGTGCTGTTCGGCGGCATGCTGGGCGACCGGATCGGGCGCAACAAGATCATCTGGTTCTCGATCCTGGGCGCACTGCCCTTCACGCTGGCGCTGCCCTATGCCGGCCTCGCCGGCACCGCCGTCCTCACCGTTCTCATCAACCTCATCATGTCGAGCGCCTTCGCCGCCATCCTCGTCTACGCCATCGAACTGATGCCGCACCGCATCGGGCTGGTGGGTGGGTTCTTCTACGGGCTGGTGTTCGGCCTCGGCGGGCTGGCGGCGGCGGCGCTGGGGGTGTTTGCCGACCATTACGGCATCGATGCCGTCTACCAGGCCTGCGCCCTCCTGCCGGCCTTCGGCCTGCTGGCCTTCCTGCTGCCGAGCCTGCGCGGCGCGCGGGTGTCCTGACGCCGCGCACCCGGCGCGCGCCGGCTCAGGCGGCGTTGGCCTCGTCGTCGGCGTCCAGCACCTGGAGCAGCGCGCGGCGGATGGCGGAGTGGCGCGCCGCGCCCATGATCTTCGCCCCCATCAGGTCGGTGACGTAGAACACGTCCACCGCCCGCTCGCCGAAGGTGGCGATGTGCGCGGAGGCGATGTTGAGGTTGAGGCGCGAGAGCGTCTGGGTGAGGCCGTAGAGCAGGCCGGGGCGGTCGAGGCCGGTCACCTCGATCACGGTGTGGCGGTTCGACCAGGAATTGTTGAGCGTGACCTCGGGCTCCACCGTGAAGGCGCGCGGGCGCTTCGGGATGCGCCGGGCGACCACTTCCGGCAGCCGGATCTCGCCGGACAGCGACTTCTCGATGGCGGCGGCGATACGGTCGGCGCGGCGCATCTCGTCCTCGTCCTGGTCGAAGGCGCGGGTGAGCGAGATGGTGTCGAGCGCGCGCCCGTCGGTGGTGGTGCTGATCTGCGCGTCGACAATGTGCGCCCCGGCGCTGGCGCAGGCGCCGGCGATCACCGCGAGCAGCTTGGGATGGTCGGGCGCGAACACGGTGAGCTCGGTGATGCCGCGCGTCGGATCGGTGACGGCATGGGTGGCGAGCGCCTTGCCCTGCGCTTCGGTCGCGCGGATGAAGCGGGCATGTTCCACCTGATGCTGGCGGTCGGTCTGCAGCCAGTAGGTGGGGTAGTGGCGGCCCATATAGGCGTCGAGCTCGGCGGCGTCCCAGTCGGTGAGGGCGCCGCGCAGCTCCGCCTGGGCGCGGGCGACGCGCTGGTTGCGGTTGCTCTCGGAGAAGCCGCCGGTGATGACCGGCTCGGTCTCGTGATAGAGCGTGCGCAGGAGCTGCGACTTCCAGTTGTTCCACACGCCCGGCCCGACGGCCCGGATATCGGCCGTGGTGAGGATGAGCAGCAGCTTCATCCGCTCCAGATTCTGCACCACGGCGGCGAAGTTCTCGATCGTCTTGCGATCGGAAAGGTCGCGCGATTGGGCGATGGTGGACATTGTGAGGTGCTGTTCGATCAGCCACGCCACCGTGTCGGTGTCCATGGGGCTGAGGCCGAAGCGTGGGCACAGGCGGCGGGCGACGCGGGCGCCGGCGATGGAATGGTCTTCCGGCCGGCCCTTGGCGATGTCGTGGAGCAGCACCGCAATATAGAGCAGCTGCCGGTTCTTGATGGTCGGCATCAGCTCGTTGGCGAGGCCGTAATCGGGCCGGTCGCCGCGCTCGATGCGCGAGAGCGCGCCGATGGAGCGGATGAGGTGCTCGTCCACCGTGTAGGAATGGTACATGTTGAACTGCATCATCGCGACGATGCGGCCGAATTCCGGAATGAAGCGGCCGAGCACGCCGGTCTCGTTCATCCGCCGCAGCACGATTTCCGGGCTCTCCTTCGAGCACAGGATCTCGACGAACAGCCGGTTGGCCTCCGGGTTCTCGCGCAGATTGTGGTCGATGAGCTTGAGCGAGCGGGTGGCGAGGCGCATCGCGTCCGGGTGGAAGTTCAGCCCGTGCTTGCCGGCGAGATGGAAGATGCGGATGAGATTCAACGGGTCGCGGCCGAAGGCGCTGGCATCGGCGACGTTGATGCGGTCATTGTCGACGATGAAGTCGGCGCTCTCCTTCAGCGTGCGCCGGCCGGAGCGGCGCAGCCGCGCAATCATCCGGTCGAGCCGCGGCACCGGCTTGTCGTGGCGCTCCTCCAGCGCGGCGGAGACGATGGCGGTGAGATCGCCGACATCCTTGGCCACGAGGAAATAGTGCTTCATGAAGCGCTCGACATCCTTCAGGCCGGGATGCGAGACATAGCCGAGCCGCTCGGCCATTTCCCGCTGCAGGTCGAAGGAGAGGCGTTCCTCCGCCTTGCCGGTGAGAAAATGCAGGTGGCAGCGCACCGACCACAGGAAATTCTCGCAGCGGCGGAAGATCTTGGCTTCCCCGGCGGTGAACACGCCCTTGGCCACGAGTTCGCGCGTCTCGTGCACGCGGTAGACATATTTGGCGATCCAGAACAGCGTGTGCAGGTCGCGCAGCCCGCCCTTGCCATCCTTCACATTGGGCTCGACCACATAGCGCGACTGGCCGGCGCGCTTGAGGCGCTCCTCGCGCTCGCCGAGCTTGGCGGCGACGAATTCCACCGCCGTGCCCTGCACGACCTCCTTGTCGAAGCGGGCGGTGAGTTCGTCGAACAGGGTCTTTTCGCCGATCAGCAGGCGCGCTTCCAGCAACGCGGTGCGGATGGTCATGTCGCCGCGCGCCTGGCGGATGCACTCGTCCACCGACCGGGTGGAATGGCCGACCTTCAGCCCCATGTCCCAGAGAACGTAGAGGATCGCCTCGGCGACGCTCTCGCCCCAGGCGGTCTGCTTGTAGGGCAGCAGGAACAGGATGTCGGTGTCGGAGCCCGGCGCCATCAGCCCGCGCCCATAGCCGCCGACGGCGACGATGGCCATGCGCTCGGAGGTGGAGGGGTTGTCGGAAGGGTAGAGGGTCTTCACCGCCAGTTCGTGCACCAGCGCGATGATCTCGTCCTGCAGCCGCGACAGCCGCTCGGCGCAGCGCCGGCCGGAGCCGTCCTCCATCAGCCAGCGCTCGGCGACCTGATGGCCGTGCTGATAGGCCGCCTTGAGGCGCCGCGCCAGCTGGGTGCGCAGCTCGATCTCGCGGCCGGACTTGCTCGTGCCCAGCACCTCGCGGGCCAGCGCCCCGAGTTCGACGCGCATGGCGTCGATGTCGAACAGTTCCTTGAAGGGATGGTCGGGGCGGCGGCGGGGTTCGGTCATGGCGGGGTCCGGCTGGTCGGATACCCGCTTTACCCGATCCGCCGCCCGCCGTCATCGTGCGCTGCCGCGCGGGAAGGCCGAGCGCCGCTGTTCCGGCATGCACGGGTCCTGAACGCCATATGTCCACGGCGAGGGGGCTGAAACGAGACATGCCCGCCACGAGGGCGGGCATGTCCATCCTGACGGCACGGCTGGCGCCGGCGGTCGCTACACGTGGGCCGCAGGGCGGCCGAACCGTTAGGTCTCGGATCAGTTGGTGGTCGTGGCGCCAGTGCTCGGCGTCTCGGCGCGGGCCTGATCCAGGCTCTTGAACTCGGGGGCGGCGTTCAGCTCTTCCTTGGTGAGGGAGACCACCACCTTCTCGCCATTGTCGGTCGGGGTGGCGGTCAGCGAGTCGAAGGAAACCGCGACCGGCTTGGCGCCGATGCCGAGGAAGCCGCCGACATCGATCACCACGGCGATGATGCTGCCGTCGCGCTCGACGATCACGTCGCTGATGGAGCCGAGCTTCTCGTCACTGGCGGTCACGACGTCCGTCCCGGTGAGATCCGAGCCGAGCCACTGGCCGGCGCTCTGCGCGCTGACAAACTTCGGCGCGGCCGGGGTCGCGGTCGCCGACGCGGCCGGAGCGGCGCTGTCGGAGGTGCCGGGGGTCGGGGTGGTCGCCGGCATCTCGGACGCCGGGGCCTGCGGGTTGCCGGCATCCGGCTGGACCGGGCTGGCGGCCGGCGGCGTGGTGGTCTCGGGAGCCGGGCTCTGGGCGAAGGCGACCGCCGGGGCGAGCGCCAGGGCAGCGGCGGCGGTGAGTGTCGCAAGCTTGCTGGTCATCGTCTTCTCCGTCGTGTTCAAAATTTCAGAAATCCGACCGATGTCCGGCCGTCTGTAGAGGAAACGAGGCGAAGGCGAAGAAGTTCCAGCATTTCTTGGATTTAAGTGGAAGGTATATCTTTACGAAACGATCACAGACGATTGATGATCGAGGCGTCGGCGACGCAGATCGTCAGCTCTTCCGTGGAAAGACTTGATTTGGTGACGCCAAGCGCGGAGAGGCAGCCCTTCGGCGTCCGGGTCGCGCGGGTCGGCGCTACGGGGGCGGGCTCCGGCTGGCTGTTGGCGATGGCGCGCGCGGGCGCGGAGGGGAGCGGGGAGGCGGCGGGCGCTTCCGAGGCCGCCGGCGCGGGCGCCGCGTTTTCGGCCGCGTTCTCGGGCGCCACGTTCTCGGGCGCCATGTCGAGGCGCCCGGCCTTGGCAGTGCGGTTGACGAGATGCGCCTGACGCACGCCCGTCTCCGGTCCGAAAGCCTCGATGGCGATCGCTGTCGGGGCCGCCCGGGTCAGCGAGCCGGTCGCCAGCGCGCCGGCGGTGAGCGGCACCATGAAGGCGACGCCGGTGAGGGCGCCGAGGAGGTAGGCAGAGCCTTTGACGATGCTGTCGGTGCCCTTCATCACTGTTCCCCTTACGACCGGCATCCGCAGGCAGCCGTGCCCCGCCGCGACGTGCACCACGCCGCTGCCGGAGAGTGTCCGCAACGAATGTCTTGTGATTTCGCTCGGCGAGGCTTCTCGCCGTGGTCGCAGGGTTAACGCACGTAAATGCTTCGCGTTCCCGCACGCGATCACGTTTTCGCGCGCGGTGATTTCGTGCCGGGAAGGAGCGGGGGAGATTCGGCGCCGAGCGGTCAGCGCTCGGGCGTCAGATGGCTCTCGGGCACGCTCACGGTGCAGACGAGGCCGGCGGGGGCGAAATCGAGTTCCACCTTGCCGTCAAGGGCGCGGGCGAGGTTGCGCTCGATCACCAGCGAGCCGAAGCCGCGTCCGGCGGGCTTGGCGACCGGAGGTCCGCCGCGTTCCCGCCAGGCGAGCTCGAAGCCGCCGCCCGCCTCCGGCGTGCGCCGCGCCCAGTTGATGTCGACATGGCCGCCCGGCACCGACAGCGCGCCATATTTGGCGGCATTGGTGGAAAGCTCGTGAATGGCGAGGCCGATATTCTGCGCGGCTTCCGGCTTGAGGAACAGGTTGGGGCCCTTGATGGTGAACTGGCTGTTCTCGCCGTCGAGATGATGGCCGAGCTGGGAGCGGACCATGTCGTTCAGCGAGGCACCGTACCAGCTCTCCTGCACCAGAAGGTCGTGCGACTTGGACAGCGCCTGCAGCCGGGCGCTGAAAATCTCGACGAAATTGTCGATGGAGCCGGCATGGCGGGCGGTCTGGCGCGCCATGGCCTGGATGACCGCGAGAAGGTTCTTCGAGCGGTGGGTCAGCTCGCGCATCAGGAGGCGCAGATGCTGCTCGTTCTCCTTGCGCTCGGTGACGTCGACGGCGGCGCCGGTCAGCCCCACCGTGGTGCCCGCGAGATCGCGCAGCGGGTCGATGTGGATGTCGTACCAGCATCTGCGCCCGGCTTCCTCGATCTCGATCTCGCCCTTGCGCGAGGCGGAGGAAGCCATCGCCTCCCGCTTGAGGAGGGTCAGCGCCTGGGCCTGCGCCTCGCCGAGCAGGTCGGCATCGGTGGAGCCCAGCACCTGTTCCACGGGAAAGCCGAACAGCGGCTTGCTGACCGAGGTGTAGTGAAGATCACGGTCCTGGGTGAAGATCGCGACATTCGAGCCGCGCAGCGCCATCTCGTAGCGCTGCAGGGCGGTAGCGAGTTCGAGCGTCAGCCGGCGCTGCTCGCTGACCGCGTGGCGCGGCGTCGGCATGTCGATCAGCGCGGCGAAGTTCGACCACAGCGCCAGTGCGCCGACGAGGTTGAGCAGCGCGATGCCGATTCGCACCGCCATCGGCAGCAGCGGGAAGGTGCTGCCGAAGTCGAAGATCACCAGCAGCGAGAGTCCGCCGAACGACAGGACCAGCGTCGCCAGAAGCAGGCCGAGCAGCCGCGTGCGCAGCGAGAGATTGCGGCGCAGATACAGCAGACGAACGATGGCCACGAAAATGGCCAGCGACGACAGGACGGTGATCCAGCGTGCCGCGTTGTCGACGAGGGCGATGTCGAGCATTTAACTGCGCTCAGGCGGTGGCGCGCTGCTCCCGCGGACGGGCGCGTCGCTCGAAGAACAGCGCCTGGCTGATCACGGCGGCGACGGTCGAGGGCTGGAAGGGCTTGGCGATCAGGAAGGCCGGCTCGGGGCGGACGCCGGTGAGGAAGCGCTCGGGATAGGCGGTGATGAAGATAACCGGGACTTCGGTTTTCTCGATCAGCTCGTTCACCGCATCGAGGCCGGACGACCCGTCCGCCAGCTGGATGTCGGCGAGGATGAGGCCAGGCGCCTTGCGCCGGGCGAGGTCGACCGCTTCCGTATGGGTGCGGGCGATGCCGGTGACCCGGTGACCGAGGCCTTCCACCAGCCCTTCGAGGTCGAGAGCGATGAACGGCTCGTCCTCGATGATCAGCACGTCGGTGGCGATTTCCGCCGCCAGCTCGCGGCCGGCATCCTCGACGAGGTTGCGAAGGGTCGGCACGTCGATGGAGAGGATGCTCGCCGCCTCTTCCTCGGTGAAGCCTTCCAGCGAGACCAGAAGGAACGCCTGGCGCACCACCGGGGTGATGTGGCCGAGGCGCCGCTCGCCCTGCAGCGGGGCCGGCGGTGCGTCGACCTGGGCGTTCAGCGTGACGGAATCCCACAGGCGCGTGAGCAGCGTGTAGAGAGCTACGCGGGGGTCGATCGAACGGTCGAGCGTCGAGGGATCGGCGATGAGCGTTTCGAGCATGGCGGTAACATAGGCGTCGCCGGCCGACTGGCTGCCGCTCAGTGCGCGCGCATAGCGGCGCAGAAAGGGCAGGTGCTGCGCGACAAGTTGAGAAGTGCTCACTCGCGTCTCCCCGAAGCTGCAATTGTGAAGCGGCTGTTAACGCGTCATGGGCCGCGTGGTTCCCGAGTAGGTCAAAAATTTCTGCGACGCACGATAATTCCCGGAACCGTTTCGCTTTTGGCTCGTTGTGACCCCGTATGCAGCGACGGAGCCTTTTCCCTCTCGACCTTTCGGGGGCTCAATGTCGGGAAAGAAACTGATGAGTGACGATCATTCGGAGAGCGCGTCCGCCGCGGCGGATAGTCTCTCCTCGCATCTCGGAGGCGGTAATGGAACCGCCCTCGGAAACGAAATACAGGCCAAGATCGGCCAGCACCTGCGCGCCATGTATGACGATGTCGTACGGCAGGGTGTGCCGGACCGTTTCATGGACCTGCTTTCCAAGCTCGACAAGGCGGACACCTCGTCCGGCGAGGGCGGAGGGCGCAAGTGAGCCGATTCGACCCGACATTGCGCGACGAGATTATCGCAGCCATTCCCAACCTGCGGGCCTTTGCCATCTCGCTCTCGGGAAGCGTCGATCGTGCCGACGATCTGGTGCAGGAGACGCTTCTGCGTGCCTTCGCCAACATTTCCAGCTTCCGGCCGGGGACCAACCTTCCCGCCTGGCTCTTCACCATCCTGCGCAACCTGTTCCGCTCGGAATACCGCAAGCGGCGGCGGGAAGTGCCGGATTCGGACGGCGCCTTCGCCGCGACCCTAACCAGCAATCCCGACCAGAACACCCATCTGGATTTCGAGGATTTCCGGGCCGCGCTGGACCAGCTGCCCCCCGACCAGCGGGAGGCACTGGTGCTCGTCGGCGCCTCCGGCTTTTCTTACGAGGAAGCCGCAGACATCTGCGAATGCGCCGTCGGCACGATCAAGAGCCGGGTCAACCGGGCGCGCAAGCGCCTCGGCGAGATGCTGGCGCTCGACGATGCCAGCGATTTCGGTCCCGACAAGACGACGCGGGCGGTGCTCGCGGCGGAACGTACCTGACGTTTTCCGGCCCGGCGTTCTTCTCCGCCCGCCCTCTTCCCGCTCCCGGGCGGTCTTCCCCGCTAAATTGATGTTCGCTCGCCTTCCAACGCGAGAACGCCCCCGGCTTGCGCCGGGGGCGTTTGCGGTTCCGCGCCATCGCGCCCGTGGCGTCAGGGCGCTCGGCCCCGACGCATGAAGCCGAACACCGCCGACACCAGGAACAGGATGATGGCGACGAAAAAGATGATCTTGGCGATTTCGATAGCGGTTCCGGCGATGCCACCGAATCCAAGGACGGCGGCGATCAGAGCCACCACGAGAAAGGTCAGCGCCCAACCCAGCATGTAAGCCTCCACTTCGCGATACGGCATCGGCCGTGTGGCGGAACAACCGTCGAGACGGCTCAGGGTTCCGCCGGCGGAGGGGCGGCCGTCAGATGCGGGCGGCGAGGGAAGGGGCCACGGCGCGCGCTTCCGCCAGCAGGGCGGTGACGATGGGGGTCATCGGCTCGCGGTCGAGCACGACGAGACCCATCTGGTGCAGCACTTCCGGTCCCTCGATGGGGATGGAGCGGATGCTCGCCGGGAAAGCGAACACATCGGCCAGCGTGTTGGCGACCACGCTCGCCCATTGCCCGGTGCGGACATGCGAGAGCAGGGCGAGGGTCGAATTGGCCTCCAGCATCGGCGTCACCGCATGGCCGGCCTCGGCGAGCTGCTTGTCGACGATGCGGCGGTTCTGCATGTCCGGGGTCAGCAGGCAGAGCGGCACGCGGCCGATCTCCTCCCATGTCACCTTGGCGCGGTCGCCCAGCGGGGAATCGACGGAGGTGAGAAAGCGGTAGCCTTCCCGGTAGAGCGGCACGGTCTGCACCCGGCCGAGCGGGTCGTTGTCGAGATAGGTGATGCCGGCATCGGCCTCCAGATTCTCGATCAGCCGCAGCACCTCGTTGGAGGTGGCGGACATCAGCGTGAAGCGGACATCGGCGTGCTTGCTGTGAAACGGGGTGGTGAGCTCCGAGAGCATCGGCATGGCGGTGGGAATGGCAGCGATGCGCAGATGGCCGGAGAGCCCCTTGCGCATGCCGGCGATCTCCTGGCGCATGGCGCGCACGTCGCCGATGACCCGCCGGGCCCATTGCAGCGCCCGCTCGCCTTCCGGGGTGAAGCCGATGAAGCGCGAGCCGCGCTCCACCAGCCGCACGCCCAGCTGTTCTTCCAACTGCTTGAGGCCCGCCGACAGCGTGGGCTGGGTGACGCCGCAGGCTTCGGCGGCGCGGCCGAAATGGCGCTCCTTGGCGAGGGCGAGCAGGAGTTCGAAACGGTCGATCACGCGGGACGCTTCCTGACGTACGATAGAAACATTCTATCAAACTATCAGAAAAGCTTCATCCTGCGAATTGGACGGATTAAAGACCGGCGCGCTATTCCGCCGCGCCGCGCAGCGGGGAGGCCGAGACCGGGGGCGTCGGCAGGAGGGGCTCGCGCGGGGCGCCGTCGGCCTCGAATTCGAGCTGCTCGATGCGCTCGCCCCGCTTGGCGATCTTGTCGGCAGAAGTGAGGGCCTGCGCCACGTCGTCGTTCAACTGGCCGAAATGCTTCTGCAGATTGCCGACCCGGTCGCGCAGGCGGATCACGTCGGCGACCAGCTTTCCGCATTCGCTGCGGATGAGGTCCGCCTGCTCGCGCATGCGCGCATCCTTGCAGATGGCCTGCACCACCTGCACCGCGAGCATCAGCAGCGAGGGCGAGACGAGAATGACACGGGCGCGGAAGGCCTGCTGGATGATGTCGTCGAAATGCTCGTGCAGCTCGCCATAGACGGATTCGGAGGGCACGAACATCAGCGCCACGTCCTGCGTCTCGCCGCTGACGAGGTAGCGCTCGGCGATGTCCTTCACATGCCGGCCGACATCGCCCTTCAGCCGCGCCTCGGCCGGCTTGCGGGCTTCCGGCGTCTGCGCCTCGCGGAAGGCGGTGATCGCCTCCAGCGGGAACTTGGAATCGACCAGCAGCGGGCGGCGGTCGCCCGGCAGGAAGATCGCGCAGTCGGCGCGCCGGCCATTGGCCAGCGTGTGCTGGAAGGCGAAGCTGTCGCGCGGCAGCGCGTCGGAGACGATGGCCTGCAGCCGCCCCTCGCCGAAGGCGCCGCGCGCCTGCTTGTTGGCGAGCGTCTCGCGCAGGCTCATCACCTGCCCCGAGAGTTCGCCGAGGCTGGCGCGCGCCTGGGCGACGAGGGCGAGCCGCTCATTCAGCCTGGTGAGGTTCTCATGCGTCACCTCGCTGGCGCGGGCGAGGCTTTCGCCCATGCGGTGGGAGGAGGCGTCCAGCCGCTCGGCCACGGCGCGGGCGAGGTCGCCCTGCCGCTGCGCGAGCACCTCGGCCATCGACTGCACGCGGCCGATGGTCTCCGCCTGGGTGCGGGCGAGGTCGGCAAGGCGTTCCTCCAGCTCGTCGGCGCGGCGCGCCTGCTCGTCCGCCTCGGCGGCGTTCTGCCGGGCGCTGCGCGAGACCGCGCGCAGCACGGCGACGAGCAACAGGAAGGCGAGCGCGCCGGCCCCGGCGAGCGTCTGCGCCAGCGTCACCGGCTGCGCGCCGAGCGTGAACACGATCTGATCCATCCCCGGCCTTCTAGCAGATTCCCGGCGCGATGCGAACGGAGAGTGAACATCCTGCCTTCGGCGGGCATCCCTGCGTTGACGGAAACCGGCGCGGCGCTTATCTGAACGGCATGTCGATACGTCCGCTCGTAATCCTCCCCGATACCCGCCTGCGCCAGCTCTCCGACCCCGTCATGCGCGTGGATGCGCGCGTGCGGGCGATCGTCGAGGATATGTTCGAGACCATGTACGACGCGCCCGGAATCGGGCTGGCGGCGATCCAGGTCGGCATTCCCGAGCGCATCGTCACCGTCGATGTCGGCCCGCGCGAGGCGCAGGCAGAGGGCGCCGACGAGGAGGAGGCCGAGCGCGAGAAGCACCCGCTGGCGCTGATCAACCCGGAGATCATCGCCTCCTCGCCGGAAATGTCGGTCTATTCCGAGGGCTGCCTGTCGATCCCGGAATATTATGCCGATGTCGAGCGCCCGGCGCGGGTGCGGGTCCGCTACATGGACCTCAATGGCGAGACGCAGGAGATCGACGCCGACGGGCTGCTCGCCACCTGCGTGCAGCACGAGATCGACCATCTCAACGGCGTGCTGTTCATCGACCACATCTCCAAGCTCAAGCGCGACCGGGTGATCACCAAATTCACCAAGCTGGCGAAGAAGGAGCGGGCCTGACCCCGCCGCGCGCCACGCCTCGTCTTCCACATCCTCGCGGGGAGCCGCATGCGCATCGTCTTCATGGGCACGCCCGATTTCGCGGTCTCGACGCTGGTCGAGATCGTCGGCGCCGGCCACGAGGTGGTGGCGGCCTATACGCGTGCCCCGGCGCCGGCCGGGCGGCGCGGGCTGGACCTCGTGCCCTCGCCGGTGCACCGGGCGGCGGAGCGGCTCGGCATTCCCGTGCTGACGCCGTCCACCCTGCGCACCGAGGACGCGGCCGCGACCTTCGCCGCGCATGAGGTCGACGCCGCCGTGGTGGTGGCCTATGGGCGCCTGCTGCCGCAGGCGATCCTCGACCTGCCGCCGCTCGGCTGCCTCAACCTTCACGCCTCGCTGCTGCCGCGCTGGCGCGGCGCGGCGCCGATCCAGCGCGCGATCATGGCGGGGGATGGCGAGACCGGCGTCGCCGTCATGAAGATGGAGGCCGGGCTCGACACCGGGCCGGTGGGCCTCGTCGAGCGCGTCGCCATCGGCCCGGACATGACGGCAGGCGAACTGCACGACCGGCTGATGATCGTCGGCGGCGACCTCATGGCGCGGGCGCTGGCGGCGCTGGAGCGTGGTGCGCTGTCCTTCACGCCGCAGCCGCACGACGGCGTGACCTATGCCGCCAAGATCGACAAGGCCGAGACCCGCATCGACTGGGACAGGCCAGCGCGCGCGGTGCACGACCATATTCGCGGCCTCTCGCCGTTTCCCGGCGCGTGGTTCGAACTGGAGGGCGCGCGGGTGAAGGTGCTGCGCTCGACGATGGGCGCGGGCGCCGGCGTCCCCGGCACGGTGCTCGACGACGCGCTGACCATCGCCTGCGGCGAGGGCTCGGTGCGGCTGGTCGAGGTGCAGAAGGCCGGCAGCCGGGCGATGGCGGCGGACGAATTCCTGCGCGGCAGCGATCTGACCGCGGGCATGGTGGTGACATGACAGAGATACGCGCCCTCACAGCCGACGATCACGCGCTCTGGCTGCCGCTCTGGCAGGCCTATCTGGTCTTCTACGAGGCAACGCTGCCGGACGAGGTGACGCACACGACCTGGCAGCGCCTGCTCGATCCCGCCGAGCCGGTGCACGGTGCGCTCGCCTTCGACGCGGAGGGGAAGGCGGTCGGGCTGGCGCACTGGCTGTTCCACCGCTCCACCTGGTGGGTCGGCGATGTGTGCTACCTCAACGACCTCTATGTGGACGCCAGCCAGCGCGGACAGGGCCTCGGCCGCCGCCTGATCGACCATGTCGCGGCGGATGCGGACGGGAAGGGCAGCCCGAAGGTCTACTGGCTCACGCACGAGACCAATCTGACGGCGCAGCGGCTCTACAACAGCGTCGCCGAGCGCACCGGCTTCATCCAGTACCGCAAGCCGCTGGCGGCGCCCTGAGGGGCGGCGCACGTGTGGCTCTGCGATCACCTCCGCGCTCCCGTCATGGCCGGGCGTGGCCCGGCCATCCACGTCTTGGTGTAGAGGGAAGTCGTCATCCCTGGGTCAAGTCCTGGGATGACGATGGTCCGGCAATGGGCCGGCCGCCCCCTCACTTCCCCGGCTGCGGCACCACGCGCAGATAGGGCTTGAGCGTCTTCCAGCCGCCGGGGAACTTCTCCTTCGCCGCTTCGTCGCTGACCGAGGGGACGATGATCACGTCCTCGCCGTCCTTCCAGTTCGCCGGCGTCGCCACCGCATGCTGCGCGGTGAGCTGGAGCGAGTCGATCACCCGCAGGATCTCGTCGAAATTCCGCCCGGCACTGGCGGGGTAGGTGAGTGAGAGCTTCAGCTTCTTGTCCGGCCCGACGATGAACACCGAACGCACCGTCATCGTGTCGGAGGCGTTGGGATGGATCATGTCGTAGAGGCCGGAAACGGTGCGCTCCGGATCGGCGATCAGCGGGAAATTGGGGGCGTAGCCCTGCGTCTCCGCGATGTCCTGCGCCCATTTCCCATGCGCCTCGAGCGGATCGACGGAGAGGCCGATCACCTTGACGTTGCGGCGGTCGAATTCCGGTTTCAGCCGCGCCACCTGACCGAGCTCGGTGGTGCAGACCGGGGTGAAGTTCTTCGGGTGCGAGAACAGCACGCCCCAGGAATCGCCCAGCCATTCATGGAAGTGGATCGGGCCTTCGGTGGTCTCAGCGTCGAAATCGGGGACCACGTCCCCGAGGCGGATGGTCATGGCGAACTCCCTGCGTGTCAGAAATCTACAAGTTTTATAGCATACTCTCCGCTGCCGCGTGTGCAAGGCGGATCCCGATAAGCGTGGAACCGGCGGGCCGGGAACACGTTACCTGATGGGCGCCGCGTCCGCCGACGCGGTGGGGCGCCTTCGAGATCAGGAATCGCCGTCACGGTCTGCCGGGCAGGGCCGGCATGCTCAAAAGGAGAGGGATCATGCTCAAGATCGTTGTGCTTTCGCTGGCCACGCTCAGCATCGCCGCCTGCACCACCACGGAACGCCG
>JAEYTJ010000110.1 GCA_023434095.1 Pseudomonadota bacterium | reverse complement strand
CGTGACAATCGCCAAACGAAAGAAACGAAACTGGCAATTGGTCGCAGGCGCTCAAATGGTGACAATCGCGCATCTGACGCGCGTGATGCGGAAAAGGGCACGCGCTGCGTTTTCCCGATGGCAAAGGGGCGCCGCCGACCACCCGCCCATCGCCGCCAACGCCTGTGCCGACACACGCGATGCGCGCGCGACAAAGCTGAAATGGCTTATTTTTCAAGGGAGTGCTGAAAAAGAAAGGGGCCGCTCACGTTGCCGGAGCGGCCCAAGTCTAGGGAGGAAACGCCCAAGGAGGGCGGCGGGAAAGCGACGCCAATCGCTCTACCGCGCTGCAATAATATGGCAGGTTCGCTTCTCCGGTGCAACGACGGAGTTGCCCATTTCTTGACCGTGCCGGAATGGCAGCCATGCGTTCCGCGCGGGGCAAATTGAGGGGCGCCCCTCATCCCAGTCGCCCACCCGCTTGAAGCCCTCGACGGAATCGATGCGCGCGTGCGGCGATTGCCGTTGCCGCCACCTCCCGATAGGAGTGAAGGCGGGCCGGGCGAGCGGCATCGGCGGAAGCAAGCGACGGAGACGGACAAGATGGGCGCGGTGGACTTCGAGAGCTTCGTCGACGAACTCGCCACCGTGTCCGGTCAGGCCATCCTGCCCTTCTTCCGTACCGCGCTCGGCGTCGAGGACAAGAGCCGCGGCGCCGTGTTCGATCCCGTCACCGCCGCCGACCGCGCCGCCGAGCAGGCGATGCGCACGCTGATCCGGCGCACCTTTCCCAGCCACGGCGTGCGCGGCGAGGAATTTCCCGACGAAGGCATCGACGCCGATTATGTCTGGGTGCTCGACCCCATCGACGGCACCAAGTCGTTCATCAGCGGCATGCCGGCCTGGGGCACGCTGATCGGCCTGTGCCGGCAGGGCGAGCCGGTCTACGGCATGATGCACCAGCCCTTCATCCGCGAGCGCTTCACCGGCGACGGCGCGCAGGCGCGTTATCGCGGCCCGGCCGGCGACCGCCGGCTGACGGTGCGCCCCTGCGCAAGCCTCGGCGAGGCGGTGATGATGACCACCAGCCCGCTGCTGATGGAGGCGGACAACCGCGCCCTCTATACGGAAGTGGAGAAGCGCGTGCGCCTGCCGCGCTATGGCGGCGACTGCTATGCCTATTGCATGCTCGCCGCCGGCCATGTCGATCTCGTCATCGAGACCAATCTGAACGATTTCGACATCCTCCCCCTCACCCCCATCGTGCAGGGCGCGGGCGGCATCGTCACCAATTGGGAAGGCGGTTCGGATCTCTCGGGCGGGCGCGTCGTCGCCTCCGGCGACCGTCGCCTGCATGACGAGGCGCTGAGCGTCCTCAACCGCGGCTGAAGCCTCCCGCCCCCGCCGGGACGGTCACGCCGCCGCGCTGCCGGGAATGAAGGCGTCGAAGGCGGCGAGCAGCGGCTCGCGGAAGAGGTCGCGCTCCTGCAGCAATTCGTGCCGGGCGCCGGGAATGACGATGTGCGCGCCGGCGATCAGCCGCGTGCCGAGATGCTCGATGGTGGGCGTGCAGACGATCTTGTCCGCGCCGGCGCCCACCATCAGCAGCGGCTGGCGGATCGCCCGCGCCGACGCCGGATCGGCCAGTGTCTCCATCAGGTCGAAGGCGGCCTTCACCCAGCCGATGGTCGGGGGCCCGACTTCGAGCTGCGGGTGCTCGATGGAAATGGTGAGGTTGCGGGCGAAACGGGTGGCGTCGGAGGTGAGGCGGTTGCCCTCGAAATGGATCTCATGCATGGGCCGCACCCGCCGCGTCGGCACATAGGCACGCGACAGGCCGAGGCGCGCCAGCATGCGGGCGACCCGACGCGCCACCGCGTCGTGCTTGAGCAGCGACAGGTCGAGCATCGGCGCGACGAGGAACATGCGGTCGAAGGACGTCTCACCCCGGCGCGCATGGTCGAGCAGGATGGCGGCGCCCATGGAATGGGCGAGCGCGAAATAGGGGCCCGGCATGTCCGGCAGCACGACCTCGCGCAGCAGCGCCTCGATATCGAGCTGATACTCCGCGAAGTCCTTGATGTGGCCCTTCATCGGGTTGGTCAGCAGGCGCTGCGAGCCGCCCTGCCCGCGCCAGTCGAGCGCGGCCACCGCGAAGCCCCGGCGCAGCAGATCGCGCACCGTCTCGAAATATTTCTCGATCTTCTCGGTCCGGCCGGGAAAGACGCAGACCGTGCCATGGCAGGGCTCGCGCTGCGGCATCCAGCGGGCGAAGCGCAGCCGGATTCCGTCCGTGGCGGTGACGGCGCCGCACAGCGCGCCTTCCGGCACCGGGTTGTCCCGGGTGGAATAGAGAACGGGTTTGAAGCTCATGTCGCCGCGCACTGGTTCTGACCTTGCGGCTTATAGCGAAGCCCCGGCACCGGGCAAAGGCGCAAAAGGGCGCAAACCGCCGCGACGTCAGGCCTCATCGGCCCCGTGCGCTCCGTCGTCAGTAGCGCTTGTCGCCGAAGCCGATCACCTTCATGCCGCTGATCGCGCCGGACGCTCCGTCCACCACCACCTGCACACGCTCCCCGCGCGGGCCGTTGGCTTCCAGAAGGATGGTGGCGCCGCGCCGGCGGATCACCGAAATGTTCGAGAAGCCGCGCGCGCTGAGCATCCGCACCGCCGCGTCGGCATCGACCGGCCCCCCGGCGCGCCCGCCGGAGGGCGGCGCGTCATAGGGAGCGTAGGGCCCCGGGCCCGGCGCATAGGGGCCCGGCGGCGGACGGTAGTTCTGGGCAAGCGCCGACGTGCTCCCCGGCAGCAAGGGAGGCAGCGCCCCGAACAGCAGTCCCACGGCGACGACCAGCGCCGCCGATGCCCGCGCCATCACTCCACACCACCCCTCGAACTGGCGAATATCGAACCTGAATCCCTTAACCAGCCGGCACTGAATGCGATCCAAGCCGATCGTTCACCCCCCGTTCATACGCCGTCCATGCCGCCGCAGCGGGACCTCCCGGGATTTCGCGCCGCCGGCTCTTGCGCGCCGGAAACCCTTTCCTATCTCGAACTTGTACCGGCCAGAAGGCGGTACGTGAACCGGGTTCGGCTCAGTCGAGAGGACCCTTCTGCATGTCGCTTAACGTGAGGATATGCCATGCGTACGTTTGATCTCACCCCCCTGCACCGTTCGACCGTCGGCTTCGACCGCCTCTTCTCGCTGCTTGACCAGGTCAACAGCGTCGATACCGGCGCGACCTATCCGCCCTACAATATCGAACGCACGGGCGAAAACGCCTACCGCATCACCGTCGCCGTCGCCGGCTTCACCGAGGATGACCTGTCCATCGAGGTGAAGGAGAGCGGCCTGTCGATCCGCGGCGACCGCAAGGTGGAGGCCGGCAAGCCGGCGGACGTGCTCTATCAGGGCATCGCCGCCCGCGCCTTCGAGCGCCGCTTCCAGCTCGCCGACCATGTGGAAGTGCGCGGCGCCAGCCTCGCCAACGGCCTGCTGCACGTGGACCTCGTGCGCGAGATTCCCGAGGCGATGAAGCCCCGTACCATCCCGATTTCGTCCGGCGCCACCGCGCCGAAGGTGATCGAGGCCAAGACCGCCGCGGCCAAGGCCGCGTGAGGGGTGCGCATCGCGCGCGGCGGGTGAGGACCGTCCCCGCAGCGCGCCTGCCGATTTCCAGAGAATAGAGAAAGGGCGCCCCGGCGGACCACCGGGGCGCCCTTTTCCTTTCGGGCGACGCTACTCCTCTGCCGGCTCCGGCTTGGCCGAGGCGCCCCGCGCATAGACCGAGGCGGTGCCGGCCGGAACCGTGCTGCCGGTACCGACGCCGGTCCCCGTGCCGCTGCTCGCGGCCGGCGGGGGCACGGCTGGGGCC
>JAEYTJ010000055.1 GCA_023434095.1 Pseudomonadota bacterium | reverse complement strand
TGCCTGCACCTGAGGGCGCGCCGGGGCCGGACGGGCCGGCGCCGGTGCGGTGCTGGCATAGGCCGCCGGCGGCGCGGCGAAGGCGCCGGTGATGTCGTCGGAGCCTGCGCAACCGGCGAGGCCGAAGCAGACGATGGCGACGCCGGCCGCGCGGCCGGCATACCCCCGGTCGGAGGCCGTGCGATGAACCATGACGCAATCCTAACGCGGAAACTGGCGATGATTAGGCCAGCCTCATGGTTTCGGGGGTGTTAACGCCGCGTCACTTTCCTCTGCGGCATCCCGGCTTCGCGAACCCGCCCGCGCAGGAACCTATTCCGCCACCTCCGCATTAACCCACCCGTGCATTGGCGGGAGCGAAGCGTTAAGTTCGTTCCGTTACGACTTCGCCCGTCTGCCTGAACCTGCGTCATCAAGAGCGGCAAATTCTCCCGATGGTAAAACCTATTCGCAAAGCGATCCTCCCTGTCGCCGGCCTCGGCACGCGCTTCCTGCCCGCCACCAAGGCGGTGCCGAAGGAGATGCTCACGGTGGTGGACCGGCCCGTCGTGCAGCATGTGGTGGACGAGGCGCGGGCCGCCGGCATCGAGCACATCGTCTTCGTCACCGGCCGCAACAAGGGCGTGATCGAGGATCACTTCGACCGCCAGTACGAGCTGGAAGACACGCTGAACGAGCGCGGCAAGACGCAGATGCTGGCCATGCTGCGCGAGGAGACCATGGGTCCCGGCGCCACCAGCTTCACCCGCCAGCAGCTTCCCCTCGGCCTCGGCCACGCCGTGTGGTGCGCCCGCGACATCATCGGCCACGAGCCCTTCGCGCTGCTGCTGCCGGACATGCTGCACAAGCGCGCCAACGGCAAGGGCTGCCTCGGCCAGATGGTGCAGGCCTATGCCCGCACCGGCGGCGGCAACCACATCGCGGTCTATGAGGTGCCGCCCGAGCAGACCGACCAATACGGCATTGTCGGCCTGGGCGACGAGGTCGCGGACGGCGTGCACAAGATCGCCCGCATGGTGGAGAAGCCGAAGAAGGATGTCGCCCCTTCCAACCTCGCCATTTCCGGCCGCTACATCCTCCAGCCGGAGATCTTCGACCTGCTGGCCACCCAGGAGCGCGGCGCCGGCAACGAGATCCAGCTCACCGACTCGATGCTGAAGCTGGCGCAGAGCCAGGATTTCTACAGCGTCACCTTCGACGGCGCGATCTATGACTGCGGCTCGAAGCTCGGCTTCCTGATGGCCAACGTCGCCTACGCGCTCGACAATCCGGAAATCTCCGGCACCTTCCGCCCCGAACTCGACGCGCTGCTGGCGAAGGGCTGAGCCACCGGCTCGGCCGCAAGCAGCATCATGCCCGGCCCCGTGCCGGGCATCCACGTCCTCCCTCGACGCGAGAAGATATAGATGGCGGGGAAAGCCCCGCCATGACCTCCTTGCGGCTGGGCGCTGCGGACTGCCTCAGGCCTGCCAATAGTCCGCCGCGCTGTCCGGCAGCGTCTGCAGCACCCGGTCGAACGCTTCGGCGTCGACATGACGGCGCAGCGCCCGCGCCACGTCGACAAGACAGCTGTCGGGCGCGAAATTATGGTGCTGACGCAGCGCCTGCACCTCGCGCGTCAGCGTCGCCCGGTCGGCGAAGGGCAGCACAGGCTCCGAGATATCCCAGCGGGAAACGAAGATGGCGCGCAGGAGCGGCGGCAGCACATCGGCGAAGTCGAGCGCCTGCTGCACCGTCAGCCGGCGGCGGAAGCAGCGCAGCACCCCCTCGACCATCGTGTAGGTCTGGTTGCGAGTGGCGAGGCCCGAACCATCCCGGGCGTCGGCGAGAAAGCGCTCGAAATCGTCGGATGCGTGCTGCAGTTCCATCGGTAGTGGCATCGCGATCCCTCCGCACATGAAAGAAGGGCCCCCGTGAGAGGGCCCTTCGGTCTTCATAACGGATCGCGGGCGCTGCCGACCGCGTCAGGCTGCCTCATCCGCCGTGCGCGCACGCGTGTCGAACAGGAGTTCGTTCGCTCCGCGCTCGACCCGGACCACATCGCCGTCCTTCACCGTGCCGGCGAGGATGCGGCCGGCGAGCGGGTCCTGCAGCAGCTTCTGCATCACCCGCTTGAGCGGGCGCGCGCCATAGGCCGGGTCGTAGCCCTTGTCGGCGAGG
The DNA here is from genome assembly GCA_023434095.1 of Pseudomonadota bacterium. Taxonomy (GTDB): domain Bacteria; phylum Pseudomonadota; class Alphaproteobacteria; order Rhizobiales; family Xanthobacteraceae; genus Ancylobacter. The sequence goes on along the minus strand of JAEYTJ010000055.1, from coordinate 11,831 downwards.
AAGTCCCGCGCCTCGGGGGTGATCTCCAGCGCGATCTTGCGCTCTTCCATCAGCTTCTCCAGACGCTTGGCCTGGATGTCGACGATGGCGCCCATCTGCTCGCGGCGCAGCCGGTGGAACAGGACGATCTCGTCGACGCGGTTGAGGAATTCCGGGCGGAAATGCGCACGCACCACCGCCATCACTTCCTCGCGCACCACCTCGCTGTCCTCACCATCGGGCTGGTTCACCAGATATTCGGCGCCCAGATTCGACGTCATGATGATCAGCGTGTTGCGGAAGTCGACCGTCCGGCCCTGCCCGTCCGTCAGCCGCCCGTCGTCGAGCACCTGCAGGAGGACGTTGAACACGTCCGGATGCGCCTTCTCGATCTCGTCGAACAGCACGACCTGATAGGGCCGGCGCCGCACCGCCTCGGTGAGCGCGCCGCCTTCCTCGTAGCCGACATAGCCGGGAGGGGCGCCGATCAGCCGGGAGACCGAGTGCTTCTCCATGTATTCCGACATGTCGAGGCGCACCAGCGCGGTGTCGTCGTCGAAGAGGAACGACGCCAGCGCCTTGGTCAACTCGGTCTTGCCGACGCCGGTGGGGCCGAGGAAGATGAAGGAGCCGATCGGCCGGTGGGGGTCCTGAAGCCCGGCCCGCGCGCGGCGCACCGCGGTCGAGACGGCTTCCACGGCCTCCTTCTGGCCGACCACGCGCTTGGAGAGCATGTCCTCCATGCGCAGCAGCTTCTCCTTCTCGCCTTCCAGCATCTTGTCGACGGGAACGCCGGTCCAGCGCGAGACGACGCCGGCGATGTGGTCGGGCGTCACCGCCTCCTCCACCATCGCGCCGGCCTTCACCTCGGCGGCGGTGTCCTGCGCCTCGATAGCGGCGAGCTTCTTCTCCAGCGCCGGAATGGTGCCGTAGGCCAGCTCGCCCGCCTTCTGGTACTCGCCGGAACGCTGGGCGATGGCGAGGTCGGCGCGGGCCTTCTCCAGCTCGCTCTTGATCTTCTGCGCGTCGCCGAGCTTCTCCTTCTCCGCCTTCCAGCGCGAGGTGATGGAGGCCGACTGCTCCTCCAGATTGGCGAGCTCCTTCTCCAGCTTCTTCAGCCGGTCCTTGGAAGCGGCGTCGTTCTCCTTCTTCAGCGCCTCCTGCTCGATGCGCAGGCGCACGATCTCGCGGTCGATATTGTCGAGTTCCTCGGGCTTGGAATCGACCTGCATGCGCAGGCGCGAGGCCGCCTCGTCGACGAGGTCGATGGCCTTGTCGGGCAGGAAACGGTCGGTGATATAGCGGTTGGACAGCGTCGCCGCCGCCACCAGCGCGGAATCGGTGATGCGCACGCCGTGGTGCAGCTCGTACTTCTCCTTGATGCCGCGCAGGATGGACACCGTGTCCTCCACCGTCGGCTCGGAGACGAAGACAGGCTGGAAGCGACGGGCCAGCGCCGCGTCCTTCTCCACATGCTTGCGATACTCGTCGAGCGTGGTGGCGCCGACGCAGTGGAGCTCGCCGCGCGCCAGCGCCGGCTTCAGCAGGTTGGACGCGTCCATCGCGCCGTCGGTCTTACCGGCGCCGACGAGCGTATGCATCTCGTCGATGAACAGGATGATGCCGCCCTCGGCCGCCTCGACCTCGGACAGGACGCTCTTCAGGCGTTCCTCGAACTCGCCGCGATACTTGGCGCCGGCGATCAGCGCGCCCATGTCGAGCGCGAGAAGCTGCTTGTCCTTCAGGCTTTCCGGCACGTCGCCGTCGACGATGCGCAAGGCGAGGCCTTCGACGATCGCCGTCTTGCCGACGCCGGGCTCGCCGATCAGCACCGGGTTGTTCTTGGTGCGGCGGGACAGGACCTGGATGGTGCGGCGGATTTCCTCGTCGCGGCCGATCACCGGGTCGAGCTTGCCCTCGCGCGCCGCCTCGGTGAGATCGCGGGCGTACTTCTTCAGCGCGTCATAGGCGTTCTCCGCCGTGGCGCTGTCGGCCGTGCGGCCCTTGCGCAGCGCCTCGATGGCGGTGTTGATCTTCTGCGGGGTGGCGCCGGCCTTGGCGAGGATCTTGCCCGCCTCGCTGTCCTTTTCCAGCGCCAGCGCGAGCAGCAGGCGCTCGACGGTGACGTAGCCGTCGCCAGCCTTCTTCGCCGCCTGTTCGGCCGCCTCGAAGACGCGCGCCATCGCAGGCGCGAGATAGACCTGTCCGGCGCCGGAGCCCTGCACCTTGGGCAGCTTCTTCAGCGCTGCCTCGGTGTCGGCGAGCACGATGCGGGGATCGCCGCCGCTGCGGGTGATCAGCCCGGCGCACAGACCTTCCGGGTCGTCGAGCAGAACCTTGAGCAGGTGCTCGGGAGTGAATTGCTGGTTACCCTCACGCAGGGCAAGCGACTGGGCGGACTGGACGAATCCGCGCGCGCGCTCGGTGTAGATTTCGAAATTCATATCGCGTTGCCTCCTGGCCCCCCGTTCGCCCTTAAGGCGCGAACGGTCACTCGGGACGACGGCGCCCGTATCCCGGCCGCCGTAACGGACCCCGTTACGGCGATCCGTCGGTTCTCATGTAGTGTGGCGGATCGGCAACGGAAGGGCGTTGAGCCGGATCAAGAGCGGATTTTCGTCAGGCCGCCGCCGGCGTCGCACCGGGACCCGCGGCCGGGCGGCTGGACGCCGTCCCGCCCGGGCATCCGCCCATGAGATAGGCGCTGGCCGCCAGCACCGCCACGCCGCCCAGCGCGAGGAAGGCAGCGGGATAGCCGAAACGCTGCGCCACCACCCCGCCGAGCAGTGTGGAGAGCGAGGCGCCGACGCCCTGCGCCGTCATCGCGAAGCCGAGGCCGAGATTGAACCGGCCGGAGCCGGCGAGGATGCGCGCCACCAGCCCCGGCGTCGCCACGCCGAGCAGGCCCGCGCCGACACCGTCCAGAATCTGCACCGGGACCAGCGCCCATGCCGCCCCGTAGTGCACGGCAAGAGCGGCGATGACGCCGCGCACCGGCAGCGCCGCCAGCGCCAGCAGCAGCACAAGCCGGTAGCCGCTGCGCTGGCCCAGCCACGCCGCGACGAGCGCCATCGGGATCATCGTGCCCTGCGCCACCACCACGGTCGCGGCGGTGAGCCCGCTAGGGTCCGCCCCCGCGGTCGCCACCATGGCCTGGCCGAACAGCGGCAGCATGGCCGCATTGCCGAGATGGAACAGGGCGAAGGTGACCGCCGCCGTCACCAGCGCCGGCTCGCGCAGCAGGCGGCCGACGCTCTCATGCCCCTGTCCCGCTACCCCGCCGGACCCGCCGCGCGCCGCCTCGTGGTCGATGGCGGCCGCCGGGATCGCCAGCGCCGAAAGGGCGCCGAGCAGCGCCATCGCGCCCAGCAGCGCGAACACCGCCGAGAGACCGAACCACCAGCCGAGCACGCCGGCCAGCACGGCGGCGAGGATGTTGCCAGCGTGGTTGAACGCTTCGTTGCGGCCGAGCTGGTGGTCGAAACGCGAGGGGCCGACGAGGCCGAGGGTGAGGCCGGCAATGGCCGGCAGCAGCGCGGCGGCGGCCACCCCGTTCACTGCCTGCGCCACCGCCACCGCCGCGAAATACGGAACGGCGAGAATGGTCAGCGACGCCGCGAGGATGGCTGCCGAGCCGATGACGATGATGGCCCGCTTGGCGCGGCTGGCATCCACCAGCGCCCCCATCGGCATCGTCGCGGCCATGCCGACGAGCCCGCCAAGCGTCATCACGAGGCCGATCTCCGCCGGCCCCCAGCCCTTCCCCTGCAGGAACACACCGAGGAAGGGCCCCAGCCCGTCGCGCACATCGGCGAGGAAGAGATTCAGCGCGGCCAGCGCCGCGAGCGGGGAGAGCAGCACGGCGGAGGAGGAAGCGCGCATGACGGGGGCACCGGCGGTGGCATCGCACCAGAAACGGCGCGGCCGACCATTGGGTTCCGGCCGGCCGGCTCATTATTTGCCGGACGCCGGCCTAGGACACCGCAGGGCGCTCCGCCGCCATCATGTAGTTGACCGACAGGTCGCTCGAACGCCGCCATTCATCCGCGAGCGGGTTGAACGTGACACCCTCGCGGGCGAGGACCCGCAGGCCCCCAGCCTCCAGTGCTTCCTGAAGCTCCTCCGGCGTGACGAAGCGCTGCCAGTCATGCGTGCCCCTGGGCAGCCAGCCCAGCACATATTCGGCGCCGACGATGGCGAGGGCGAAAGAACGCTTGGTGCGGTTCAGGGTCGCGGCAACGAGAAGACCGCCCGGCTTCACCATTTCTGCCGCGCGGGCGAGGAACAGGCCGACATCGGCGACATGTTCCACCACCTCCATCGCCATCACCACGTCGAATCGCTCTCCCGCATCCGCCAGCGCCTCGGCGGTGGTGGCGCGGTAGTCGACGGGAACGCCGCTTTCCTCCGCATGCAGCGCGGCGATGCGCACATTGCGCTCGGCCGGATCGATGCCGGTGACGCGGGCTCCCATGCGGGCGAGCGGCTCGCTCAGCAGGCCGCCGCCGCAGCCGATGTCGAGCAGGCGCAGCCCTTCCAGCGGACGGATGGCGCGCGCCTCGCGGCCGAAATGGGCGGTGATCGTCTCGCGCAGCCAGGCGAGGCGCACCGGATTGAACTTGTGCAGCACCCGCATCTTGCCGCGCGGATTCCACCATTCGGCGGCCAGCGCGGCGAAGCGCTCCACTTCGCGGGGATCGACGGTGCTGGCGGTCGCGCTCATCCGCGCCTCCTCTTCGCCCGGCCGTGCCGAGAGGGATTCCAAGCTCACGCGGCGGCGTTGCGGGCGCGGCGCGAGGTGGATATGTATACGCGCCTTTTGGGCCGGGAGCCCACCTTCTCCCGCCTGGCCCCACAGAAGAACACGGTACGGTTTCCCGCAATGGCACGTCTGGTGATGAAGTTCGGCGGCACATCGGTCGCCAACATTGAGCGCATTCGCATAGTTGCGCGGCACGTCAAACGGGAAGTGGAGGCCGGCCACCAGGTCGCCGTCGTCGTCTCCGCCATGTCGGGCAAGACCAACGAGCTGGTCGCGTGGTGCCGCGAGGCCGCCGTGCTGCACGACGCGCGCGAATACGACGCCATCGTCGCCTCCGGCGAGCAGGTGACGTCCGGCCTCCTTGCCATCGTGCTGCAGGACATGGGCATTCCGGCCCGTTCCTGGCTCGGCTGGCAGCTGCCGATCTCGACCGACGACGCCCATGGCGCGGCCCGCATCCTCGACGTGAACGGCGAGGAGATCATCAACCGCTTCGCGCAGGGCGAGGTGGCTGTCATCGCCGGCTTCCAGGGCATCCATCTGCCGAGCGGGCGCATCACCACGCTCGGGCGCGGCGGCTCGGACACCAGCGCGGTGGCGGTCGCCGCGGGCATCAGGGCGGACCGCTGCGACATCTATACCGACGTCGACGGCGTCTACACCACCGACCCGCGCATCGTGCCGAAGGCGCGGCGGCTGGAGAAGGTCGCCTTCGAGGAAATGCTGGAGATGGCGTCGCTCGGCGCCAAGGTTCTGCAGGTGCGCTCGGTCGAGCTCGCCATGGTACACAAGGTGCGAACCTTCGTGCGTTCCAGCTTTACCGATCCGGACGCCCCGGAACTGAAGACCGCCGGCGACCCGCCCGGCACCCTGATTTGCGACGAGGAGGAAATCGTGGAGAGTGAAGTCGTCACCGGCATCGCCTTCGCCCGGGACGAAGCCCAGGTGAGCATCCGCCATGTGCCGGACCAGCCCGGCATCGCGGCCAATGTGTTCGTGCCGCTTGCGGAGGCGAACATCAATGTCGACATGATCGTCCAGAACATCTCGGCCGAGGGCTTCACCGACATCACCTTCACCGTGCCCACCACCGATTTCGAACGCGCCAAGGCCGCTCTCGCCGCGGTGCGCGACCAGATCGGCTTCCAGAGCATCGAGGGCGCCACCGACGTGGTGAAGGTGTCGATCATCGGCATCGGCATGCGCAGCCATGCGGGCGTGGCGGCGCGGGCGTTCAAGGCGCTTTCCGAGCGTGGAATCAACATCCGCGCCATCTCCACTTCCGAGATCAAGATCTCGGTGCTGATCGACGCCGCCTATACCGAGCTTGCCGTGCGAACGCTGCATTCGGTATACGGGCTCGACGCCTGAAGTCAGGCACCGGCGCGGCGCGAGTCGCGCCGCCCCAAGTGACGCTCCGGGATAGCGGCTCCCGGAAACCGAGGACGGCCAATGCGTGGCGCGCTCGGCGGCCCGCGCGTGCTTTTGAGGCGTCTCCGCGAGGTCATGGCGGAGCCGGTGAGCGCGCAGGACCGCCTCGACAAGATCGTGGTGCTGATCGCGGCCAACATGGTGGCCGAGGTGTGCTCGGTCTATGTGTTGCGCGTCGACGGCACGCTGGAACTCTACGCCACCGAGGGCTTGAACCGCACCGCCGTGCATCTCACGGTGATGCGCATCGACGAAGGCCTCGTCGGCACCGTCGCCCGCGAGGCGGAGCCGATCAGCCTGTCGAACGCGCAGGCGCACCCGGCCTTCTCCTACCGGCCGGAAACGGGCGAGGAAATCTACCACTCCTTCCTCGGCGTGCCGATCCTGCGGGCCGGCAACACGCTCGGCGTGCTGGTGGTGCAGAACCGCGCCCACCGCTCCTACACCGAGGAGGAGATCGAGGCGCTGCAGACCACGGCCATGGTGCTGGCCGAGATCATCGCCTCGGGCGAACTCACCGCCATGGCGCTGCCCGGCGCCGAGCCGGCGGCCCGCCGGCCGCTGCACCTCAAGGGCCTCGCCCTGTCGGAGGGCATCGGCCTCGGCCATGTGGTGCTGCACGAGCCGCGCATCGAGGTCACCAAGGTCATCGCCGACGACCTGCCCGGCGAATTGAAGCGGCTCGACGGCGCGGTCGAGACGCTGCGTGCCTCCATCGACATCATGCTGGAGGATGAGGGCGTCGCCCGCGTCGGCGAGCACCGCGAGATCCTCGAAGCCTACCGCATGTTCGCCCATGACCGCGGCTGGATCGGCCGCATGCGCGAGGCGGTCATGACCGGCCTCACCGCCGAGGGCGCGGTGGAGCGCGTGCAGTCCGACACCCGCGCGCGCATGCTGCGCATGACGGACCCTTATCTGCGCGAGCGGATGCACGATCTCGACGATCTGGCCAACCGGCTGCTGCGCCAGCTCACCGGCCGCGCCGCGGGTTCCGAGCACGACAAGCTGCCGGACAACGCCGTCATCGTCGCCCGCAACATGAGCCCGGCCGCGCTGCTCGACTACGACCGCACCCGCATCCGCGGCCTCGTGCTGGAAGAAGGCGCGGCGACCAGCCATCTCACCATCGTGGCGCGGGCGCTCGGCATCGCCGCCGTCGGCCATATGGAGAACGTCGTCGGCCAGGTCGATGCCGGCGACGCGGTGATCGTCGACGGCGTCAGCGGCGAGGTGCATATCCGCCCGCCCGCCGATGTCGAGAACGCCTATGTCGAGAAGGTGCGCTTCCGCGCCAAGCGGCTGGAGCGCTACGCCGCCCTGCGTGACGTGCCGACGCTCACCAAGGACGGCACAGCGATCGAGCTGCACCTCAATGCCGGCCTGCTGGTCGACCTGCCGCACATCGCCGAGACCGGCGCTACCGGCATCGGCCTGTTCCGCACCGAACTGCAGTTCATGATCGCCTCCGCCTTCCCGCGCACCAACGAGCAGCTGAGGCTCTACCGCTCGGTGCTCGACGCGGCGGGGGACCGGCCGGTGGTGTTCCGCACGCTCGATATCGGCGGCGACAAGGTGCTGCCCTATATGCGGGCGATCGAGGAAGAGAACCCGGCGCTGGGCTGGCGGGCCATCCGCCTCGGCCTCGACCGGCCCGGCCTGCTGCGCAGCCAGATCCGCGCCCTGCTGCGCGCCGCCACCGGGCGGGAGCTGCGCCTCATCTTCCCGATGGTGTCGGCGGTGGAGGAATATGACCGCGCCCACCACATCGTCGAGCGCGAGCTGACCCATCTGCGCCGGCACGGCCATGGCCTGCCCGAGCGCGTGCTGGTGGGGGTGATGCTGGAAGTGCCGGCGCTGCTCTTCCAGCTCGACCAGCTGTTCAGTCGCGTCGACTTCGCCTCGGTCGGCTCCAACGACCTCGTGCAGTTCCTCTATGCCGCCGACCGCGGCAATCCCCGCGTCGCCGACCGGTTCGACCCGCTCGCCCCCTCGGCGCTGCGGGCGCTCAAGCTGATCATCGACAAGGCGGCGGAATACGGAAAGCCGGTCACGCTCTGCGGCGAACTGGCCTCGCGCCCGCTCGAAGCGCTGGCGCTCGCCGCCATCGGCTACCGCAAGCTCTCGGTTTCCCCGGCCTCCTACGGCCCGGTCAAGGCGATGCTGCTCGAACTCGACCTGCCCGCCGCTTCCGCCTTCGTCGAACCGCTGCTCGGCACGCGCGGCGAGGTGGCGTCGCTGCGCCCGCAGCTCGCCGCCTTCGCCGAGAAGGCCGGCCTGCCGCTGTGAGTGCCGCCGCGTGACCGCCCTGCCCGATGCCCGCCTCGACCAGCTCCTCGCGCGCCATGCCGAGATCGAGCACGCCCTCTCCGCCAGCCCGGAGGCGGAAACCTATGTGCGCCTCTCGCGTGAATTCGCCGACCTCTCCCCACTGGTCGAGAGCGTGAAGGCGCTGCGCCGCGCCGAACGCCAGCTGGCCGAGGCGCGCAGCCTCGCCACCGAGGCGGCCGGGGACCGCGAGATGGCGGCGATGGCGCAGGAAGAGGCCGAGACGCTGGAGGAGGAGGTCGACACCCTCTCCCACGCCGTGCGCCTCGCCTTGCTGCCCAAGGACGCGATGGATGAGCGCGGCGTCATTCTGGAAGTGCGCGCCGGCACCGGCGGCGACGAGGCGGCACTGTTCGCCGGCGACCTGTTTCGCATGTATGAGCGCTTCGCCGGCCTCAATGGCTGGTCGGTCGAGGTGCTGTCGATGACCGAAGGCGCGGCCGGCGGCTTCAAGGAAATCGTCGCCGGCCTGCATGGGTCGGGGGCCTATGCCAAGCTGAAATTCGAATCGGGCGTCCACCGCGTGCAGCGCGTGCCGGACACCGAGGCCTCCGGGCGCATCCACACCTCCGCTGCCACCGTGGCGGTCCTGCCAGAGGTCGAGGATGTCGATATCGAGATCAACGAATCCGACCTGCGCATCGACGTGTTCCGCGCCTCCGGCGCTGGCGGCCAGCACGTCAACAAGACCGAGAGCGCCGTGCGCATCACCCACATCCCCACCGGCACCGTCGTCGCCGTGCAGGACGAGCGCTCGCAGCACAAGAACAAGGCCCGCGCCATGGGCATGCTGCGGGCGAAGATCTACGAGGCCGAGCGCGAGAAGCGCGACAGCGCCCGCGCCAGCGAGCGCAAGATACAGGTCGGCTCCGGCGACCGCTCCGAGCGCATCCGCACCTATAATTTCCCGCAGGGGCGCGTCACCGACCACCGCATCGGCCTGACCCTGCACAAGCTGCCGGAAATCCTCGCCGGCGATGCGCTGGGCGAACTGGTCGCGGCGCTGACCACCGAATACCAGGCCGCCCTCCTCGCCGAAGCCGAAAGCGCCGGCTGGGGCGAGCGGTGACCACGCGCACCACGCTTCTGCGCGCCTTTGCCGCAGCCTTTGCGCAGGGCGGGCTGGAGGAGGCCGACCGCGAGGCCCGGGCGCTGTTGCGGGCAGGGCTCGGTCTCTCCGATCTCGACCTCGTGGCGCGCGGCGACCAGACGGTGGCTCCGGAGGACGAGGCGCGGCTGCGCGCCCTCGCCGAGCGCCGCAGCAGGGGCGAGCCGCTGGCCCGGCTGACCGGACGGCGCGAATTCTGGAGCCTCGACTTCGCCCTCGCCCCCGAGACGCTGGTGCCGCGCCCGGAGACGGAGACGCTGGTGGAGGCCGCTCTGGCGCTGTTCCCCGACCGTGCCGCCCCGCTGAATCTTCTCGATCTCGGCACCGGGAGCGGCGCGCTGCTGGCGGCACTGCTGAGCGAATTTCCCGCCGCTTTCGGCCTCGGCGTCGACCTCTCGCCCGGCGCCGCCCGGCAGGCGCGCGTGAATCTCGGCGCACTTGGCTTGGCGGCCCGTTCGGCGGTGGTGGTCGGGCACTGGGGCGAGGCCCTTGCCGGCGGGTTCGACCTCGTGGTCTCCAATCCGCCTTATATTCCCAGCACCGATATCCCCGCGCTGCAACAGGAGGTGCGGGCGCACGATCCTCTGCTCGCCCTCGATGGTGGCCCGCAGGGGCTCGACGCCTACGCCGCCATCGCCTCCGCCCTCCCCCACCTTCTGGTGGTGGGCGGCTATGCGGTGCTGGAGCTGGGGATCGGCCAGGAACGCCAGGTCGCCGGTCTGCTGGCCGGCGCCGGCCTCGCGGTGCAGAGCCCGGCACGGCCCGATCTCGCCGGCATCGCCCGCGCCATCGTCGCCCGAAAGGCCTGATATTGCGGGAGGCGCCGCAAAAAAGGGCTTGGAACGCGATACCGAACCGATTAGTGTCATTGGCAGGAATCGTCCTGAGACATCATCTGCCTTTTGGTGACTGGAACGCCGGCTGCTCACTGATCCGAGCCGCTGTGATCGTCACCGGCAGGGGTATTCGGGGCCTTGCGAAGGGCCTTGATGCAACCCGTTTCACAGGGGCGAACGCTCCAAGAGTTTATCGGCGTGGCTTCGGTTACGCGATGAAACATGGGGTCGGCTGCGGCGCATCTGTGCGCGCGCCGGGTCCGGGCCGGAGAAATGCGGTTCGGACGGATCGGCGTCGGCTTGGCCGGCGGCGAAGCATCCTCGAGATGCGCTCCCATGGAAGAAGCCCGATGGTCGAGGACGACCTGCGGCGTGACTGGGACCCGGCCCGGGTTCCGGCCTGCGGCAGCTTTCCCCCGGCCGACGGCGAGATTTGCCGCCGTGCCGTTGCCAATGGCTGAGGCCGAAGGAACGGGGCAGCGGACACCGTGTGATTGACCCGCCCGTGTGGCACCGAACGGGGATTCCGTCCGGCTTTATGGGGCACCAGAGACCAGCTCGATGCGAAATAACAATCAGCAGAAGCGTACGCGCGGCCGCAACAACAACAACGGCAATCGGCGCAGCCAGAATCCGCTTACGCGCGTTTATGAGTCCAACGGCCCCGACGTGAAGGTGCGCGGTACGGCGCAGCACGTCGTGGAGAAATACCAGCAGCTCGCCCGCGACGCGCAGGCCACCGGCGACTACGTGGCGGCCGAGAACTATCTCCAGCACGCCGAGCACTATTACCGCATCATCGCCGCCGCCCAGGCGCAGTTCGGTGTGCAGGGCCAGCCCTACCAGCGCAACGAAGACGACGAGTTCGACGACGAGATGGACGAGGGCGGCGCCGAGCAGCCGGCCTATCAGGTCCGCGAGCCGCAGCCCCCGCGCGACAACGGCCACCGCGACGGCGGTAATCGCGAGAACGGCAACCGTGACGGCAATCGCGAGGGTGGCCCCCGCGAGGGCCAGCGCGACTTCTTCCGCGACCGCGACAATCGCCGCGACAATCGCGAGCGCAATCAGGACCGCGGCCAAGAGCGTCATCAGGACCGCGGCGAGCGGCAGGAGCGGGGCGACCGCCCGGAGCGCAACGAGGGCCGCGAAGGCCGCTGGTCGCGCGACAACCGCCCCTATCGCGACAACCGCGCGCCCCGCGAGGGCGGCGAGTATCGCGACCCCGCCCAGCAGCCGCAGCCGCGCCTCGGGCCGGATGTGGAAGCCGAGATCGGCCTGCCCGCCTTCATCACCCAGAGCGGTGGGCCGGCGCCGGTGAGCGCGTCCGCGCCGCGCAGGAGCGAGGCGCCGACGGAGGCGCCGGAGCAGCCCAAGGCCGCCGAAC
>JAEYTJ010000038.1 GCA_023434095.1 Pseudomonadota bacterium | reverse complement strand
TGGATTGCGACAGCCTGCCGGCCATCGCCCAGCTGGTGCAGCAGGGTCGGGCGCTGGCGGTGATGCCGCATTTCGCCTTTGTCGACGAGATGCGGCGCGGCGAGATGGTCGCCGTTCCCATACTCGATCCGACGCCCTCGTGGCGCCTGTCGGTGGTGGTGTCGCCGCGTACCATGAACCCGCGCGGCAGCGATGCGGTAGCGAAGGTCATGGCCGACGTGATCGCCGGTCTGGTCGAGGCCGGCACCTGGCGCGCGCGGCTGCGCGGCGACAAGAGTCGGGGCGAGGCAGGGCGGGCCGCCCCCCGCTGAGCCGGCGGCGACCGCTCAGCCGAGGCCAGGCCCGCAGCTCGTCACCGCCAGCACCGGCGCGAGGGTGAACAGCGTGGCGACGAGGCCGATCCACAGGCCGAGCCGGGGGAGGGCGGCCTCGGGGCCCAGCGCGGTCTTCACCCGCGCCAGCAGGGCAAGGCAGATCAGCGCCCCGGCAAGGCCGGTCACCGCGATAGCGAGGCGGTGCAGGCTGACCGGGCCGACCATCACGCGCGGCCAGCCGAGTTCGCAGCCCACGCCATGCAGGCCATAGGCGACGGCAAAGGCCGCTGCCCAAACGGTCGGGCCCGCGATCAGCCAGCCGAGCCACGCCATGCCGTTCACCCGCCTCACGACGCCGCCTCCTGCGCCCACAGGGCTGCGGTCGTCACCGCGGCGATGGCGAGCGTGTAGGCCTGCCACAGGCCCGCATTGCGCAGCGCGCCGGTCCGGAGCGGGGCCAGCTCGCCCCGGCGCGCCTGATCGAGCGCGAAGGCGCTGAACAGGACGGCGATGGCGACATGCAGGCCGACATAGGCGACGAGCGCGGCACGCACGGCGTCGGCGGCATGCCGGGTAGGGTCGGGCAATGGCGCGAGGGCCAGGGCGACAAGGGTGGCGAGCGCCAGCAGGTTGGCGGCGAGGGCGCCGGGCAGCGCCGGTCCGGCCGCTCGTCCGGCCTCGGTGCGGGCAAGGGTGCGAGGCAGGCCAAGCGCCGCCGCCGCAAGGAGAGCGAGCGCGGCGGCCGCCATCAGCAGCACCGTTCCGTCCGCTCCCCAGCCCGGCCGGGGCGGGCCGGGCGAGACCAGCCCGAGGAAGGCCAACCCGAACAGCAGCGAGGCGAAGAAGGCACCGTTGGCGAACAGGAGGCTGACCAGCCCGCTGCGCGTCAGCGTGGCGCCATCTGCCGGCTGGACAGGCAAAGCGAGGTCCGGCGCGACCTCGACCGGCGTGACCTCGAGAGGTGCCACGGTGCGCCGCGCCCAGATCCAGATGAGACCGGTCACGGGGATCAGCGCGACCGGCGCCACCGGGTAGAGGCCCGCCAGCATCAGCAGCACGAAGGCGCAGATGGCGAGGGCCAGCAGCAGCGGCAGGCCGGTGTTGAAGGGGAGCACGGCGACATGTTCCGGCCGCGCCGTGCCGATGGAGGTGACGAGGATTTCGCGCCGGCCGCGCGGCGCTCCCGGCAGCAGGCCTTCGCCGCGCGACAAAGGCAGCATGGCGGCCTCGGCGCCCGCCTTCTGCAGGTCCGGGCCCGGCAGGGAGGCGAAGTTGTAATTGGGCGGCGGCAGCGCCATGGCCCAGTCCAGCGACGGCGCCTTCCACGGGTTGCGCACGCTGCGCTTGCCGAGCCCGGCCTGCATCAGGAGGTCGATGGCGAACAGCGCGAAGCCGATGGTCATGACGAAGCCGAAGAAGGACGAGGAAAGGTTCAGCAGCGTCCATTCGGGATTGTCGGCATAGGTGGGGATGCGGCGCGCCATGCCCATCAGCCCGGTGAGGTGCATGAGGAAGAACGTGCCGTGGAAGCCGACGAGGATGAACCAGAAGGCCGCTTCCCCCAGCCCCCGCACGCGGCGGCGCCCGCTCATCAGCGGCATCCACCACGCCACCCCCGCCAGCATGGGGAAGACGAACCCGCCGATCAGCACGTAGTGCAGATGCGCGGTGACGAAGGCGGTGTCGTGCGCCTGCCAGTTGAACGGCACCACCGCCAGCATCACCCCGGTGAGCCCGCCCATGACGAAGGTGAAGAAGAAGCCGAGGATATAGAGCATCGGCAGCTTTAGTTCCGGCCGGCCGCGCCACATCGTGCCGATCCAGGCGAAGATCTGTACGGCGGTCGGCACCGCCACCAGCATGGACGCGGCGGAGAAGAAGGCGAGCGCGAGATGCGGGATGCCCACCGTGAACATGTGGTGCACCCACAGGCCGAAGCTGAGGAACACCATGCCGAGAATGGCGGCGACGATGGCGCCATAACCGACGATCTGCGTGCGGCACAGCACCGGGATGACGGTGGAGAGCACGCCCGCCGCCGGCAGGAAGATGATGTAGACCTCCGGGTGGCCGAACAGCCAGAACAAATGCTGCCACAGCAGCGGGTCGCCGCCGCGTTCGGGGTCGAAGAACGGCCAGCCGAAGGCGCGCTCCATCTCCAGCAGCACCGAGCCGAGGATGAGCGGGGGAAAGCCGGCCAGCATCATCGCCGCGGTGCCCAGCATGTACCAGGCGAAGAGCGGCATCTGCGTCAGCTTCATGCCCGGCGCGCGCAGGCGCAGGATGGAGACCATCAGCTCGATCGCCGCCGAGAGCGCCGAGATTTCGACGAAGGTGACGCCGAGCAGCCAGACATCGGCATTGATGCCCGGGGAATAGGCCTTTCCCGACAGTGGCGTGTACATGAACCACCCCTCGCCGGGGGCGACGCCGGCGAGCAGGGCGGCGATGAGGATGCCCCCGCCGAGCAGGTAGCACCAGTAGCCCAGCGCGGAGAGGCGGGGAAAGGCGAGGTCGCGCGTGCCCAGCATCTTCGGCAGCAGGTACATCGCCAGCCCTTCCAGCATGGGGATGGCGAACAGGAACATCATGATGCTGCCGTGCATCGTGAAGATCTGGTTGTAGAGCGCGGTGTCGAGGAAGGCGCTGTCGGGGGTCGCGAGCTGCGCCCGGATCAGCATGGCGAGCAGCCCGCCAATGCCGAAGAACACGAAGGCCGTCAGCATGAAGCGCAGGCCGAGCGTCGTGTGGCTGACCGCGGTGATCTGCCCCCACAGGCCCGGGTCGTTGCGCCAGACGCGGTCGAGCTCCCGGTGCAGGGCGAGCGCCCGGCGCGGCGGGTTCGGCGCAGGCGATGGCATTTCGGGGAGGCGGGAGGGTGTGCTCACGGGCGCGGGCCCTCCGGGCTCGGGGGTGGCCATGTGGCGGGATCGTGCGCGATCACCTCGAACCTCATGGTCGCGTGTTCCAGCCCGCAGAACTCCGCGCACAGCCCCTCATAGGTGCCGGGCTGCGCGGCTTCGAGGCGCAGCCGGTTCTCGCGGCCGGGAATGGCGTCCATCTTGCCGCCGAGCTGCGGCACCCAGAAGGAATGGATCACGTCGGACGAGGTGATGAGGACATCCACCGGCCGGCCGGCGGGAATGTGCAGCACGCCCTGCGCCTCCACCGGGCCATCGGTGCCCGGATGGGTAAAACTCCACGACCATTGCCGCGCATGGGCGCGCACTTCCACCGCCGGCCCATGCGGGAGGATGCGCTCCCCCACCCACAGGGCGGCGACCAGCGTGAGGCTGAGCACGCCGAGCGAGAACCATACGCCCAGGCCGAACACCCAGCGGCCCTCGCGCACCTCGCGCGGCCGGCCGAAGCCGAGGGCGACGAGCACGAACACCATCAGCGCCAGCAGCGCCGCCCCCGTGAGCAGCGCCCACCACAGCCAGGCAATGTCCTGCGCGATGGGCCCCGCCGGGGCCAGTGTGGAGAGCGGGCCCTTGCATCCGGCCAACGCCAGGGGAACCACCGCGAGGGCTGCGCACTTGCCCGGTGAGACGGACCGCCACGCGAAGGGAACCCGATGGACGCGCGCCCCGACCTGTTCGACCCGCTGGAGGAGCGGCGGGCTCTTGAGGACACCGAATCGAAGATCGCCATTTCCGGCCATCCCCTGCACGCCATGCTGGTGACCTTTCCGATCGCGCTGTCCTTCAGCACGCTCGGCGGCGACCTGCTCTATCTCTGGACCGGTAACAGCTTCTGGTCGCATGTGTCGGCCTATGCGGTGTTCGGGGCCTTCGCCATGGGCGTGCTGGCGGGGATCACCGGCACGGCCGAGCTTTTGATGGTGCGCGGCATCCGCAACCGCTCCGCCAGCTGGACGCACTTCATCCTCGCGGTGATGCTGCTGTCGCTGATCGGCATGAACTGGATCATCCGCATCGGCGATCCCGATGGCGCCGTGCTGCCCGTCGGGCTCTGCCTGTCGGTGGTCATGGCGGGAATGACGGCCTTGACGGGCTGGCATGGTGGAAAACTCGTCTTCGACTATCAAATCGGCACCAGAACGGCGGGGAGCGAGCGTCCCTGAGGCGTAGTGAGGGACTGCGGCAACGCGTCGATCAGCGGCTGGAAATCGGGCTTGGCGAGCACGAGATAGAGCACCGCGCCCATGCAGATGAGGCTGGCCGGCAGGGCAGCGATGGCGTGCGGCATCTGGTAGGTGCCTCGACCCTCGGACGCCTGCACGTTGAGATGGCCGAGCCAGGCATGGGCCAGCACCATGCCCACCACCGCGACGAGTTTCGCCACCAGCCAGGGCTGGGTGACGTCGGCGGCGAAGATCAGTGCCGTGCCGGCGGCGATGGCGACGATGGCGGCGGGAGTAACGACGCGCGTATAGGCGGCGTGCATGAGCAGGCGGAACTCGGTAAACCCCGCCTGCGTGCGAACTTCCTCGCGGCGGCCGTAGATCTGCAGCACCAGCGGCATTGCCACCAGCCCGGCGCACCACAGGCTGAGCGCGGCGATGTGCACCGCCTTGAGCAGCGCGATCATGTCGGGCTCGCCTCTCGCCAGCCCCGCCTCAGCAGCAGCGCGCCGATGAGGGCGAGAGGGAGCATGCCCGGCACCCACATGACGAGGCCGGCCAGTTGCTGGTCGGCCAGCGCGCTCAGGCCGTAATGGTCGGTGACGCCGAGATGCTGGGCGTAGAGGGGGCTGGGGGCGAAGGTCAGCAGGGCGCCGATCAGCCCCATCTGCCCCGCCAGTGCCAGCACCATGCCCACCGAGCCGAGCCGCTCGGCGGGGCGTTCGGCGTGGAACACCTGCGACCAGAACGCCCAGGCGGCGCCGAGGAGGCCCGCCTGCATCAGCCAATAGGCGCCATGGCTGTTCCAGGCGAGCGTATAGGCCGCCGGCAGGTGCCAGAGCCACAGGAAGAGCGAGAGGCCGAGAAAGCCGGCGGTCCTGGCGAAGGGCAGGCGGTGCGGCCAGGCCAGAGCAAGCGCCGGGGCTGCGACCAGTACCAGCACGAGATGATGCAGCCCGCGCATCGTAAACAGCGCCACTGTGAGGGCGCACAGGGGTGAGACGAAGGCGAGGAACAGCGCCCCCGACGCGAGCGCCGCCGTAACGCGCCGGGTCTCCGGGCGCAACGCTGCCAGCACAAGCGGCGCCGTGCAGAGGGCGAGAGGCAGAGGCGCCAGATTCCACGCCGTCAGCAGGTTTTCGGGGACGGGACCGCAATAGGGGACGATCGGATCCAGTTGCGGCCTCCTTGTCCTCTTGCACGGGCCTACACCGCGCCGGACGGGCGGCGCGTGTCGACACCGTCCGGCGGTGCGGTAGCGGGAAACGTACTGTGTTCGTAACGCGCGGCCGGGGATCGGGTTCCGGCCGTGCCGCCGCTCTCTTCCCTAACGGCAGGCCGGTTCGGGGCGCACCCGGATCGGCACCGATTTGGCGGCGGGCGTCTTGCTGCCCTCGGCGTGGTGCCAGAGCGGGATCAGTGCGTTGCATTCCGGGAAATAGGCCGCGCAGGTGCCGGGCGGCAGGTCATAATCGATCACCTGAAAGCCGCCCATGGCGCGGTAAATGCCGTCATCGACCGCCGTCACCAGTTCCGCACGCCCATCCTCGGCCAAGCCGAGGCGCAGGCGGTCGTCACGGTTCATCATCACCACCATGCGGGAGCCATGGATGCCCCGCAGCCGGTCGGCATAGCCATATACCGTCGTGTTGAACTGGTCGTTGGACCGCAGCGTGACGAGGCGCAGCACGTCGGGCTCCGTGCCGTCGTCGAAGCTGGCCGAGAGGGCTTTCGGCACCAGGAAGTTCGCCTTGCCGCTCTCGGTTTCCCAGCGCCGCTCGCGCGCCGGCACCGGCCGGGGGAAGCCGCCGGGCGTGTCAAGACGGGCGTTGAAGTTACGGAAATCGTCGGGGAAGGTGGCTTCGATGGCCTCGCGGATGCGCGCATAGTCCTCGACCCAGCGGTCCCATGGCACGCGCGGGTTGGGCGGAAGCGTCGCCTTGGCGATCCCGGCGACGATGCGGGGCTCGGACAGCAGCGTGTCTGCGGCGGGCTCGAACGTGCCGCGCGAGGCGTGGATGCAGGTGGTGGAGTCCTCCACCGTCACCACCTGCGGGCCGGTGGCCTGTCGGTCGATTTCCGAGCGCACGAGGGTCGGCAGCAGATAGGTCGTCTTCGCCGTCACCAGATGGGTGCGGTTGAGCTTGGTGGCGATCTGGACCGAGAGATCGATGCCACGCCATTTCTGTTCCATCAGCTCACGCTCCGGAATGGCGCGGACGAAATTGCCGCCGAGGCCGATGAAGGCGCGGATCCTGCCGGCGATCACGGCCTGGCAGGCCTCCACCGTGTTGAGTCCGTCCTCGCGCGGCGGCTCGAAGCCGAACTGGGCGGACAGCCGGTCGAGCGGCACGAGGTCCGCCTTCTCGGCGATGCCGACGGTGCGCTGGCCCTGCACGTTGGAATGGCCGCGGACCGGGCAGATGCCGGCGCCCGGCCGACCGATGTGCCCGCCCATCAGCAGCAGGTTGACGAGGGTCTGGACGGTGTCGACACCGAGACGGTGCTGGGTGAGGCCCATGCCATAGATGGCGATCACCGCCTTGGCACGGGAGAAGGTGAGGGCGGCAGCCTCCAGTTCCGCCTGCGCGAGGCCGGATTCGTGCTCGATCTGCTCCCAGTCGGTGGCGCGCACCATGGTCTCGAAGGCCGGGAATCCGTCCGTGTGCGCGGCGATGAAGGCGGCGTCCAGCACCCGCTGGCCGCCCACGGCCTGCGCCTTGTCGTCCAGCGCCAGCAGCGCCTTGGCCATGCCGACCATGGCGGCGATATCGCCGCCGGCGCGCACCTGGTAGTATTGCGTCGCGATGGTCGTCGGCTCGTTGGTCAGCATCTGGCCGGGGCGCTGCGGGTTGACGAATTCCTCCCATCCCTTCTCCCGCAAGGGATTGAACACCACCACCGGTACGTCGCGCTCGCGGGCCGCCTGCAACGGGTGGAGCATGCGCGGGGCGTTGGTGCCGACATTCTGCCCGAAGGACAGGATGCAGTCGGTCTGCTTGAAATCATCCAGCAGCACGGTGCCGACCGGCGTGCCGAGAGCCGGTGGCAGGGCCACCGATGTGGTTTCGTGGCACATGTTGGAGCTGTCGGGGAGGTTGTTGGTGCCGTAGAGCCGGGCGAGCAGCTGGTACATGTAGGAGGTTTCCAGCGAGGCCCGCCCGGAGGCGTAGAACACGGCTTCGTCGGGCCGGTAGCCGCGCAGCTTTCGCCCGATATCGGCGAAGGCGTCTTCCCACGCCACCTCGACATAGCGGTCGAGGGCGGCGTCGTAGCGCATCGGGTGGGTGAGGCGTCCTTCGTTCTCCAGGTCATAATCCGACCAGCCCAGCAGCTCCGAGACGGTATGGCGGGCGAAGAAATCCGGCGTCGTGCGCCGCGACGTCACGTCCCAGAACGTCGCCTTGGCGCCGTTCTCACAGAATTCGGCGGCATGCGCATGCGCCGGCTTGGCCCAAGCGCAGCTCGTGCACATGTAGCCGCCCGTCTTGTTGTGGTCCTTCACCAGAGATGCGAGCGCCGAGACGGCATGCTGTTCGGTGGAATGCTTGAGAAGTGACTTGGCCGACCCCCAGCCGCCTACGGGTTGATCATAGGTTTCGTGCCGGGCTTCGTCGGTCATCTCGGTCTCCTTGGCTGTGAGACGCTAATGACCCGACCGCCCGTCGGTTCCTGTGAAGCCCGCGAGCCCGCGACACTTCGAAGTGAAGCCTCAAGGTGAGACGAGGTTGCTAAGTCGCCTTGTCCACTCCGCCGAGACGGGCGCGCAGCTCGGCGTTCTCCGCCTCCAGCTCCGCCAGGCGGTCGCGCAACGGCCGGATGGCCTCGGTGATCTCGGCCTCGGTGAAGCGCGGGGTGATGTGCTGCGGGCAGTTCCAGTCGAAGGCGTCGAGGCGCAGCCGGAACAGACGCTCCGGCCGTGCGCGATAGCCCTGCGGGCTCAGCATCTGCGTCAGATCGGGCTCGGCGTCGAGGGTGAGCACCTCGGCATGCGCATAGATCTTGAGGCGGGTCCGGCGGGGATAGTCCATCAGGAACAGACAGGCCCGGCTGTTGGCGGCCACGTTGCCCGTGCTGATGTATTGCCGGTTGCCGCTGTAGTCGGCGAAGGCGAGGGTGCGGTCGTCCACGACCTTCAGGAAGCCGCGCGGCCCGCCGCGATGCTGTACATACGGCCAGCCGGTCTCGGAAACGCTGGCGATGTAGAAGCTGTCGCGCTCGGCGATGAACATCTCCTCGCTGCGGGAGAAGCGGTCTGACGCACGGTCGCCGCGGAAATCCTCCGATGGGCGACGCCCATTTTCTCCTGCGCCGCCCTTACGCTCGGCGTGATCGCGATATCGAGAAAACCGTAGGACATGAGAAGCCTCCCGCCGCCCGCGCCATCGGGAGGCCTGCCATGGACAGGAGGGTGGGCGGGCCGGTGCGATCGCGCAAGGGCCGGGAGGAGGCGGCGCCTCAGGTGCGCGGCTTCTGGATCACCGGCGGCGCGTTGCAGGGCAGGGTGACGCAGCTCGGATTGGGGTTGAGCTGGCGCGCCGCCGGGGGAGGCTGCGGCGCGGGTTCCCATGTCTGCGGCGGAGGGCCCGCCCGCTTCGGCATGGGGGTGTTCGCTCCCGGATTGCGCAGGCCGGGATTGCCCGAGTACTGCGCATACGCTCCACCGGCGCCGATCGAGAGCACCAGTGCAATGAGGGTGGCCGTGACGGGAAGGCGGTTTTCCATGACGTTTCCTTGCACGCGCCCCGCCGGTTAATCAAGCGCGCCCTTCGTCGTCGTCAAGGCGGTCGCCCCTTCGGTGACGCGGCACGGAACTGATCTGCCTAAATGGCGTTCATCCCTCACATTTCGTGAACAGAGGGTCATCAGATGAAGCGCATTCTGCCTATTGTTGCTGCAATCGCAATCTCCGCACCCGCCTGGGCCCAGACGCCCCCGGCCGCGCAGGACCCGAACACCCCCGCGGTGACCACCGAGAGCGCCCCGCAGCCGACGGAGCCGGCCAAGGGCGCCAACAGCTTCACCGAGACGCAGGCCAAGGAGCGCATCGAGGCGCGCGGCTTCTCCGACGTCACCGGCCTTGCGAAGGACCAGGACGGCGTCTGGCGCGGCAAGGCGATGAAGGGCGGGGCCTCGCATGACGTGGCGCTCGACTATCAGGGCAACGTCTTTCCGAACTGACTTCAATCTGGACCCATTGGGAGGACCCCATCATGGCGACCGTTTCCGGACTCTTCGACAATTATGACGACGCCCTCACCGCTGTGAACAAGCTGCAGGCGCTGGGGATCGACCGTGCCCAGATCAGCATCGTCGCGAACAACGCCGACGACTGGTATGGCCGCGACACGACGGCGACCACCACCACGACCACCCATACCCATGCGCACCATGAAAGCCACGCCGGCGACGGCGCGGCGGCGGGCGCGGGCATCGGCGCCGTGCTCGGCGGTGCTGGCGGGCTGCTCACCGGCCTCGGCCTGATGGCCATTCCCGGCGTCGGCCCCGTGGTGGCGGCC
>JAEYTJ010000027.1 GCA_023434095.1 Pseudomonadota bacterium | reverse complement strand
GCCGGCGCGCTTTCCCACGACCGCGTGTTCACCGAGCTGTTCGACCGCGAGGCCGAGCAGGATGTCGGTCATATCCGGCTTTCGCGCGAGGCGGACCTGATCGTCGTCGCCCCGGCCACCGCCGATCTGATGGCGAAGATGGCGCATGGCCTTGCCGACGACCTCGCCTCCGCTGTTTTGCTGGCGAATACGCGCCCGGTGCTTCTCGCCCCGGCAATGAACCCGGCCATGTGGGCGAACCCCGCCACCCGCCGCAACGCCGCCCAGCTCGCCGCCGACGGGGTTCGCTTTGTCGGGCCGAATGCCGGCGCCATGGCGGAGCGCGGCGAGGACGGGCCGGGCCGCATGGCCGAGCCGCTGGAGATCGCCGCCGCCGCCGATGCGATGCTGGCCGGCGACGGCCCGCTCACCGGGCGGCATGTGCTGGTCACCTCAGGCCCGACGCATGAGCCGATCGACCCGGTGCGCTACATCGCCAACCGCTCCTCCGGCAAGCAGGGCCACGCCATCGCCGCCGCCGCCGCGCGGGCCGGGGCGCGGGTGTCGCTGGTGAGCGGCCCGGTGACCCTGCCGGACCCGCCCGGCGTCACCGTGCGCCCCGTGGAGAGCGCGCGCGAGATGCTGGCGGCGGTGGATGCCGCGCTGCCGGCGGATGTCGCGATCTTCGCCGCCGCGGTGGCCGACTGGCGCGCGGCGAGCGAGGCAAGGGAGAAGATGAAGAAGGACGGCGGCGCCCTACCGCCGCTGGCGCTGACCGAAAACCCCGACATTCTCGCCACCATCGCGCAGCGCGGCGAGGGGCGCCCGCGCCTCGTCATCGGCTTCGCGGCGGAGACGCAGAATGTGGTGGCCTATGCGCAGGCCAAGCGCGCCCGCAAGGGCCGCGACTGGATCGTCGCCAACGACGTTTCCGCCCAGAGCGGCATTGCCGGCGGGGTGATGGGCGGGGACAGCAACGAAGTGCACCTCATCACCGAGGCCGGGGTCGAGGCGTGGCCGCCGGCCTCGAAGGGGGAGGTGGCCGGGCGCCTCGTCGCCCGCCTCGCCGCCGCCCTCGGCCAGCCGGAGACCGCCCCGTGAGCCTCGACGTCGCCGTCCGCATCCTCCCCCATGGCGAGGGCCTGCCGCTTCCCGCCTACGCCACATCGGGCGCCGCCGGGCTCGACCTGATGGCGGCGCTGCCGGAGGGCGAGGCGCTCACCCTCGCCCCGTTCGCCCGCGCGGCGGTGCCGACCGGGCTGGCGCTGGCGCTGCCGGAAGGCTTCGAGGCGCAGGTGCGCCCGCGCTCCGGACTGGCGCTGAAGCAGGGGCTGACGGTGCTGAACGCGCCGGGCACGGTGGATTCCGACTATCGCGGCGAGGTGAAGGTGATCCTCGTCAATCTCGGCACCGAGCCGGTGGTGCTGGAGCGCGGCCAGCGCATCGCCCAGATGGTGGTGGCGCCGGTGACGCGCATTAAGCTGGTCGAATCCGGGAAATTCGACGAAACAACGCGCGGAGATGGTGGATTTGGCTCCACGGGGCTCGACGGCCGGCAAATATCGCGCTAGCCAAGAACCATGCCGCGCCTCTCCGATAAAAGCCTTCTCGCCATCGCCGCCGTCGTCGACGTGGCGCTGCACGCCCGCGGCGCACCGGTGGCGGCCAAGGCGCTTGCCGCGCGGCACGAACTGCCGCCGCGCCATCTGGAGCCGGTGCTGCAGGCCCTCGTCCATGCCGGCGTGCTGAAGGGCGTGCGCGGGCCGCGCGGCGGCTACGAGCTGGCCCGCGAGCGGCGGCGCATCACCGTCGCCGAGGTGGTCCGCGTCGTCGAAGCGGAAGCCGAAGAGGCGCTGGAAGGCTTCCCGCCCATCGTCCGCGACATCGTCCAGCCGGCCGTGGCGGAGGCCGAGCGCGCCTTCGAGACCGCGCTCGACGGGGTGACGGTGGAGGACCTCTGCCGCGCCGCCGCGCAGAACACGCTGCGCAAGGGCATGCCGGAAGGCATAGATTTCACAATCTGATTTTGGTTATTGTTTGTTTTCTCGACTTGATGTCGTGAATATGGTAGCGCTGCCGGCGAAAACACATCGCCAATGACGGGCCGTGCCGCGTGCCCGTCCGCTTGCTGGAGGCACCCATGGCCGACACCGCTCCGAAGAAGACCGCCGCCGCCAAGCCGGGACGCGGGCGCGTCTATTCCTCCATCACCGAGACCATCGGCGACACGCCGCTGGTGCAGCTCAACCGGCTGCCGGCCGAACGGGGCGTGAAGGCGCGCATCCTCGCCAAGCTCGAATTCTTCAACCCGATCGGCTCCGTCAAGGACCGGATCGGCGTCTCCATGATCGAGGCGCTGGAGGAGGCGGGCGTCATCAAGGCCGGCACCGTGCTGGTCGAGCCGACCTCGGGCAATACCGGCATCGCGCTCGCCTTCGTCGCCGCCGCGCGCGGCTACCGGCTGATCCTCGTCATGCCGGAATCGATGTCGGTGGAGCGCCGCAAGATGCTGGCCCTGCTCGGTGCCGAGCTGGTGCTGACCCCGGCGGCGCAGGGCATGCGCGGCGCGGTGGCGCGGGCGGAGGAACTGGTGAAGGAGCTCCCCGACGCCATCATTCCCCAGCAGTTCCGCAACCCCGCCAACCCGGCCGTCCACCGCCGCACCACGGCGGAGGAAATCTGGAACGACACCGAGGGCGCGGTCGACTTCGTCATCTCCGGCGTCGGCACCGGCGGCACCATCACCGGCCTCGGCCAGGTGCTGAAGCCGCGCAAGCCGGGCCTGCGCATGGTGGCGGTGGAGCCCGAGGACAGCCCGGTGCTCTCCGGCGGCCAGCCCGGCCCGCACAAGATCCAGGGCATCGGCGCCGGCTTCGTGCCCGACGTGCTCGACCGCTCGGTCATCGACGAGGTGGTGACGGTCGGCAACCAGACCGCCTTCGAGACCGCCCGCGCCGTGGCCCGCCTGGAGGGCTTGCCGGTCGGCATCTCCTCGGGCGCGGCCATTGCGGCGGCGCTGGAAGTGGGCGCGCGGCCGGAGAACGAGGGCAAGACCATCGTGGTCATCATTCCCTCCTTTGCCGAGCGTTACCTTTCTACCGCCCTGTTCGAGGGGCTTTGACCCGACGTCGATCGCTGGCCTGTGTACGCCGGCCCCGGCCCTTCTAGTGCGACTCCGCCTTCGCTAAAGTCGCGATGATTCGGCGCCCCGCGACGCGTGGGGCGCCTGCCGGAGGTCGGCAGTCGGCGAGGGGAGACGGGCGCGGATGGCGCATCCGGCCGTCACGGGCGGAAAGCAGGATGGCTGGCGTCGCGACGCGGGGCTTGGCCGTGCTCCGCGCCCCTTGCGCCGGTACGTGCGGCGCCTTGCGCGACATCTCGCCCGCCGGATGGCGCGGCTGCCTAGCCTTGTACATATACGGCTCGCGGCGCTGGCCGGCGCGGCCCTGGCGCTGCCCGTTGCTTCCGCGCAGGCCCAGCCCGCTACGGAGGGCGTCTTCGCCGTGCTGGCGGTGCAGGACCCCAGCGCGCTGATCGGCCTCGCCCTCGTGGTCGGGCTCATCGTCTTCGCCGCCACCACCGCCATCGTGCATCTGCGCTACCGCCGGCAATCGCTGATGCGCGAGGCGGAAGCCTTCGGCGAGATCGCCCGGCTGGAAGCGCAGATCGACGAGGCGCGCGCCCTGCTGATGGCCGAGCCGCAGATCGTCGTGGTCTGGCGCGATCCGGCCGCCGAGCCGGAGATCATCGGCAACACGCCCGCCTTCACCGGCGTCGCCGCCCCGGCCCGCATCCTCGCCTTCGGCTCCTGGCTGGCGCCGGTCGCGGCGGGCGAGATCGAGGCGGCGGTGGAACGGCTGCGGGCGCGCGGCACCCCGCTCAGCGCCACGCTGGCGACCCAGGACGGCCGCTTCGTCGAGGCGGAAGGGCGCCCGGTCGGCTCGGCCGTGGTGCTGCGCCTGCGCGACATTACCGGCGTGCGGCTCGACCAGGCGCGTCTCGAAGTCGCCTATCGCGCCCTCGACGACGAGAGCACGGCGCTGCGCGCGCTGCTCGACGCACTCCCCGCGCCCGTCTGGGTCGGCGGCGAGGACGGGCGTCTGCGCTGGAGCAACACCGCCTATGCCCATGCGGTGGAAGCCCGCGACCCCCACGAGGCGGCGGCGCGCGACCTCTGGCTGCTCGACCAGCAGAGCCGGGCCAAGGCGCAGAAGGCCCATGCGGCTAGCCTTCCCTTCAAGGCCCGGCTGCCGGTGGTGATCGCCGGCACGCGGCAGGTGCGCGACGTGCTGGAAGTGCCGGTGGGCGGCGGCGCCGCCGGCATCGCGCTCGACGCGACCGAGGCCGAGACGGTGCGCGCCGAGCTCGCCCATGTCGTCGGCGCGCATCGGCGCACGCTGGACCAGCTGGCCACGGCGGTCGCGATCTTCGGCAAGGACCAGCGGCTGGTGTTCCACAACGCCGCCTATGCCAGCCTGTTCGAACTCGACGCCGCCTTTCTCGATGACCGTCCGGCCGACGGCGCGGTGCTCGACCGGCTGCGCGCGGCGCGGCGCCTGCCGGAACAGGCCGATTTCCGCGTCTGGCGCGAGGACCTGCACGCCGCCTACCGCGCCATCGAGCCGCGCGAGCACTGGTGGCACCTGCCAGGCGGGCGCACGCTGCGCGTCGTCACCGCGCCCAACCCGGAAGGCGGCGTCACCTATCTGTTCGACGAGGTGACCGAACGTCTGGCGCTGGAAAGCCGCTTCAACTCGCTCAGCCGCATCCAGAGCGAGACGCTGGACGCGCTCGCCGAGGCGGTGGCGGTGTTCGGCAGCGACGGGCGGCTTGGCCTCTCCAACTCCGCCTTCCGCCGGCTGTGGCATCTCGACAAGGCCGCGCTCGGCGCGCATCCGCATATCGACGCCGTGGCCGACGCCTGCCGGCGGCTCACCGCCGACGGTTCGGCCTGGCCCAAGCTGCGCGCCGCCGTCACCGGCATCGAGGCGCGGGTACCGACCGAGTTCCGCCTGGAGCGCAGCGACGGCATCGTTCTCGACGGCTCCACCCAGCCGCTGCCGGATGGCGGCACGCTGGTGACGCTGCGCGACATCACCGACAGCGTGCATGTCGAGCGGGCGCTGGTGGAGCGCAACGAGGCGCTGGTCGCCGCCGACCATCTCAAGAGCACCTTCGTCGGCCACGTCTCCTACGAGCTGCGCTCGCCGCTGACCACCATCATCGGCTTCGCCCAGCTGCTCGACGACACCGGCATCGGCCCGCTCAACCCCAAGCAGCGCGCCTATGTGAACCACATCACCGAATCGAGCGCGGCGCTGCTCGCCATCATCAACGACATTCTCGACCTCGCCACCATCGATGCCGGCGCCATGACGCTGGAGCTGACCGATGTCGACCTGCGCGCGGCGATGGATGCGGCGGCGGAAGGGGTGCGCGACCGCCTCGCCGAGGGGGGCATTCGCCTCTCCATCGAGCTGCCGCCGGCCGCCGGCACCTTCCGCGCCGATGCGAGGCGGGTGCGGCAGGTGCTCTACAACCTGCTCTCCAACGCCGTCGGATTCGCGCCCGAAGGCTCGACCGTCACCCTTTCCGCCGAACGGCGGGACGACAAGGTGGTGTTCCGCGTGCGCGACATGGGCCCGGGCGTCCCGCCGGAAATCGGCGCGCGGGTGTTCGACCGCTTCGAGAGCCACACCGCCGGCTCGCGCCACCGCGGCGTCGGGCTCGGCCTCTCCATCGTGCGCTCGCTGGTGGCGCTGCATGGCGGCACGGTGAGCCTCGCCCCGGCACCGGGCGGGGGCACGCTGGTGACCTGCACCTTCCCGCGCGCGGCGTATGCCGGCCGGGACGCGGCGGAGTAGCGTGATGATCGACAGCCGCAACACGGGCGCCGTCCCCACCTCGCCGGTGGCGCATTGGGACGTAGTGCTGCCGGACGAGACCGCCACCGGCCGGCTTGCCATGGACCTCGCGGCGCTGCTGCGGCCGGGCGACCTGGTGACGCTGGGCGGCGACCTCGGCGCCGGCAAGACCACGCTGGCGCGCGCCATCATCCGCGAACTGGCCGGCGACCCCGACCTCGAAGTGCCGAGCCCCACCTTCACGCTGCTGCAGGCCTACGACCTGCCGCGCCATCGCGTCGTGCATGCCGATCTCTACCGCCTCGGCGATTCCTCCGAGCTCGACGAACTCGGCTGGAGCGAGCAGACCGACGGCGCGGTGACGCTGGTGGAATGGGCGGAGCGCGCCGAAGGTGCGGTGCTGCGGCCGGACCGGATGGAAGTGCACATCACGCTGCCCTCCGAGGGCGCGGAGAAGATGCGCCGGGTGCGCCTGTTCGGCTATGGCCGCATGGCGGGCGCGCTCTACCGCATGAAGGCGATCCGGGCGCTGATCGACCAGGTTGGCTTCGGCCCGGCGCAGCGCCGCTTCCTGCAGGGCGACGCCTCCGCCCGCTCCTATGAGCGGCTGATCGGCGCCAAGCGCAACGCCGTGCTGATGAACGCGCCGCGCCGGCCGGACGGCCCGCCGGTGCATGGCGGCAAGCCCTACAGCGCCATCGCCCATCTCGCCGAGGACGTGAAGCCCTTCGTCGCCATGGCGCGGGCGCTGCGGGCGCGCGGCTTCTCGGCGCCGGCCATCTATGGCGGGGACCTCGATGCCGGGCTGCTGGTGATCGAGGATCTGGGCAATGAAGGCGTGCTCGACGGCACCCCGCCGGTGCCGGTGCCGGAACGCTACGAACTCGCCGTCGACGTGCTGGCGGCGCTGCACGGGCAGGACCTGCCGTCCACCGTCGCCGTCACCACCGGCCTCGACCATCATGTGCCGCCCTACGACCTCGAGGCGATGCTGATCGAGGTCGAGCTGCTGCTCGACTGGTACCTGCCCCATTCCGGAAGCCGGCTCTCGGCCGATGCCCGACGCTCCTTCCGCCAGCTCTGGGCGGCGGCTCTGGCGCCATCGCTGGCGCAGAAGCCGGTATGGGTGCTGCGCGACTACCATTCGCCGAACCTGATGTGGCTTCCCGAGCGTGCCGGGCTGGCGCGGGTCGGGCTGCTGGATTTCCAGGACGCGGTGATGGGCCCCGCCGCCTATGACGTGGTGTCGCTGGCGCAGGATGCGCGCGTCGACGTGCCGGAGGCGCTCGAACTCGCGCTGCTGTCGCGCTATGCGAAGGCCCGGCGCACCGCCGATCCCGGCTTCGACACCAAGGCCTTCGCCGCCTCCTATGCGGTGATGGGCGCGCAGCGCGCCACCAAGATCCTCGGCATCTTCACCCGGCTGAACCAGCGCGACCGCAAGCCGGTCTATCTCAAGCACCTGCCGCGCATCTGGAACTATCTGGAGCGCTGCCTTTCCGTCCCGGAACTGGGCGGGCTGGCGAGCTGGTACAAGGACCATGTGACGGCGCCCGGCGCCTCGCGGCTGCCGCCCGGGGTGCGGCCGGCGGTGTTCCCGGTCGCCAAGCCGCCGCCCGCTTCCACCCCGCCGAACGAACCCGGCCGTTCATGACCGACATCACCACCGCCATGGTGCTCGCCGCCGGCCTCGGCACGCGCATGCGCCCGATCACCGATCGCCTGCCCAAGCCGCTGGTCGAGGTGGGCGGGCGGGCGATGATCGATTTCGCGCTGGACAGCCTGGCCGATGCCGGCGTCACCACCGCCGTGGTGAACCTGCACGCCCATGCCGACCTGCTGGAGCGCCACCTCGCCGGGCGCACCCGCCCGCGCATCATTCTCTCGGACGAGCGGGGCGAGTTGCTGGAAACCGGCGGCGGCATCGTCCGGGCGTTGCCGCTGCTCGGCGACGCGCCGTTCTTCGTGATGAACGCCGATACGGTGTGGATCGAGGGCATCCGCCCCAATCTGCGCGCGCTGGCCGGCCGCTTCGACCCCGAGACGATGGACATCTGCCTGCTGCTCGCCCCGGCGGCGACCTCCATCGGCTATGACGGGCGCGGCGATTTCCTCATGGACGGGCTCGGTCGGCTCACCCCGCGTCCCGAGCGACTCACCGTGCCTTTCGTCTATGCTGGCGCGGCGGTGGTGACGCCGGCGCTGTTCCGCGACGCGCCGGAAGGGGCGTTCTCGCTGAACCGGCTTTTTCGCCGCGCCGCCGAGGCCGGCCGGCTCTACGGCCAGCGCATGGAAGGGGTGTGGATGCATGTTGGCACGCCGGAGGCCATCGCCGAGGCCGAAGAGGCCATTGCGCGCTCCAAGGACTGAGCGCGTGGCCGCCCCCCGAGGAGCGCGCCCATGACGGTGGAGGCCCAGCGCCGCGGGCCGCGGCTGTTCTCCATCCCGCCCTCGGCGCCCTTCGTCGCGGTGCTGGCCGATGCGCTGCTCGACGGCGAGCTGGTGGAAGGCTTCGCCCCGCGCGGCGATCCGCTGCGTCTTGCCACCGCCACCGTCTATCTGCCGACCCGCCGCGCCGGGCGCCTGCTGGCCGAGGCGCTGCGCCAGCGCATGGGGGCAGGGGTGACGCTGCTGCCGCGCATTGTGCCGGTCGGCGATGTCGACGAGGACGCGCTGGCCTTCGCCGAGACCTTCACCGATCCGCCGCGCGCCGTGCCGCCGACCACCCGCCGGCTGGCGCTGGCGAGCCTCATCCGGCTGTGGCGGCGGGCGCTGGCGGGGGATGACGGGCGCACCGCCGTCGCCGCCGGGCCGGGGGCGGAATTCGCCCTCGCCGACGAGCTGGCGAAGCTGATCGACGAGATGGCGGCGCAGGAGGTGCCGTGGGAGCGGCTCGACACGCTGGTGCCCGGCGAGCACGACCGCTACTGGGACATGGCGCTTGATTTCCTCAAGATCGCCCGCGCCTTCTGGCCCAGCTTCCTGGAGGAGCAGGGGCAGGTCGACGCGGCGGTGCGGCGCGACCAGCTGATCGCCGCCGAGGCGGCGCGACTGGCGAACACGCCCGAGGGCGGCCCGGTCATCGCCGCCGGCTCCACCGGCTCCATGCCGGCCACCGCCCGGCTGCTGGCGGCGGTGGCGCATCTGCCGCGCGGCGCCGTGGTTTTGCCGGGTCTCGATTTCGCCCTCGACGAACCGGCCTGGGCGGCACTGACGCAGGAGGACGCTGGCGCGCCGAGCCACCCGCAATACGGCCTCGCCTTGCTGCTGAAGCGCCATATGCGCGTGCCGCGCGACGCGGTGCGCGAGCTGGCGCCGTCCGCCGCGCATGGGCGCGAGCGGCTGCTCTCCGAGGCGCTGCGCCCCGTCGCTTCCACCGAGCAGTGGGCGAGCCTTTCCGACCGGCTCGGCCCCGCTGCCATCGATGCCGCGCTGGCGGATGTCCGCGTGATCGAGGCGGAGGATGCGCGCGAGGAGGCGCTGGCCATCGCGCTCGCCCTGCGCGAGGTGCTGGAAGTGCCGGGGCGCACCGGCGCGCTGATCACCCCCGACCGCGACCTCGCCCGCCGGGTGGCGGCCGAGCTGCTGCGCTTCGAGGTCGCCATCGACGATTCCGCCGGCGAGCCCTTGTCGGAAAGCGGGCCGGGCCGCTTCGCCCGGCTGGTGGCGGATGCCTGCCGCGACGCGCTGGCGCCGCTGCCGCTCTCCGCCTTGCTGCGCCACCCGCTCGCCCGCTTCGGAATGGAGCGGGCGGCGCTCAATGCCGGCGCCGACGCGCTGGAAATGATGGTGCTGCGCGGCCCGCGCCCATCGGCCGGGGCGGCAGGGCTGACCGAGGCGGTGGTGGGCTTCGACCCCCGCGATTTCCACCCGCGCGACCCGCGTGCGG
>JAEYTJ010000267.1 GCA_023434095.1 Pseudomonadota bacterium | reverse complement strand
GGGCGGGCCGAACACGAACATCGTCGTGCGTTCGCGCGACCCGGAGCGCCTCAATGAAGTGAAGGCCGCGGTCGAGGCGATGCTGGTGACTGTACGCGCGCAGGTCGCTGCGAACTGACTGGCGCGAAACATCAACGACTCAGAGAGAACGACCCAAGAGAAGCCGATGAGCGACGCCCCGCGACCCGACAAAGTCTTTCCCGTCTGCTGGGACCAGTTCCACCCCGACACTCGCGCCCTGACCTGGCGGCTGCACGAGGCCGGGCCGTTCGAGGCCATCGTCTGCATCACGCGCGGCGGGCTGGTGCCGGCGGCGATCGTGGCGCGCGAACTCAATGTGCGCATCATCGAGACGGTGTGCATCGCCAGCTATCACGACTACAAGAACCAGGGCGACATCAAGGTGATGAAGGGCATCGGCCCCGAGATCACGTCGATGCGCGCGCAGGGCAAGGGCGTGCTGATCATCGACGACCTCGTCGACACCGGCAAGACCGCGCGCGTGGTGCGCGAGATCCTGCCGTCGGCGCATTTCGCCACGGTCTATGCCAAGCCGATGGGTCGGCCGCTGGTCGACACCTACATCACCGAGGTGTCGCAGGACACCTGGATCTACTTCCCGTGGGACACCGCGCTGTCCTACGCGCCGCCGATCCGCGCCGGCGGCGACTGAGCGTCGCTTATTTGACGACGCGCACCGCGCCGCGGGCGGCGCTGGTCGCGAAGGCCGCATAGGCGCGCAGCGCCGTCGTCACCTTGCGCGGACGCTTGGCCGTCGGCTGCCACGCCGCCGCGCCGCGCTTTTCCATCGCCGCGCGGCGCTGATTGAGTTCGGCCTCCGGCACGTCGAGATGCACGCGGCGGTTCGGGATGTCGAACTGGATGATGTCGCCTTCTTCGACGAGACCGATCAGGCCGCCCTCGGCGGCTTCCGGCGAGACGTGGCCGATCGACAGACCCGAGCTGCCGCCGGAGAAGCGGCCGTCGGTGATCAAAGCGCAGGCTTTGCCGAGGCCCTTCGATTTCAGATAGCTGGTCGGATACAGCATCTCCTGCATGCCGGGCCCGCCCTTGGGCCCTTCGTAGCGGATCAGGACGACGTCGCCGGCGACGATCTTGCCGCCGAGAATGCCGTCGACGGCGGCGTCCTGGCTTTCGAAGATGCGCGCCGGGCCCGAGAAGGTGAGCAGGCTTTCATCGACGCCCGAGGTTTTGACGATGCAGCCATCGGTGGCGAGATTGCCGTACAGCACGGCGAGGCCGCCGTCCTTGGAGAAGGCATGGGCGACGTCGCGGATGCAGCCCTTTTCGCGATCGGTGTCGATAACGTCGTAACGCTCAGCCTGGCTGAACGCCGTTTGCGTTGGCACGCCACCGGGTGCGGCGCGGTAGAACTCGCGCACGCTGTCGCTCGTCGCGGTGACGACATCCCAGCGCGCCAGCGCGCTTTCCAGGCTGTCGGCATGCACCGAGCCGACCTTGGGATGGATCAGGCCGGCGCGGTTGAGTTCGCCGAGGATGCCCATGACGCCGCCGGCGCGGTGCACGTCCTCGAGATGAACGTTGGCGACGGAAGGCGCGACCTTGCACAGCACCGGCACGCGCCGCGACAGCCGGTCGATATCCTTCATCGTGAACGGCACCTCGCCTTCATGCGCGGCGGCGAGCAGGTGCAGCACGGTGTTGGTCGAGCCGCCCATGGCGATGTCCAGCGTCATCGCGTTCTCGAAGGCTTCGAAATTGGCGATGGCGCGCGGCAGCACGCTGGCGTCGTCCTGCTCGTAATGGCGGCGCGCCAGATCGACGATGAGATGGCCGGCCTCGACGAACAGCCGCTTGCGGTCGGCATGGGTGGCGAGCACCGAACCGTTGCCCGGCAGCGCGAGGCCAAGAGCCTCGGTCAGGCAGTTCATCGAGTTGGCGGTGAACATGCCGGCGCAGGAACCGCAGGTCGGGCAGGCGGAGCGCTCGATCGCGGCGACATCGGCGTCGCTGTAGGAACTATCAGCCGCGACCACCATGGCGTCAACCAGATCGACGGCGCGGGCCTTGCCCTTCAGCGTCACCTTGCCGGCTTCCATCGGGCCGCCGGAAACGAAGATTGTCGGGATGTTGAGGCGCAAGGCGGCCATCAGCATGCCGGGCGTGATCTTGTCGCAGTTGGAAATGCAGACCAGCGCGTCGGCGCAGTGCGCGTTGACCATGTACTCGACGCTGTCGGCGATCAGTTCGCGCGAGGGCAGGCTGTACAGCATGCCGTCGTGGCCCATGGCGATGCCGTCGTCGACGGCGATGGTGTTGAACTCCTTGGCGACGCCGCCGGCGGACTCGATCTCGCGCGCCACGAGCTGGCCGAGATCCTTGAGATGCACATGCCCGGGCACGAACTGGGTGAAGGAATTCACCACCGCGATGATGGGCTTGCCGAAATCGCCGTCCTTCATGCCGGTGGCGCGCCAGAGGCCGCGGGCTCCGGCCATGTTGCGGCCATGGGTGGACGTGCGCGAGCGATAGGCGGGCATGGAATTCCTCCAAACTCTTTGCCGCGCTTATGCCCCCCGCCTGCGTATCGTGCAACCGTTTAGCGGCTGCGCCGCCTCGCCAGGGCTCAGCGCCAGCGGAAGCGCCGCTCGCGGCACTCCTGGCCGACGAGGCATTGCGGATTGTCGCGCGTCGCGATCCAGGCGGGCCGGGAGCGCTTCGACTGGCAGTAGCCGGCATCGGTGACGTAGCGGTCGAACAGGTTCGGCCCGGTTCCGATCACCACTGCCCCCTCGCGGGCGACGAGCGCCTGCGCCTGGGCGCAGCTCATCGTGAGCGAATTGGGCATCGCCTGCGCGGAAGCGGGAAGGGGAAGCAGCAGGGCGGCGGCGGCGGCGGATGCCAGAAAGGCGGGCATGGCGGAAGCAGGGTTCATGATCGGGCCTCGGCGGCGCGCTTTCCCACGGCGGCGCGCTTCGACCGCGAAATGACGCTACGCCGGCGGCAATCAAGGGCGCCGACGGCCACAAGGGCGTGAGGGGCGGCGTCAGCTGCCGCCCCGGCCTTTGAGCATCACGAACAGGGTGAACGCGCCGCACACGGCGGCGGTGAAGTAGGCGAGGCCGTGCAGGGTCGCGTCCATCGCCAGCCCCGCCAGCAGCGGGCCCAGCAGGGCGCCGAGACCCCACATGAGCCCCATGGCGGCATAGATGCCGACGAGTTCCGACCCCTTGAAGCGGCTGCCGACGAGGGTGAGCATGATGGTGTAGATGCCGACGAAGGCGCCGCCCCAGACGAACAGCAGCGTATAGGTGGCGATCTCGCTCTGCAGGGCGAAAGGCCAGGCCAGCGCGCCGAGCATGGAGATTGCGGCGAGCGCAATCACCAGCTTGACCCGGTCCATCTTGTCGCCGAGCCAGCCGATGGGCAGCTGCAGCAGGATGGCGCCGATCATCATGCAGGACATCAGCCGTGTGGCGCCGCTCTCCTCCCAGCCGAGATTGACGGCGTAGATGGCGAGGAAGGACAGGCCGGCGGTCTCGATCGCCGCGTTCAGCATCACCGCCGAGATGGCGACCGGCGCCAGACGGATGAAGCGCAGCGGGCTGCCCGTGGCGGGTTCGTCGAACACCGGCGCCTGCACCCTGGGAGAGGCGACGAAGCCGGCGGCGAACAGCGAAATGCCGGCGCCGACGAGATAGGGCAGGGCGCCGCCGGAGCCGACCATGGAGAGGATCAGCGGCCCCAGCGCGAAGCCGACCGACAGCGCGGCCGTATAGGCCGCCATGGCGCGGGCGCGGGTCGATTCCGTGCTGAGGCTGTTGGTCCACGTTTCGGACAGCACGAACAGGATTTCCGACGCCATGCCGAGCACGAGGCGCAGCGGAAACCACAGCCAGATGAGCGGAATCGCCGGGAAGGCGCTCAGCACCGCGGCCGCCACGACGAGGGCGATGATGACGAGGCGGCGTATGCCGAAGAAGGCGACGATGCGGGGCAGGATCATCGCCGTGACGAGCACGCCCACCGCGTGCATCGCCGCATTGGCGCCGATGACGGATTCGCTGAGGCCCCGCGCGGTGAGGTCGAGGGCGATGAGCGCGGCGCTCAGGCTGTAGGTGAGGCCGAACATCATCGCCGTCATGATGACGGCACCGCGCGAGAAAAGGCTGGCGGGACGTTCTGCGGCGAGGGGCGTCGTCATGCGGGGTGGACCTCGTTGCCGTCGGCCGGACCGCGCCGCCCGCGCCGGAGAAAGCCGAGCAGGCGGGTGGTCCAGGCGATGTCGCGCTGTTCGATGATGCGCGCCAGCGTGCGGGCATAGTCGAGGACCAGGCCCGGCGTCCAGGTCGCCGAATGCGCACGCGAGCGGATCATCGCCGCCACCCAGATATCGGGATTGGACAGCAGGCGGATGACCTGCAGCCAGGGGAAGCGGCTCGCCAGCGTGCCTTCCAGCGCGGCGTCGAGCGCCTGCGCCACCACCACCGAGCAATTGCGGTTGGTGAGATTGTACGTGTCGTCCTGCTTGTAGCCGGCCCAGAACACCCGCAGGCGGCGCGGGCTGTAGTTGCGGAACTCCACATTCTGGTCGGCGGGGCACCACCAGTCCGATTCATAGGCATAGGACGGTTGGAATCGTCCCTTGAGGTCGTTCTCGCCGCCGGCGCGGAGCGAGGCGATGAAGTCGCTGCTGGAGCGCTCGACCTCCAAAGCGGGGTAATGGCTGATGTAGAGGTCCGGCGGCATCTCCAGCGCGGCATGCCCCGTGGAGATCACGCCATGGCCGTCCAGTGCCGCGATGTAGCGGTCGACCAGCAGCCGGCGCTCGGCGGCATAGGCGGAACCGACCGGCGTCCACACATGGACGGTGATCGGCTGTTCCGGCGCCGGCTCGTCGCCGATTTCGACCATGACGGGCGCGTTGTCGTACCAGCCGCGTCCGCCGAAGATCGGCAAAGCGAGGATGGCGGCTTCGCTTTCCAGCGTGCGGAACATGAAGCCGAGGCGCATCAGCAGCCAGCCCGACAGGGCCATCAGCAGGGCGATGCAGAAGGGAATGTTCCGGTTGTGGGGCAGCGGCCATTCGGTGACGATGAGCAGCGCGATGACGAGCTCGATCCCGCCGATCACCGCCATCGTCCTCCAGCCGGAAAAGCGCACCACGACGCCAGTGGCGATCCGCCCTATGCCGTCGAGCGTGAAAGCGAGGGCGAACAGGACGGTGAGCGTCCATTCGGTCGACACCGGCGGCTGGATGATGAGCAGGCCGACCAGCAGCAGCGCGGCGGCCTTGAGAAACAGCAGCGAGCGCATCCTGTCCCGGCCCCGTCCCGCGAAGACGAGCAGGGCGCCGAGCCCGTTCACCACGAACACGAGGCCCAGCGTCTCGCGGGTGACGAAGGTCACGCCATCGGAGGCGTCAATGGCCAGCATTGTCGCCAGCGTGATGAACACACCGCCGATAATAGTAATCACGTACCATCTGGCGCGGAACGACGGCGCGCCGATGAGAAGAAAGCACAGCTTGAGCATTTAGAAGGATATCGCCCCGATGCGGAGGGCCGCACACTGCCATTTTGCCTTCGCCATTGAAAGCGGAGGTTCGCGGGAAGGCGCCCGGTGGATCGACAAGCCAGCCGTGAGGTTGAGCATGTTCGAATTCAGTGGTGGGCCCGGCAGGACTCGAACCTGCAACCAGACCGTTATGAGCGCGTTTCTTTCGCGACAAACCCGCATGAAACCGTGCGGTCTCAGGCGATCTCTCAGGGCAGTGTTCTCGTTCGGTTCACGGGTTTTATTGGCGTTTTATTGGCGCCAATAGAAAGGGCGTGCGCGGCGCGCGCCATGTAGTCGGGATGGTGGTGGCCGTAGGTACGCTCGACCAGTGCCGGAGACATCCCGACGAAGCTTGCGGCATCCCAGATCGTCACGCCCGACTGCATCAGCCAGGTGACGGCCGTGTGCCGCAGGGTGTGCGGGGTCACGCCGGGCTCGAGTCCCGCGAGATCGACAGCGCGGGCCATCGCCACCTTCACCGACTTGATCGGTTGGCCGCGATACTCGACCGGGTATTCCTTCGATATCCCCATCTCCCTCCAGCGGCGCATGTGCGCCAGCAGACGCGCCGGGATGGGCGCCGGCGGCTGGCGCTTCTTGGTGGGGCGTGCACCCTGGGCGAGGCGGTAGAAGACGCCGCGATCGAGGTCGATATAGGAGCGTCCGGACGCCGCCGCCCAGCTGGCGGATGCGATGGCCCCGGCGCGCGTGCCGGTATAAAGCCCGATCAGAATGAAGCGGGCGAGGTGGCGCATCGTGTACTTGGCAGTGGGGATCGCTTCGCCCGGCAGGCCCTTGTGCGAGCGCTTCTGCTTCTCCCGGGTGCGCCAGCACGTCCAGAGCAGGGCGGCGGCCTCGCTGCGGGTGAGCCAGCGCTCCCGCGACGCGCCCCTCTCTGGAAGGTGGACGCGCACCTCGCCCTTGTGAAGCTGTTCCTTGGCGTGGTGTTGGATGGCGGCGCGCAGATCCTCCAGATCCCGGCGCGCGCCGGCGCCGCCGCCGTCAGGCTTCGGCGGGCGGGTACGGCGGCTCTCGGCCTCGTAGTAGCGCCGCAGATACTCAGCCTTGCGGTGGTCCACATAGGCCCGGCAGGTGAGCATCGAGACATCGGAGAGCTTCTTGTCGCCCCACCAAAGCAGAAGCCGGCGGGCACGCTCCGCCAGCTTCTGCTTATTGGCCTGACGCTCCGCGCAGTCGCGCAGATAGATGGCTATGACGTCGGGGACGGGGACGACAGAGAGGTCACGATCCCGCCGCGGCGCTTCGTACTTCCCCGCGATGTAAGCGGCGAGGGCGCGCTCAGCTCGTCCACGATCCTCAGCGCCGCATCCAGTGGGATGTTGGACGTTCGCGTCGATGATGATCCATGTGGGGGCATGGCTGACGGTTCCATCTTTGCGGCGGCGCGCGGGCCGAAGCCAGAGACGGGCTCCTTTGGATGGACGCGGCATTTCTCGATCATGTCCCGTATGGCGGCCAAGGTCGTGTAATCCTTGCCCGCGATACGGTTGATGGCAAGGCGCCCCCGCGCCGCTTCGCGCCGCAGACCGGCAACCTTCATCGATCCGTCGGGAAAGGCCAAGGCGGCCGCGACGTCGAGACGAAGCGGGGATTCGTCAGTGATGGCCGGCTCCGGGGAGGGGATCGAGGCTTTACCCATCGGGCGCTCACCCTTCCTCTGCCGCAACGTCGCCGTACCGGTACGTATCGGCCTTGCCGTCGACCTCCTCGCCGGTTTCAAGATCGACGACGGGCGAGCCGTCCACGCAGGCGGCGTGGCAGATGCCCATGTCGATATCGGTGGCGCAGGTGTCGTCGGGCTCAAGCGGCTTAAGGCAGATCGGG
This sequence comes from Pseudomonadota bacterium, assembly GCA_023434095.1. GTDB lineage: Bacteria > Pseudomonadota > Alphaproteobacteria > Rhizobiales > Xanthobacteraceae > Ancylobacter. Next base: position 5,077 of record JAEYTJ010000267.1, on the reverse strand, counting down.
CAGAGGTCGTCAGGGCAGAGCTTGCCTCCCAATGCGCCGAACAACGCCTTCTCCGCAGCCGTGGCCGGCCGGATGTCGTCGGAAAGCTCGTGCTCGCACTGCTCCCGCGTCGGGAACCAGAACCAGCCGCCCGGCCCCTCATTCCAGCACACCCAGCCGTGCGGTGCGTCGGGAGCGGGTGTGGGCTCGATCGCCACCGGCAACGCCGATCCAGTGGGTTTAGCGGCCTGCTTAGCCCGAATGGCCTCGACCTTGGTCCAAACGCGGGCGAGTTCGGTCTCGCCGGCGGCGTGCATGTCGAGATCATGGGCGAGGCAGAAAGCGGCGAGCGTCACCATGGAGCCGCCGACCTCCCGCGCCGGCTCGCCCTTCGGCCGCGACCAGACGTAGCTCGACAGGCTGGCGATACGCTCGCGCGGGTAGTCAACGGATTGCAGAAGCTCCAGCACCTCTTCGAGCAGGCGATCACCGCGCTCCAGCTTGTCGGCACTAATCTCAGGCCCGAAGCAGGCTATCATCCAGGGCTGCACGCGTGCCTGAAACGACGGCGAGGGCATTGGAGGGTCCGGCACATCGTCGGCGAGTACGGCCGACATATGCCAGGGCTCGACGTTGGCCTCTGCCTTTGCCTTTGCCTCGGAGTACCGTCCGGCCTCGTGCTTGCTGGTCGTGTAGCCCTGGCAGTTGGGGCGATAGAAATACGACCCTTTCCGGATCAACCACGCATCCGGGCCTTCCGTTCTAGCGGTCATGCGCCTGCTCCATGGAGAATGGCCCGCAGCGCGGCGACGGCGCTGCCGAGAAGGCCGATGTGCTGCACGTCCGTCGCGACTGCGCAGGCCGCGAGGGCGAACAGCAGGACGAGGGTGATGGGGCGGGAGGGGTTGGCGGTCATAGCTGCCCTCGCGTCGGACGGAACTCGACCAACTCCGCGGCGGATGCGACGTAGAGAGGATGGCGAGGATGGCCGCCCTTGGTGAGGCCAAGCGCAAAGCGCTTGTGATTGCCTACCCAGCCAAGGGCCGTCTCGTCTTGGCCGAGATGGCCGCCATGCGCGCCCCATGCGCAGACCACGGTGCCGACCGGGTGTCCTCCAAACAGGACGCCATTAAAGGTCCGGCGATTGTCGGGACCGACAGGATCGTCGGCATCGTTGAGCGCGAGAAGGGCGCGGGGGTTTGTCGCCCGATGCGCAAAAAGATTGATGACCTCCAGCCGGTCATAGCCCCATGCTTGCGCGAAGTCGACGCAGCGACGGATGGTCGGATCGTCCTGCTCACCATCGGCGGTTGACGGGTTGAGCATTACGAAGACGCAGGCCTTCGGGTCGCCGAGTTGCTCTCCGGCGCCGTCGACGATCGGGCTGCCGAAGTCGTCGGTCCACATATCCCAATGGGCTGGGGAGGGGTGCAGGCGCCATTCGCGCCAGAGGCGGTAACGGTAGCGCCCGCATGCGGAGAGGCTGGCGCCTTTGGCGATATAGGGGGACCTCACGCCGCTTCTCCCTCGCCGAAGAGGGCGCCGTGTTCCGGCCGGCGGCGCAGGATCTGAAGCCAGACGACGGCGATGAGGCCGGGATCATCCGGGTTGCGCAGGCGGACGGGCTTGTTCTCGGCCGTCGACCAGATCTCGATGGCGCCGCGCCCCAGCGCCTCGATCGCCTTGAGGGCGAAGGCGGGGCGGATGCCGATGCGGCCGGGGCCGGTGCGGGAAAGAATGGGCGCGCTTTCGGCGCCGTAAATGCCTTCGGAATGGTTGTCGAGCCAGAGGGACAGGTCGCCCTCATCGCCCCATTCCAGCCCCACGGCGCGCTCGTCGCTGCCGGCGACGCTGGCGAGGCGCCGAAGCGCGGCGGTGAAGCTGTCACCCGCCAGGGTGAGGCAGGTGCCCTCGGCGGGCGGCACGACCCGCTCATAGGGCGGAAAGATGTTCTCGATCAGCCGGGTGACGTAATGCAGCTTCACGCCACCGGCGGCGGCGCGCACCGCCACGACGTTCTCGCCGGCATGGATTTCGAGCGGCACCTCGCCGAAACGCAGGATATGGGCGACGCTTTCTGCCGGCAGCATGAGCCCGCGCGGCCGGGCGGCGCGCGCGCCTTCGGCCTCCTGCCGCTTGGGCAGATCCTGCGCGCCCTCCGGCGTCTCGACATCGGCGGCGAGCAGGACATAGCTGTCTGTCGCCGCGCCCCACAGCGTGCCGTCATCCTCCGAAGTGTGGAGATAGACGCCCTCCAGATAGGCCAGCGCGGGCTGGCTCTTGGCGGCGGCGGCGGCGCTGGGCAGATCGAGCAGGCGGCGAACTTCCTCCGGCATCAGCATGAAGCGGGCTGTGGCGCCGTTCGGTTCGAAGGCGGAAGGGAAGTCGCCGGCCGGCAGCACATGCAGCTGATAGCGGCTGCGGCCGGCCTTGAGCGTGGCGAGGGCCTCGCCCGCATCCAGGCTCACCTGCGAACCTTCCGCGAAATCCTTCACCAACCTGGTGAGGATCGAGGCCTCGATGCAGGCGGCACCCTCGCGGGAGACGATGGCCGGGATTTCGGCCTCGGCATAGGCGTCGTGATCGGTGGCGGCGACGAAGAGGCGATCCCCTTCCGTGCGCAGGCGCAGCATGGCGAGCATCGGGATCTTGGCCTTGGCCTTCGCCAGATGGCCGACCGCGTTGAGGGCGGCGAGCAGATGGGTGCGCTCGGCAATGAGCTTCATGGGAGCCTCACAGGAAGGTGGCCCCGAGGGGCGTGTCGGCGAAGGGGCCAAGGGCGGCGCGACGGCGGGCGCGCTCAGCGGCAATCGTGCGGGCAAGGGCCTCGGCCATGGCGACGGTGTATTCGTCGCGGCAGGCGGCCTCGCTCTGCCATTTCGGGCGGGTGAGCAGGGACAGGCGGTGCAGCGCTTCGGCCGTCTCGCCGGCGCGAGCGAGATCCCACGCTTCGCCGATGATCTTCTCGACGATGGGAGGGCATTTGATCTCGATGACGTAGTTGCCCCGCCTGTCCTGGAAGTCGACGCCTTCGGCCGCGCCTTCGATGTCGGCGAGCAGTGCGCGCCAATCGACCGGGCGGCCGGCGCGCAGATCGCCCTCGGCCTCGCCGAGGATGAGGGCGAGTTCCTCTTCGAAAGCCTGCTCGACATTCGACGCCACCCAGGTGGTCAGGTGGTCGTCGTGATCCTCTTCGAGCTCGACGGCGGTGGGCTTGCCCATCTCACCCCTCCATCGTCAGGCCGAGCGGGGTGCGCTCGAAAGGGATCATGCCCAGCGCCTGCATGTAGAGATCGACGATCGCCTCGTGCTCGGCGATCTGGTCGGGATCGGCCTTGCGGCGGCGGAGGATGGCGCGCAGAGCCTTGGTGTCGAAGCCCGTGCCCTTGGCCTCGGCGAAGACATCCTTGATGTCATCGGCGATGGTCTTCTTCTCTTCCTCCAGCCGCTCGATGCGCTCGATGAAGGATTTCAGCTGTTCCTTCGCGAAGCCGGCGGCGGCGTCGGACAACGGCGGGTCGTCGGGCCGGTCGTTCGGCAGTTCCGCCGCCTGCTCCAGCGCGGCCGTGGTCTCGGTCGCCTTGGTGGATCTGCGCGGGCGGGGCGCCTCGCTGCCCCAGCGTTCGACGGGAGACTTGGCCATGGCTACCCCCTCACATGCCGCCGCGCGGGCGGCGGGTGCCGGCCGCCACCGAGGCGACCGAGAGCGCCAGCGCCAAGGCCAGCGGGAGGACCGCCCACAGCGCCGCATGGGCGGACGCAAAGGCGGCAGCGGCGGGCGCCTCGAGCGGGGCGGCACGCGCCGCGCCGGCGGCGCAGAGCAGGGCGGCCGCGCCGCCGAGGGCGATCAGCCACAACAGCCAGGCGAGACGGGCGGAAGGCGAAAGGGGCGCGCGCATGGGAGCCTCGATCACGCCGGGGTCTTCCTCTTCGGAATCCGGCAGCCATGAAAACAGCGGTGAAAGCAGCAGGCCGACGCCGAAACCGATAAAGGCGCAGAAGCCTGCGGCGGCGATGAGCAGCAGCACGAAGCCGGCGGTGACGAAGCTGAGATCGGGGAGGGTGCCCATGGCGCCCTCACTCGCAGCCGGGGCCGACGGCGCCGGGATCGTCCGGCGCGACGAATTTGCGCCAGAGGCGCCAGCCGCCGGCCGGGCTGTTCTTGGGGCACCAGAAGCCCCATTCGCGCACGCGCGGGCCGACGATGAAGAGCGTGATGGCCGGCACCGGCTCCAGCGTCCGCGGATGCCAGGTGAGGCTGAGGCGATGGGCGAAGCGGGGGCCGCGCCAGACGATGGCGCCGGGGGTCAGCAGACGCGTGCGCTGGTGCGCCGGCTCTGCCGCCAGCGCCGGGATGGGCGCATAGGTTTCGATGAGGTCGCCCTGCAGCAGGACGGAGAGCGACGGCCACGGGTGATCGTGCAAGGCGCGGTCATCGTCCGGCCGGCGGAAATCGTGCAGATAGATGTTGAACCAGCGGTTTCGCGGGAAGAGCCACCAACGGCGCATATAGGGGCGCACCGGCCCGCCGATGTTCTTGTCGGGCGGGCGGCGGGCCATGACGGCGAGGGCGCTGCGCAGCAGGCGACGACGGAGGATGGTGGGGAGGTGCCGGGTCATTGCCCGCCCTCCGCCTTGGCGATGGCTTCGTTGACCTGCTCAATCACGGCATCGCACGCCTCGTCATCAAGCGCGGTTTTCCCGAGAGAGGCATAGTTCGGCAGAATGCGTGCGCAGGCTTTCAGCGCATCCAGCAGATCCGGCGCTGCGGCGATCAGGCGGGCATTTGCCTCGCCTTCAGCGGTACCCAGATCGATCGTCGCAACTAAAACCTCCAGATCGTCTTCGGCGACGATCTCGCCGAGATCGAGGACGATCCACGGCCCCTCGGTATGCTTCGGCTTCTTTGTGGCGCTCATGCTGCCTATCCTTGATGGATGGTTGCCGTCTCTCCGGCTGTCACGCCCAAGGTGTCGCGCTGTTGCTCGCCCTCATCGCCGCATGGCGGCTTCTGGGCTCACGCTGAGGACAGGACGTGTTCTCGCTGCTCGATAAGAAAGAGCCGGGGGGCCGGGGGGGGGGGGGGGTGTTGGACGCG
>JAEYTJ010000226.1 GCA_023434095.1 Pseudomonadota bacterium | reverse complement strand
CGTGACCTGCCACTGGTGTTCATCCCCTGGCAGTCATTGCTCTGGGTGTTACCGCTGAACGGCGCGGCGACCTCGCCCGGCGACTGCTGGGCCTATGACCGCTATGGCCGCCGCGTGGCGGTGCGCTGCTGACCGCAGCACGGACATAAACGACCGAGAGAGGCGGCCCCCGAGCGGGGCCGTTTCTTTTTGGCTACTGGCTCGCCCACAGCACGCGGGCGATCCAGGCGATGTCCGCCTCGGGCAGCAGGCGATCGGGATGCTCGGGGTTGAGCGAGCGCAGCTCCACCGTGCGGTTGGTCTGGCGCTTCAGCTCCTTGGCCAGCACCTCGCCCTCGCGCGTCTTCACCACCACCCGGTCGCCACGCCGGATCGGCGCTGCCGGCGAGACCACGACGAGATCGCCGTCGCGGTACAGCGGCAGCATGGAATCGCCGGAGATTTCCAGCGCATAGGCGTGTTCGTCGCCGACATTGGGAAAGGCGATCTCGTCCCAGGCACCGCCGACGGGGAATCCGGCATCGTCGAAATAGCCGCCTTCGCCGGCCTGCGCGAAGCCGATGAGCGGGATGGCGCGGCGCCCGCTGGCTCCGCCTTCCATCAGCGCCATGAAGTCGTCGAGGCTGGTGCCGGTGGCAGCCAATACCTTGGCGATGCTTTCGGTCGAGGGCCAGCGCGGCCGCCCGTCCGGCGCCTCGCGCTTGGAACGGTTGAAGGTGGTGGCGTCCAGCCCGGCGCGGCGGGCGAGGGCGGAGGCGCTGAGGCCCAGCCGTTCCGCTAGCGTGTCCAAGGCGCGCCAGATATGGGCGTGGGTGAGCATGATTCGCGCCCGGATTTTGATCGGATGATTAGGAATTATACCCTATAATTGTCGCTGTCCAGCCGTTTTGCCGCCCTTGCGGCGTCTCCGGCGCCCGCCGCTGGACAGCGCGCACGCCCTGCCTAGGATGGCCGCCCTTTTCGGGCGGGGGCGGGGATGAGTACGCACGACACGGACGAGACCGAGGCGCTGCTGCTGGCGGCGGCGCGCCGGGCCATCGCCTACCGCACGGCGCCGCCGGCCCTGCCGGCCGTCGGCTACGGCGCCAGTGTCGCCGCCTTCGACGGCCCGCTGAGCGAGGAGGGCGTTCCGGCGCCGCAGGTGCTGGCGGAACTGGTCGCGCGGGCGGAGCCGGGTCTGCGCGCCTCAACCGGGCCGCGCTTTTTCGGCTGGGTGATCGGCAATTCGCATCCGGTCGGCGTCGCCGCCGACTGGCTGACCGCCGCCTGGGGCCAGAACACCGCCAATCATTTCGCCGCGCCCGCCGCCGCCGCCGCCGAGACGGTGGCGGCGCGCTGGCTGCTGGAGGCGCTGCGCCTGCCGGCGGAGAGTGGGGTGGGCTTCGTCACCGGCGCCACCATGGCGAGCTTCGTCGCACTCGCCGCCGCCCGCAGCGAGGTGCTGCGCCGCGCGGGCTGGGACGTGGAGGCGCAGGGCCTGTTTGGCGCCCCGCCGGTGCGGGTGCTGATCGGCGAGGAGGCGCATGCCAGCGTGTTCTCCGCGCTGCATTATCTCGGCTTCGGCAAGGCCAGCCTGATCCGCGTGCCGGCCGACGCGCAGGGCGTGATGCGGCCGGACGCGTTCGAGGATCTGCTGGCGCGCGCCGTGCCGCAGGGAGCACCGCTGGTGGTGGTCACGCAGGCCGGGCACATTCACAGCGGTGCCACCGATGACCATGGGCGTCTGATACCGCTTGCCCGGGCGCGGGGCGGCTGGGTGCATGTGGACGGCGCCTTCGGCCTGTGGGCGCGGGCCTGCCCCACCCGCGCGCACCTCGTCGCCGGCGTCGAGGGCGCCGATTCCTGGGCGACCGACGGTCACAAATGGCTGCAGACGCCGTTCGACTGCGGCTATGCCATCGTGCGCGACACTGACGCCCATCGCCGGGCGATGACCATCGCGGCGAGCTACCTGCCGCCGGTGAGCGAGCATGAGCGCGACCCGTCCCATTACGTGCCGGAGCTGTCGCGCCGCGCCCGCGGCTTTGCCACCTGGGCGCTGCTGCGCCATTTCGGCCGGGCCGGCATCGCCGCCATGGTGGAGCGCCATTGCGCGCAGGCGCGGCTGCTGGCGACGCTTCTCGCAGCCGAGCCCGGCATCGCGGTGCTGAACGAGGTGGTGCTGAACCAGGTGGCGGTGCGCTTCGGCGAAGCCGGGGCGGGCGAGGCCGGCGACGCGCGGACCCGCGCCACCCTCGCGGCGGTGCAGGAGGAGGGCACCTGCTTCGCCGCCGGGGCGGCGTGGCGGGGGCGCTGGATCATGCGGCTCTCGGTGATCGGCGCTTCCACCACGGAAGAGGACATCCGCCTTTCCGTCGACGCCATCATCCGTGCCTGGCGGCGCGTTGCCACTGCGGCCGGGGGCCTGTAGGACGGGCCGCGACGGCAGGACGCGCAGGGGGAACCGGGACATGGCGGAAGCGCAGGCGAGGCTCATCTACAAGATCGCGCCGCGCACGCTCTGGCAGGCGGCGGAGGCCGCCGGGCGCTTCGAGGGCGCGCCGGTCGACGTGGCGGACGGCTTCATCCATTTCTCCACCGCCGGGCAGGTGGCGGAGACGGCGGCGAAGCATTTCGCCGGGCAGGGCGACCTTCTTCTCGTCGCGGTGCGGGAGGAGCTTCTGCCGACGGACCTGTTGCGCTGGGAGCCGTCGCGCGGCGGCGACCTGTTTCCCCATCTCTATGGCCCGCTCGCGCTCGACGCGGTCGCCTATGTGCGCGAATTGCCGCTCGGCCCGCATGGGCGCCACCTGTTCCCGGCGCTGGAAGGTTGATCCCATGAGCCGCCTGCTCGACCTCGCCCTTCCCTTCGCCCGCATGCTGGACCCGGAGACGGCGCACGGCCTCTCCATCCGGGCGCTCGCCTGCCTGCCGCCGCGCGCCGCGCCGGTGGACGATTCCCGCCTCAAGGTGTCGGCCTTCGGCCTCGCCTTTCCCAATCCGGTGGGGTTGGCGGCGGGCTTCGACAAGGAGGCGGAGGTGCCGGACGCGATGCTGGGCGCCGGCTTCGGCTTCGCCGAGGTCGGCACCATCACCCCGCGCCCGCAGCCGGGCAATCCGCGCCCGCGCAATTTCCGGCTGGTCGAGGACCGCGCGGTGATCAACCGCTACGGCTTCAACAGCGGCGG
>JAEYTJ010000113.1 GCA_023434095.1 Pseudomonadota bacterium | reverse complement strand
GCGCGGGGCTGGGCGACGGCGCCGGGCGCGGCGCTCGCCTGGCCGGCCGACCGCCCCTGCGGGTTCGCGGGTCCCTCCGGGCGCGAAGAACTCATCGCCGCCCTTGCCGCCCATGGATGGAACGTCTCCGCGGCGGCGCGCGATCTCGGCCTCGACCGCACCACGGTGCATCGGCGGATGCGCCGCTTCGGGCTGGTGACCCAGCGGCAGGGCGCCACCCATTTTCCCTGAGCGATGGCGCGCACCGGGCGCGGGCGACGCGGGCGGCTTTCAGCGCCGGCGTTCCTCGTCGAGCTTGCGCGCGTAGAGCGCGCCGCAGAGCCCGCCCATCAGCGCGCTGTTGGCGTAGATCACCAGCAGCGGCGTGAGAGACTCGAACAGGCCAAAACGCACGGCCGCCATGGCAGCCAGCACGGCAAGCACGGTGATCGCCACCGCCGCCGGCACCAGCCGGCGCAGGGTGAAGGCAATGAGTGCGGAGGCGCACAGAAGGGCGAAGCCGGAGACCAGGGCGAACAGATCGATCATGCCGAGGGCTCCGGAGGGGATGACTTTGGGTAAGCTTGCATCCGTCCCCTATAGCCGAGAGCCGTAGCCCCTCCTAGGTCATTCAGGCGATGAGCCGGGCGCCGGTGCGCGGGTCATCCGCCAATAGGGGTCGTTCTCGCCCGTCCGTACGAAGCCTTTGCGCTGATAGAGCCGCTGGGCCGGGTTGTGTTTTTCGACATGCAGCGACACCCCGCAGCCGAGCGCTGCCGCTTCCGCGCACACCCTGTCGAGCAGTGCGCCCCCGATGCCGCGATTACGGGCCCCGGGCACCAGGCTGATATCGACGATGCGGTGTTCGTGCCGGTCGCGGTGGACATAGAGCCGGCCGATAGCGGCGCCGTCATGCTCGACGATGTGGAAGGCCGCACCGGCATAGAAGCGGGCATAGTGCGCCGTCTGCATGCGGTACTGGTCCGCGAGGAAGGCGTGGAGCACCTCCGCCGGCCAGCCCTGCGCCTCGAAGTCAGGCGCGCGCACGCTGGCGAACAGCGCGGCAAGGAAGGGGGCGTCCTCCGGGCGTTCGGAGCGGAGGGTGATGTCGTTTGCATCCACCATCACGTCTCCCTGCTGCCCCGGTCGGCTCGCCTTGGCAAAGAACTATGACCGCTCAACCCATTGTGGGATAGATGCCCTCGACCGAAATGCCGTAGCGCATCGTGAGGAAGGGTTGCCTGTTTTCATGGGGCTGCGATTCGCCCGCCGTTGAAATGGTGGAAGCGTGCAAACTCACATCGAGCGGGAGGCTTTTCGGACCAAAATGTTCCGCGATCGATGTGCTGTCCTTCACCTTGTACCGGCTGAGAAAGGCCTTGCTCGAGGGCACCCCCGTCAGCTGACCGTCCGTTGCGACCGAATAGGTGGATACGGCGTGGCCATGCGGCGGCATTTGCGCATGCGTAAGTGCCTGAGTCGAGGTGCCGGTCACGGTGCCGACGGGGTCGCTACCGGTCTGGCCGCCGCCTCTTGCGCCTCTCGCGGCGCGTCCCCGCAGGTCCGGCACCGCGAAATTGTGCACCCCATCGCCTCCGTAAAGGGTGCCGATGACATTGAAGAGGGCAGGATACTGCGGAATTGCGAGAAGGCGACCGTCGCACTCCACCCATCCTCGAGGAATATAGGCGGTGGCGAACAGGCAGATCTCGCCGAGAAAGGGGTCCATGGGCTCAAAGCCTTCATTCTGACATGGGATAGATGCCGGACAGTGCGATGATGTAGGTGACCGCAAGAGCGGGCATTTCGTTGTTGTGGGACGAATTCTTGTCCGGTGACGAGACCGTGTCGGCGGCGAGCACCCGATGTGCGGCCTTGTCGATATCGGCGATGTAGGGAAGGCCGACATTGGCGGCCGGTGCCGTGGGGGAAGCGGCCGCGGCGAGCATCGCGCCGGCCGTGGGGGACTCCGACGTGGCCGGATCGGTCGTCGCCATCAGCACGTGCGTGTGGTGCGGTGTCTGCGCCTGGTCTATGGTTACCGTAGAGGCGCCGCCGGTCTGCGCGACACTGCGTGGTGCCAGGCCTGGCCCGGAACCGCTTCCGACCACCAGCCGGTCCCTGAAGTCGGGCAGCTGGAAATTTGTCCTGCCGTCGCCGCCCCACATCGTCCCGAGCAGAGAGAAGAGGGCTTCGTTCTGTGAGATCGGCAAAAGCTGCCCCTCGCACGCCGCCCAACCGGCGGGGGCAAAACTGCCAGCGAAAATGCGGATTTCTCCGAGGTAGCCCAAGCTCATCCCTGTCTCCTCAGTCGCCACGCGGGGGGAAAACGCCGACCACGCAGATGCAGTACTGCGCGACGGCGAAGGGTTGCATGTTGTCGTGCGCTGCGCCGCCGCCGGCTGCGCCGAGGGACGCGGGGTGCAGAGCCGTCTCCGGGGTTCCGGAGTCACTGTAGAGGTAACGCTTGTTCTTGGGAGCGAGGTCGTCGAACCCGACCGCGGCCATATGAGCGTCGCTGGCGTTGCCGATGGTGCCCGTCGACGAACTGACGCCGAAGCTGTGGTTGTGCCGGGGCATTTCGCCGACCGTCAGCGTCACGGCCTCGGCACCTCCGCTTTGTCCCATGGCGTAGGCCAGTCCGTCGCTGACCCGGCCCCAGCCGAGGGGCACCCGCCCCCGCAAATCGGGCAGCGCGAAGTTGGTCCGTCCGTCTCCGCCGTAGGTGGTTCCAAGCAGGGCGAACAGGGCATGGTACTGAGAGAGGGGCAGCAGCCTGCCATTCGCGGGAAGCCATCCTTTCGGGATTCGATCGTAAGGAAACAGGTGCACTTCGCCGATATAGGCCTCGGTCATCTGCCGCCCCCCATGCACCTCGACAGGCACTGTCGAGGAATAATCGTATAAGTTGTATAACTGCTTCTATCATCGCAACTTTAAAGTGTAAAGCGCTCACTGCCGGAAGTTGTTTATCTTGGCGGATTGACGCCTCGCCACGCGAGCGGCAGAATTTCTGCTGCCATTGGTTGTGCCAGGGGTGGAGGGGATGCAGCATGCGTGAGAGGGCCACGAGCGACTACGCGGAACTGAAAGGTGCGGAGCCTGTCCCTGTCGCCAAGCGGGACTGGGAATCGCCGACCATCGAGGTGAAATCGGTGGCGACGGCCGAATCCGAAGAGGCCGGCTTTACCGACGACGGCGTCAGTTCTTGAGGGCGGCCGATGCGGCGGGTGCTGTGAGCCAGCGCCACCGCGGGCCGACGGGCGGGCACGCCTCGCGCGATCCGCGGTGAGGCGCGGCTGAATGGGCTTCTGTGGCGTCGGTTATCCGGCCTCCGACCTGGCGGAACGAATCGTCCGTGCCCTGCACCGTTCGGCAAGCCGGTTGAACGGCTGGCAGGGCGATGACGTCGTCCTGCGGGCGGGCGACGGGGCGCTCTGCGCCGGTGACGACAGTGCCGCCGTCACCTTTGATGGACGTCTCGACAACCAGCCCGAACTGGAGCAGCGGCTCGGCCTTCCGCCCGGGGATGCCGGGAGCGTGGTGCTCGCCGCCTATCGCCGGTGGGGGGCGGCCTGCTTCCACCATCTGATCGGCGACTATGCCTGCGCGGTGTGGGACCGCGCCGCGCGCGCCTTCTATCTCGCCACGGATCCCGGGGCGCTGCGCACCCTGTTCTTATGGGCGGAGCGCGGGCGGCTGCTCTTCGCAACCGAGCCGCGCGGGCTGTTCGCCTGTCCCGACGTGCCGCGCGAGATCGACCGCGACCAGATGGCGGCCTGGCTGTGCATGCTGCCGCGCGAGCCGCTGCGCACCTTCTATCGCGACATCAACCGGGTGCCGCCCGGCCATTATGTGCGCTGGGCGGAGGGACGCTTCACGCTGGAACGCTGGTGGCGGCCGGAGAACCTGCCGACGCTGCGCCTGCCGCGCGACGAGGATTACGAGGAGGCGCTGAGGGAGGTGCTCGACGCAGCCGTTCGCGCCCGCATCCGCCCCGGCGAGCGCATCGGCAGCAACCTCTCTGGCGGGCTGGACAGTTCCAGCGTCACGGCGCTGGCGGCGCGGCAGCTTGCGGGAGAGGGGCGGGGGCTGACGGCGTTCACGGCGGCGCCGCGCCATGCGCAGGCCGCCCGCCGCAACCGCTTTACCGACGAATGGCCCCCTGCCGCGGCGGTCGCCGGGCTCTATCCCAACGTCGAGCATGTGCGGATCGACAACGATGCCGAGCCGCTGCTCGACACGCTGGACCGGCGCGAGGCCGGAAGCGACTGGCCGCTGCTGAACGCCTCCAACACGGTGTGGATCGACGCCATTCACCGCGAGGCCAAGCGACGGCGGCTCGACGTGCTGCTGCAGGGCGCCATGGGCAACATGACCATCAGCTATGCCGGCGGCGAGCGGCTGGCGGGCCGCCTGCAATCCGGCGATCTCGGGGGCACGCTGCGCGCGGTGGCGGATATGCGGCGCGGCGGCCGCCGCTCCTGGCTGGGCATTGCGGGCGAGGCGGCGGATGCGCTGCTGCCGCTGCGGGTCGGCCGGGGCCTGCGCACGCTGGTCGGGCAGAAGCCCGCGGGGCTGTTCGACATGTCGGCCATCCATCCCGCCTTCCTGCAGCGCTCGGGGCTGGCCGAGCGCGCGATGGACATGGCGTGCAACCTCCGCAACATCACGCGCGGGAACGACCGGGCGCTGCGTCTCGCGGTGCTGGACCGCTCGGACCATCGCGGCCATTTGGCCATGGCGACACGCCGGCTGTTCGGGATCGACGTGCGCGACCCCACCAGCGACCGGCGGGTGATCGAGCTGTGCCTCTCCATTCCCGAGGAGCAGTTCGCTCTCGGCGGCGAGCCACGCTCGCTGATCCGGCGGGCGATGCGGGGCCTGCTGCCGGATGCGGTGCTGGATGAGAGGCGCAAGGGCCTGCAGGCCGCCGACTGGCGCGTCGGCTTCCAGGAGGCGCTGCCCGGGCTGCGGGCGGAAGTGGCCCGGCTGCGCAACAGCCCCTTCGCCAGCGAATGCCTCGATATTGACCGCATGGAGGCGCTGCTCGACCGCTGGCCCGGCGCCGACGACGCGAGCGAGCGGGCCGAGAAGGACTATCTCTGCGCCTTCAGCCGGGCGCTCACCGCCGGCCGGTTCATCCGCCGCGTCGAGGGCGGCAACGGCTAGGTGCTCGTCCCGGCGCAGGACCGTCAGGCATAGCCGAGCCGCGCCATCACCCGTCCATGGTCGGCGACGAGCTGGTCGGCGAGCGCGGCCGGCAGCGCCGTGCGCCATCCTCCCGCGCCGCCGGTGCGGAAGAACGGTGCCGTGGCGGCGGGAAGGCGCTCGCGAAAGCCGGCCTGGGCTTCCTGGGCGGCAAGCGTCGTGAACCGGCTGGCATCGAGGCTCCGCGCGACGGCGGGCGCGGTGTCGTCGAGATCGAGGAACCGGCAGAGCCGGCCGAAGGCCTCCGGCGGCGCGGCCAGCAGGTCTTCGTAGCGCAACAGCAGGAGTTGCAGCCCGGGTGCGTCCAGCCAGCTCTCCACATGGGCGCCCCAGGAGGAGACCCATTGTTCGACATTGGCATTGGGGCCTGCCCGGGAGCGTCCCAGCACGAAGGCGGGGTCGGCCATCCGCGCGACGCTGTCGCCGAGCGTGTCGCCGAAATGATGGGCGAGAGAGACCGCTACGTCGCGCGGATCGCGGGCGATGTAGACGACGCGGTCTATGGTTTCGGCCGGAATGGCCGGCTCGCATGCACCCGGCGGGACGAGGTGGGAATCATGGGTCTTGTAGAAACCCGGCCGCGCCCGCGCGATGGCGCGGCTGGTGGCGGGGCGGAGCAGCGCCACCTCCGGCGGCGTCAGATCGGCATGTTCGAGCCCGGCATGGGTGTCCTGCAGGCGCCGCGACGTCAGGTTGCGGATAGTGGACAGGTCGCTGTTGAGGTCTATGGGCTTCCCGCCCCGCAGATGGCTGGCGAGAAAGGCCCGTAGCCAGGTGTTGCCCGACTTTGGGTAGGAGGCGATGAGGGTAAGGCCTCTCATCCCCGCACGGTGGCCGCGATGGCGTCGAGCCAGCGGTCGGGCGGGGCGTCCTGGCGGCGCCGCAAGAGATAGACCGGCACTTCCTTCGCGATCAGGGCGCGAGCCCGGAACTGCGCCGCGTCCTGACCCAGCGCGCGCCCGACACGCGGCCGGAAGGTCTCCGCTTCCAGGGCATCCATGAGCTGGAGCGGCTGCGCCAGTCGCTCGATGCCCTCGTTCTCCGCGCCCTCGGCGTGGCGCAGCAGGAAGAGCGCGCGCAGCGGCAGTACGGCGCGCTCGCCGGCCTGCGGGGCGCGGTAATGGAATTTCTCCTGCCCGCGCCGGTTGCGCTCCAGCCCCTCCGGCGACAGCGCCGCGTTCTCGAGCGTGTCGCGCCAGAGCTTCAGCCGGGGAAAGGCCGGACGCACCCGGGGCGGCGCGCCGTCCTCGATCACGCAGACATCGTCGCACACCAGCGCATGGCCCCGCCGGCTGAAGTTGAGTGCGAGCGTGGACTTTCCCATGCCGGAGGCGCCGCAGAACGCCACCGCGCCGCCCTCGATCGCGACGCTCGACGCGTGCAGTGGAAGCAGGCCGCGCTGATGGCAGACGATGCCGAGCACCGAGCCGAGAAGAAACAGCCGCAGCTCGGCCTCGCTCGCCTCCTCCCGCCGCGCGATGGTGATGTCGCCCGACGCGGCCACCCGGAACCGTCCAACCGAGGGCACTTCGAGAAGGCAGGTGCCATCGTGCCCCAACTGCAGCAGCGGACTGACCTCCCGCCCCCCGGGCAGGCTTTCGCCGACCTCGCCAAAGCGGACCGTGAGGTCGGGACGCCGGTCGTCGCCGTCCCAGCCCAGAAGCTCGGGCAGGGGGAGTTCGGAAGCGACGCGCCAGCCGCAGAGAAGACCGTCGGTCATCGGCGCCGCGACCCTCACCCGCGGACGTCGATGAGGTTCTGGGCTTCCAGCTGCGCCAGGAAGGCGAGCACGTCCGCCTCCAGCCGGGTCTCCTCGGCCTCGTACTCCACCCTGAGCGAGCGGCAGAGTTCGTCGACCCGCACCGGCCGCTCCAGCCGCCGCCAGATGCTGGTGGCGACCGGATTGAGGCCGAAATAGACGCCTTGCTCGACATCGAGCAGCACCTGCGTGTCGCCGATATCCGCCTCGAGCGGATGAGGGCGCCGAACGACCTCGGATGTCGGTGAAAGAGGCATGGACGATGCTGGGGTTGTCGGTGCTTCCGTTACACCTAGCGTGTGTGGCCGAGCGCGTCCAGCGGCAAGCCGTGGCACGTCAATGAGTTCTGGAAAGGGCTCGTGGCCTCGTCCGGGCGTTCAGCTCGCCGCCGTGGCGGGCAGGCGTGCGACCACCTTGATCTCGAAGTCGAAGCCGGCGAGCCAGGTGACGCCGATGGCGGTCCAGGCCGGGTAGGGTGCCGCCGGGAACGCCCGCGCCTTGGCGGCAAGGACAGTCTCGAACTGGCGCTCCGGATCGGTATGGAAGGTCGTGACGTCGATGACGTCGTCGAAGGTGCAGCCGGCCGCGGCAAGAACCGCCTGCAGATTGGCGAAGGCCTGATCGACCTGGCGGGCGAAGTCCGGCTCCTTGCTGCCGTCCGTCCGGCTGCCGACCTGTCCGGAGACGAAGAGCAGCTCACCGGAGCGGATGGCGGCGGAATAGCCATGTTTCTCGTAGAGAGCGTGCCTGCCGGCAGGAAAGACGGCGTCGCGCATGGGTGAAACCTTTCATATGGGCCCGCGCGCCGGTGTTACCGGAGCCGCGCGGTGTGATATACGGATCGTATGTGAACTATATGGCATACGCGACGTATGTCAACGCTCTGTGGGTGACGATCGAAGGGGGCTGGCATGGCGGCTGGGAGGCGGGCGGAAAAGATGGAGGCGACGCGCGCGAAGCTGATCGCCGCGGCGCGCAAGGCCTTTGCCGAACAGGGCTATGCCGAGGCCTCGATGGACGAGCTGACGGCCGCAGCCGGGCTGACGCGCGGCGCGCTGTACCATAATTTCGGCGACAAGCGCGGCCTGCTGGCGGCGGTGGTGCACCAGATCGACGGCGAGATGGCGGCGCGCGCCCAAGCCTCGGCCGGCCGGCAGCCCACGCTCTGGGAGGGCCTGCTCGCCGAGGGGGCGGCTTATATCGAAATGGCGCTGGAGCCGGAGGTCCGGCGCATCGTGCTGCTCGACGGCCCCGCCGTTCTCGGCGACCCCTCGCAATGGCCCAGCCAGAACGCCTGCCTCGCCACGACACGCGGGACCGTGGAGACGCTGATTGCGGAAGGGGTGCTGAAGCCGGTGGACCCGGAGGCGGCGGCCTGCCTGCTCAATGGCGCGGCCCTGAACGCAGCGCTGTGGACGGCGGCGAGCGCGACGCCGGAGCTGGCGCTTCCGAAGGCGCTGGAAGCGTTTCGCTGTCTGGCAGAGGGGCTGCGGGCAGCGGCCTGAACGCCGCTATTTGGCGGGTCGGGTTCCGGTCTGCTCGTCCATCAGCGATTCGACGGCGCCGATGGCAACTTCGAGCGTGGCGATCTTCTGCAGAGTCTTGTCCGACGGCAGGGCGTCGATCTCGGCGGCGCGCGAGATCAGATCGCGCTGTTCGGCCAGCAGCCGGTTGCGAAGCGTCTTGAGGTTCACGGCGAGAGTGTCGTTCACGGCAGCGGGCATGGTGGCTTTCGGGAGGCTAGCGCTTGACGGGGCGGCGGGTGGACTTCTGCGCGATCGGGGCGGCAAGGCTGTCCGCGGCTTCCTTGGCCAGCCGCGCTTCGCGCAGGCGGGCGATCTTGGCGTCGCGGGTCACGGTGTCGTGCTCGATCATCGACATGGCGACACGCGACACCGCCTCTGCCTTGCTTTCGGATTGAGACAGCTTCGGGACGAAGGGTGTTTCCGGTGCTTTCTTGGGCATGCTGAACGTCCCTTCCTGAACGCGAAAAAGGCCGGGTTTCCCCGGCCTTCCCACTCCTGCCTCAACGACCCGCGCCAGTACATCCGTGGACACAGGCCGGAAGCAATGTCGTCACGCAGCCTTGAGGCTGCCGGCCGAGCTCTTGCCGCTGCGGCGGTCGGTCTCGAGCTCGTAGGAGATCTTCTGGCCTTCGTTCAGGCCCATCAGACCGGCGCGCTCAACAGCGGAGATGTGAACGAACACATCCGGGCCGCCATTGTCCGGCTGAATGAAACCAAAGCCCTTCTGGCCGTTGAACCACTTCACAGTACCTGTCGCCATGACTAAATCCTTTCAGTCGACATAGAGATTAGATGGCGCGCCGTGACGCGCACATCAGGTTGACATCGATTTGAGAGGAAGTTCGCTACGGCGCAGTGCTGCGCAAAACAAAGTTCAACGTCCAAGATCGATATCTCATCGTACAGAGGTTGTTGCATTATCACAACCCCTGCAAGATTTATTTTCATTCCGCCGCGGGAGAAGCGGGGCGGGGGGCGCCACGGCCGACCAGCGGCTTTTTCTTCGGCGCGGCGATGAGCCCTTCGCGGATCGCCTGCTTGCGCGCGGCCTTCTTGGCCCGGCGAACCGCCTCGGCGTCCTCGCGCACGCGACGCTCGGAGGGCTTCTCGTAGGCGCGGCGGGCTTTCATCTCGCGGAAGATGCCTTCGCGCTGCATCTTCTTCTTCAGAACGCGCATAGCTTGTTCGACATTGTTGTCGCGAACGAGGACCTGCAATTCTTGTCCGATCACATGCAGCATGGCTGCTGGTTGGGCGGTTCGTGAGAACCGGCGCGGTCGGCTCTCGTGCGATGACGAGGGCTAAGGGAGTCGCGGCCCCGAAGGGGCGCGGCATTGAAGGCGTCTACATAGACCCTTCCCGCCCTGCGCGACAAGCGGCATGAAAGCCCTACGCCGGCTGGCTTCCGCGCTCGTCACGAAAATGTGGTGCGGAAAGGATGGGATCATTCTTCGACATGCCGCGTTGGCGCTCACCATGGCACTGTGCCGTGGGCTGTCCCGAGGTTCCCGAGTATGCCAATCGCAGTGCTGGTGGTGGAAGACGAGCCGCTGGTGCGTTTCGACATCGCGGACTATCTCGCCGAGAATGGATACGACGTGCATGAGGCCGCGAGTGCCGACGAGGCGCTCGCGATTCTGGAAGCCGTGCCCGAAATCCGGCTGCTGTTCACCGACATCGACATGCCCGGCAGCATGGACGGGCTGAAGCTCTCGGCGGCGGTGCGCAAGCGCTGGCCGCCGGTGCAGATCATCGTCACCTCCGGCAACCGAATCGCGGGCACGGCGGACATGCCCGATGGAAGCCTGTTCGTCGCCAAGCCCTATCGTCCCGCCGACATTGCCCGCTCGATGCAGGGATTGCTGGCCGCGTGAGCGGCGGGACAGGCAGAGGCCGCCCGACCAGCCGGGCGGCCCCTGCCGGCGCAGCCAGGTGGAGCCCGCCGGCGCAAACGCCTCAGGGGAGGCCGCGCCTATGCGTCGATGTCGACGTCGCGGGTCTCGTGGCCGAGCAGCAGGGCGATCAGTGTCAGGGTCGCCATGGCGGAGAGATAGACGCCGACCCAGAACGGGCTGCCGCCTCCCCACGCCCACAGCGCGACCGCGATGAAGGGCGCCACTGCTGCGCCGAGGATGGAGGAGACGTTGTAGGCGATGCCCGAGCCGGTGTAGCGCACATTGGCCGGGAACAGCTCCGGCAGCAGTGCGCCCATCGGGCCGAAGGTCATGCCCATCAGGCTGAAGCCGAGGATCAGCCAGGCCATCACCCCGAACGTGCCGGCGGCCAGCATCGGCACCCAGGCGAGGCCGAACGCCATGATGGCCAGCGTCACCCCGATCAGCGTGCGGCGCCGGCCCCAGCGGTCGGCCCAGGGGCCAGAGACCATGGTGAACACGCCGAAGAACACCACGCCGATGATCATCATCAGCACGAAGGTCGTGTAGTCGTAGCCGAGCCCCGGCAGGGCGGCTGCGGTGCCGGCGCGGCCATAGCTCAGCGAGAAGGTGGTCATCAGGTAGAACAGCACATAGGTCGCCAGCATGTAGAAGGTGCCGAGCACCAGCTGGCGGAAATGGGTGCGGAACACCGAGGCGAGCGGCAGCTTGTGGACCTTGCCGTCGGTCACCGTCTTCTTGAACGCCGTGCTTTCCACGAGGTGCAGGCGCACCCACAGGCCGACCGCCACCATGACGATCGAGGCCAGGAAGGGGATTCGCCAGCCCCATTCGAGGAAGGCCTCGGAGGGGCGCGTGGGATCGTCCGAGGGCAGCAGTGCGGCGATGATGAGGAAGAGGCCGTTGGCAAGGATGAAGCCGAGCGGTGCGCCGAGCTGCGGGAAGGTGCCGTAGACGGCGCGCTTGCCGGGCGGGGCGTTCTCCGTCGCCACCAGCGCCGCGCCGCTCCATTCGCCGCCGATGGCGAAGCCCTGGGCGAGGCGCATCACCACCAGCAGGGCCGGGGCGAACCAGCCGACCTGGTGGAAGGTTGGCAGCAGGCCGATGAGGAAGGTGGCGATGCCCATGGTGAGCAGGGCGCCAACAAGGGTCACCTTGCGCCCGCGCTTGTCGCCGAGATGGCCGAAAAAGATCGCCCCGAGCGGGCGCGCCACCATGGCGGCGCCGAAGATGGCGAAGGAGGCCAGCAGCGCCGTCGTGTCGTTGCCGGCCGGGAAGAACAGGTGCGGAAACACCAGCACCGCTGCCGTGGCATAGACGTAGAAATCATAGAACTCGATGGTGGTGCCGATCAGGCTCGCGAGGATGACGCGCGAGCGGGGATTGGCAACGGCGCCGGCGGACCCGGCGGCTGAGATGGACGACATGGGGCACTCCGAACGGCAGCCGGAAGCGCCGAAAATTGGCGCGGCTGTGGGGATTTCGGAGGCGCTTGTAGAACATCGGATCGGGAAAAGCAGCCGGGGCGCCGGCGGGACTGCCGGGCGCCCCGTGGGCCGAGGGAAGCGATCAGCCCGGCGGGTCGACCTTCACCCCCTGCGGTCCGACCTCGATCTGCAGTGAGTTCTGGTCGCGCTCATAGGCCTTGTAGGCGAAGAAGCCGGCGACGCAGGCGAGCACGACGACGGCGACGGTCAGGACAGTTCGGTTCATGATTTTCCCCGTTGGCCTCGGCCGGCCGGCAGAGAGCCGACAGGCGAGCGGTAACAGAACGCGGCACCCTGCCGTCCGGTTCCGCGATGTTGGGGGGAGGGGCACGCGGGCGGCGGCGCCGGACCGGCTTCCTCTGCGGCGTCCGCAGCGGATCGGCCGGCGGGACCATGTCCTTTGCTCCCGTCTCCGAAGAGAAGCTGGCGATGAGAACCAACCGCCGCGTGGCGGACGCTACGGCAGAAGGTCGTTGACCTCACCGCGCCGGCCCGTCTCTTCAACGGTCATCGAGGCGAGGGCGGACGGACGAACGCCTAAACTCATGCTTGTCGTGTCATCTATTCGCATTGAATTTTCGTCGCCATCCATTGGCGTTACGTCACTATACCTTGGTATATTTCATGTTGAATCCGTTCATAGTGGTGATATCTATCGTATCAATCTTGTGACAGGCAGGCTTAGGACGAGAAGTAGTTACTTTA
>JAEYTJ010000042.1 GCA_023434095.1 Pseudomonadota bacterium | reverse complement strand
CTCCTTCGCCTACGCATTCTAAACCCGACCGTGGCACGATAGGTCGCGTGCGCCTATGCCCGACAGAAGATTTGCGCCATCGCGCCGGTAGCGTTGCGACCGAGCCGGTTCAGCGCAGCAGGATGCGCAGCGCCGAGGGCCCGACGAGCCCGAGCACCAGCAGCGCGAGCGGCACCGCGAAGACGAAGCCGACCTGGTTGAAGCCGACCGCGCCGACGACGCCGCCGCCGAAGAAGGCGGCGAGGAAATAGCCGAGCAGCTTCAGCTTTTCCCGGTCGGCCAGCACCAGCGGAAGGCCGGTGCCGCGCCGCCGGCGGTTGGAATAGAACAGCTTGCCGAGCTCGATGCCGATATCAGTGACGATGCCGGTCATGTGGGTGGTGCGGATCTTGGCGCCGGACATCTTGGTGACGGTGGCGTTCTGCAGCCCCATGATGAAGCACAGCACCGCCACGGCGAGGCCCAGCATGAGGGCGGAATGGCGGGTGAACGGGCCGATCAGCGCGAAGGCCAGCAGCAGCAGGGCCTCCAGCGTCAGCGGCAGCGCGTATTCGCGGCCCGCGACATGCAGCCGGCCCCAATTGACCAGCACCGCCGAGGTGGCGGCGCCCAGAACGAAGGCGACGAGCGCGCCCATGCCGCCCAGCACGAGGTCCATCGCGCCCAGCACCGCATGGTCGGCGGCCGAGGAGATGATGCCCGACATGTGCGAGGTGTATTGCCCCACCGCCAGGAGCCCGCCGGCATTGGTGGCGCCGGCGACGAAGGTCATGGGCAGGCCGAGCCAGGCATCGGCGAGCGGCGTGCGCTCGGGCGCCAGCATGCCCGAGGTCAGGTCGCTGTAGCGCGCGGCAAGGCGGCGGTAGCCAAACGGATTCACGGGCGCATTCATCGGCGCGATCTCGGGCGCGGCATGGCCCGGGGGCCGCATCGCGGGGGGAAGTCCTGCACAATTAATACCACGATCCCGGCGGCGCCAGTGCGGCGACACCGGGGCGTCATGCCCGGCTCGGCGCGGGGACGGCGCTGCGCCGCTCGCGGCTCGGCGGGCGGCCGAAATGGCGGGCATAGGCGGTGGAGAAATGCGCCGCCGACTGGAAGCCGCAGGCGAGCCCGACATCGGTGACCGGCAGCGGGGAGAGTCGCAGCAGTTCGCGCGCCCGCTCCAGCCGCAGCCGCAGCTGGTAGGCCGCCGGGGCGACGCCGAGATGGCGCTGGAACAGCCGTTCCAGCTGGCGGGCGGAGACGCCGAGCCGGTTGGCGATGCCGGAAACGCCGAGCGGCTGCTCGATGGCGGCCTCCATCAGCCGCACGGCGCGGGCGAGCGTCGGGTCGGGCAGCAGCGGGCGCGGGCGGGCCGGCACCTTCTCCACCCGGCGCGGGGCGCGGTCGACGATGAACTGTTCCGACACCTTGTCGGCGAGCGCCCGGCCGGCCTTGGCCTCGATCAGGGTCAGCATCATTTCCAGCGGGGCGATCCCGCCGGTGCAGGTGAGGCGGTCGCGGTCGATGACGAAGGCCTCCTCGACGAAATCGATGCGCGGGAATTCCTCGCGCAGCGCCGGCAGGTTCTCCCAGTGCACGACGCAGCGGTAGAAATCGAGCAGGCCCGCCTCGGCGAGCACGAAGCTGCCGGTGCACAGGGCGCCGAGCGCGACGCCCCGCCGGCCGAGCCGGCGCAGCATGTCGGCCACCGCCGGGGTGGCGGCATGGCGTATATCGACGCCCCCGCACACCAGCAGCAGGTCGAGCGGACCGGCGTCGGCCAATGCCAGGGTGGGGGAGAGGGTGAGGCCGTTGCTGGCGGCGGTGGGCGCGCCGTCCGGGGTGACGATCCGCCAGGAGTAGAGCTCGCCCTCGGCGACGTAATTGGCCATGCGCAGCGCCTCCAGCGCGTTGGCGCAGGCGATCATCGAATGGTTCGGCAGGGTGAGAAAGCCGATGCGGGTCAGCGAGGCGGTGTCGAGCACGTGTGGGCACCCGGGGAGCGTTGCCGAAGATGGCAGTCGATCATGTTGGGAAAAGGGCGCGCAGGATTACCCCTGCTTGGCCACCGACTGGCACCAATCATGCCGCAAAATGGTCGCCAAGGCAGGTGGAAATACGCGGCGACAACGGGGGATTCCTTCCATGCGCTCCATCCTGCGCTCGCGTTCCAGCTTCCAGTCCTCGCTTTCCGGCCGGCTCATGCTGCCGGTGGGCTTCGCGCTGGCGATTGCCGCCGGCACCTATGTGGTCGCCGAGCACAGCGGCTATGCACGCGGCAAGGCCGAAGAGGCAGGGGCGCGGCAGGCGCAGGAGAGCGTGAAGACGCTCGCCCGCCTGGTCGCCGTTCCGCTCGACATGACCGAGGAGCCGACGGACAAGGGCGACCAGCTTCCGATCCCGACCATGGTGCGGGCCATCGAGCCCGGTGCGGTCTACAAGCCGCACAAGCCCGCCAAGCCTACTGCGGCACGCACGGCGACGGCGGCCCCGGCCCCGGCCCTCCCGTCCAGCGACATCACCGTGGCCGACCTGCCGGCGGGGGTGGAGCGGTTCGACCAGTGCGGCGCGCGTTGCGACAGCCGCGACCCGATGGTGACCCACGCCCCGGCCCCGGTG
>JAEYTJ010000244.1 GCA_023434095.1 Pseudomonadota bacterium | reverse complement strand
GCCGGGGGTCGCCGCGATTTCTGGTGACGGCGCCCGCGGGCGCCGCCCGCACCGCCCTGCGCGATCTCGTCCGCTCCATGGGGCACGACGTGTCGCTCGCCGACGACCCGCGCGCGGCGCGGCTGATGGGCGGGCGCTTCGACGTGATCCTGTTCGATCTCGACGCCTATGGCGACGTGCGCGCGGCGGGCGTCGGTGACGAGCCGGGCCGGCGCATCGGGCTCGCCGCGGCGCCGTCCTCCCCGCTGCCGGGCTTCGAGGCCGTGGTGCCGGCGGGCGATCCGGTGGCGCTGGTGCTGGCGCTGCTGCAAAGCGGGCCGGCGCGCTGACGCACTTCCGGCGCCGTTCACGCCGATCACGCTTGCGCCATCCGGGCGATGCCGAGCTGTCGCGCCGGCCGGGGGCTTGCTAGCTTGACGCTTCGATCGGCGCCGTGTCTGCGGCCGGCCGTCACCGGAGGGATGATGCGGCTTCGACTGCTCCGCCTGCTGCTGGCGCTGTGTGCGCTGGGCGCCGCTTTGGCGAGCCCGGTCGCGGCGGCGCGCGCGATGGCGGCGCCGGGCCCGGCAGTCTCCGACCCCGCCATGCCGTGCCACGAGGCTGCGTCGGAGGCGGCGCAGGCGGCGCCCTCCATCACCCCCGGGCAAAAGCCGGCGGCGTCGCATCTGTGCTGCGTGCTGACCCAGACCGTGGTGCCCCCGCTCAATGCGCCCGCCCTGCCGGTGCCGGAGGCGGTGTCCGCGCGCCCGGCCGTACCGGCGGAGACGACGCGGGCGGGCCTCGCCCCGCCCATTCCGGTGCCGCCACCGCGCTTCCTCTGATCGGTTTCGCGCGGCCGGAGCGGCCGCTGTCCCACCATCAGAGGATTTTTGACATGAACCGTACCCTTCGCGCGGCGCTGCTCGCCGCCGGCCTTGCCCTGCCTATGCCCCTGCTGGCGCAGGAGGCACCCCCCGCCATTCCCGGCATGGACCATGGCGCGATGGACCACAGCGCCCATATGGGCGCCGCCAGCCCGTCGACGCAGGCCTTCGAGGCCGCCAATGCCCGCATGCACGAGGGGATGGCGATCCCCTTCACCGGCAATGCCGATATCGATTTCGCCCGCGGCATGATCCCCCATCATCAGGGGGCGATCGACATGGCGCGGATCGAGCTCGAGCACGGCAAGGACCCGGAATTGCGGGCGCTGGCGGAGGAGGTGATCAAGGCGCAGGAGGGCGAGATCGCCTTTCTGAAGGCCTGGCTGGCCAAGAACGCGAAGTAGCGCGGGGTCTTTCGAGCGCACCCTCCCGGACGGCCGCCGGCCTCTCCGGGAGGGTGCCCAAACAAAAACCCCGCCTTGCGGCGGGGCTTCCAGTCGGGGAGGGTTCGGTGATCGAGGCGCTCAGGCGGACATGCGGTCCGACTCGTTGCCGGCGTCGCGCAGCACGTAGCCACGACCCCAGACGGTCTCGATGAAATTGTGCCCCTGCGAGGCGTTGGCCAGCTTCTTGCGCAGCTTGCAGATGAAGACGTCGATGATCTTCAGCTCCGGCTCGTCCATGCCGCCATAGAGATGGTTGAGGAACATCTCTTTGGTCAGCGTCGTGCCCTTGCGCAGCGAGAGGAGCTCCAGCATCTGGTACTCCTTGCCGGTGAGGTGGACCCGGTTGCCGGCGACCTCGACCGTCTTGGTGTCGAGATTGACCACGAGATCGCCGGTCGTGATGACCGACTGCGCATGGCCCTTGGAGCGGCGCACGATGGCGTGGATGCGGGCGACCAGCTCGTCCTTGTGGAACGGCTTGGTGAGATAGTCGTCGGCGCCGAAGCCGAGGCCCTTCACCTTGTCCTCGATGCCGGCGAGGCCGGAGAGGATGAGGATCGGCGTCTTCACCTTGGCGACGCGCAGCCCCTTGAGCACATCATAACCCGACATGTCGGGCAGATTGAGATCCAGGAGGATGATGTCGTAGTCGTAGAGTTTGCCGAGGTCGACGCCCTCTTCACCGAGATCGGTGGTGTATACGTTGAAGTTCTCGGACTTGAGCATCAGCTCGATGCTCTGCGCAGTCGCGCGGTCGTCCTCGATGAGCAAGACGCGCATGCCAATCCCCTTCCCTCGCCATGGCCCCGGGGGGGTCCGCGCTCAACACGACTCTTTCAAGCCGAGCGTGACCCCACCCCGCGCCCGGCCGACACACACCGATTCGTTGCTTCGCAAGACAAGGGGTAACAAAAACCGATTCCCGAGCACAAGCGGTGAGCCGAATTATCTTCGAGTCTTCCGCCAAGAGTTTGTTCGAAAATTGGAATTCCAGTTCCCAGTCTCTAAAGCCGAATCTTAAGAAGTATGCCTAAGTGAGTCTCTCGACTCCGCTTTCGCGAAAGCCGCGACCCCACCGGACGACACCCGGATCATTAACGAGCCCGGTAAACAAATCGTTTCGATCCGGCGCGATGCGCACGCTTTCCCACGGCGGGCCTGCCTTTTCCGCCCAGAGGGTAAGGAAGCGGCAACATCTGTTGTCGAAAATGCCTCTGCCGCAGCGTGATGGCGGTACGTGACGGCCGCCTTTCCGCGCCCATTCGGGGAAGGCGGGGCGGACGACGGAACGGAGTAAGCCGACCATGAAGTCGCTGGATACCCTTCTTCGCCTCAAGCGCTTCCAGGCGGAGGAAAAGCGCCGCCATCTCGCCCAGATCGAGACGATGATCGCGGAATTCGATCGCATGTCGCGCGACCTCGAACGCGAGATCGCCGCCGAGGAGCAGCGCTCGGGCATCACCGACACCCAGCATTTCGCCTATTCGACCTATGCCCGCGCCGCCGCCACCCGCCGCGACAATATGCGCCGCTCCGCCGACGAGCTGAAAGGCCAGCTCAGCGAGGCGCGCCTTGCCCTCGACGAGGCGCTGGACGAGGTGAAGAAGATGGAGGCGCTCGGCGAGCGCGAGCGGGTCGAGGCCCCGGTCGAGATGACGCCGCGCAACATTGCCGGCCGCGCCCGCGCCGTCCTCGGCGCCTGAGAGCGTTCAGCCGGCGTCGATGACCGGCACATGCGGCGCCGCCCCGCGCGGCAGCAGTCCGGCGAGGCGGGGATCGTCGACGATCTCCAGCGCGCTCGCATAGGGACGGAAGCCGGCCTTGACGTAGAAGGTCAGCGCGCCCTGCCGGTCATGGGTGCAGGTGTGGACGTGCACCCGCCGCGGCCGGCGCGCCCAGGCCCGCGCCAGCGCCCGATTCATCATGAACCGCCCGGCGCCGCTGCCCACCATCTCGGGCACCAGCCCGACAAAGGCCAGCTCGACCTCGCCGGGCACGCGGCCGTCGAGTTCGATATAGCCGGCCTCCACCCCGTCCTTGCGCAGCACCAGCACGTCGACCTCGGGATGGCGGAGAATGGCCGCCAGAGCGGCATCGCCCATGCTCAGGCGCGAGAACCACAGCCAGTCCTCCCCGACGCGGCGGAACAGGTCGCGGTACCAGACGGGATCGGGAGCCATTTCCCGCTCCAGGGTCAGCCCGCCCCCCGACCGCTCCGGCAGAGGGTGGGGCGGGGCCGTCATTTCCAGCATTGTCACCACGGAAGCGACCTTGCCGGGCGGCACATCCGTATAGCCGTTGAGATTGAGAACAGGCGGGGAGGCGTCGGTCATCTCACGGGGTATCCGGTGGCGTTGCCCGCCTTCTAGCGCCGTTTGGCGGTGACGCGCCACGGGAAAGGGCCCGTGCCGGCCCGTTGCCGCGCCGCACGGGGTTCACAGCGGCGAATTTTCAGATATCTTGCGGACAATTCCATTTAGTACATCTATTGAGAGTGAATTCATGACGGTCGCCGTCACCATCGATCAGGTCGGCAAGAGCTTCGGCAGCGGCGCGCCGGCGCTTTCCAACGTGTCGCTCGATGTGAAGCCCAGCGAGCTGGTGGCGCTGCTGGGCCCTTCCGGCTCCGGCAAGACGACGCTGCTGCGCATCGTGGCGGGGCTGGAGCAGCCGAGCCACGGGCGGGTGCTTTTCGACGGCCATGACGCTCTCTCGGTGCCGGTGCGCCGGCGCGGCATCGGCTTCGTGTTTCAGAACTATGCCCTGTTCCGCCATATGACGGTGGCCGAGAATATCGCCTTCGGCCTGCGCTCGCGTCCGCGCGCGGAACGGCCCTCGGAGGCCGAGATCCGCTCGCGCGTGGCGGACCTTCTGGCGCTGGTGCAGCTGGAAGCCTTTGGCGGGCGCTTCCCGGCGCAGCTTTCCGGCGGTCAGCGCCAGCGCGTGGCGCTGGCCCGCGCGCTGGCCATCGAGCCCAAGGTACTGCTGCTGGACGAGCCCTGCGGCGCGCTCGACGCGCTGGTGCGCATGGAGCTGCGCCGCTGGCTGCGCGAATTGCACGACCGTACCGGCCATACCACGCTCTTCGTCACCCACGACCAGGAGGAGGCGCTGGAACTCGCCGACCGCGTGGTGGTGATGGGCAAGGGCAAGATCGAGCAGGTCGGCACGCCGGACGATGTCTATGACCGGCCGGAGACGGCCGCCGTGTTCGGCTTCATGGGCGAATCGAGCCGGATCGAGGTCGAGGTGAGGGACGGCGTGGCACTTGCCGGCGCCACCGCCATCGCCGCGGCGACGCAAGGCGTGCCGGACGGGCCGGGCCTGCTCTATGTGCGCCCGCACGACGTGACGCTGGGCCTGCCGGGCACGCCGGGGCTGAAGGGGCAGGTACGCGCCTTCCGCCGCCATGGCGCCATCCGCCGGGTGGAGATCGAGGTCGGAACCGCCGTGCTGGAAGCCGACATCGCCCCCACCGTGCGGGTGCCGATCGGCGAGAAGGTGGCGGTGCGGCTCGACCGCGCCCGCCTGTTCGCCTCCAACGGGCCGGGGGTCGACACCAAGGCGCCGCCTGCCCAGCAGACGGGCGACTACGCGATCTGAGGGGTTTCAGCCTCGGATGCCCTCATCCCCGGGCTTGCCCCCGGGATCCCGCGTCGGCGCTGGAAGTGCGGCCCGATGCCGGGTTCTTTCTCCCGGGCCTCTGGGTGCCCGGGTCAAGCCCGGGGATGAGGCGGGTCGCAGTGTGCGTGGTCAGCGGCGCTCCAGCTTCCATACTTCTTCCGCAACCGGCTCCTTGCCGCGCAGCCCGCCCTTCAGCGGGTGATTCTCCAGCCGCGTGACGTGATAGGCCGCGCCATAGTGCCGGCGCACCTCGTGCTCGTTGACGGAAAAGGGCGGGCCGACGGTCAGCAGCGGATCGTAATCGAAGGTGATGAGCAATTGCCGGGCGCTGTGCGTGAGATGCACGAGATGGCCGGCATAGCGGGCCCGCATCGTCTCCGGCAGGGCGACCAGCGCGGCGCGGTCATAGACGGCGTCGACCGGGCCGAGCACATCGCGACTGAGGTCGAAGATATCGCCGACATAGACCGTGACGCCCTCCGCCGCGAAGCGCTCCAGCGGGCCGATCTCGGTGATCTCCGGCGTCACGCCGAGTTCGGCGAACAGCTGTTCGACGGCGAGGCGGCTCAGCTCCGCGCCGGCGACCTCATGACCATGGCCGAGCAGCCAGTTGATGTCGCGGCTCTTGCCGCAGAGCGGCACGAACACGCGTGCGCCCCGGGCGAGGTGCAGATCGGCGACATGGCGCACGAGCAGGGGATGGGCTTCGCTCTCGTGAAAGGCGATGTCGTTCGCCTCCCATTTCCGGTGCCAGAAATCGGGGTCCATGGCGGTGCCCTCCTCTACGCGGGGGGCGCATCATAACGCCGGCCGCGGCCCATGCTCAATCGCCGGTCCGGCGCAGGAAGGCCCCGAAGGCGCGCGGGCCGTCGGCGACGGCGACCGTGTCGACCACCTTGAGCGTCGCGGCGTCGATGATCTCCAGCGTGTTGGCTTCCCAGCAGGCGACATAGACGAAGGCGCCGTCGCGGCTGGCGGCGATGCCTTCCGGGTAGTCGCCGACGGGGATGGTGCCGAGCCTTGCGAGCGTCGCGGTGTCGAACACGGTGACGGTCGAATCGTACTGGTCGGTGACGAAGGCACGTCCCTGCGCCAGCGCAACCGCATAAGGCCGCGCGCCGACCTTCACCGTCGCCACCACCTTGCGGGCCTTGAGATCGACGATGCTCACATCGTTGGAGGCGACATTGGCGGTGTAGGCGCGGGCGCCTTCCGCATCGATGGTGACGCCGAAGGGACGGGCGCCGACGGGGATCGAGGCGAGGCGGGTGAAGGAGGCGGTGTCGATCAGGCTGATCGCGTCGGAATCGCGGTCGGCGGAGACGAGCAGCGCGCCGTCCGGCGTCACCGCGAGGCCGGAGGGGGAATCGCCCACCGCCACTTCGCCGGCGACGGTGCCGCTCGTCGCATCCACCGCCTTGATCCGGTGCAGGTACCAGTCGGCGACATAGGCCGGGCTGCCGGAAGGGTGCACGGCGACGCCGAGTGGCCCGCCGCCGAGATCGACGCGGTGGGTGACGGCGCGGGTGGCGGCGTCGACAATGGTCAGCGCCTTGCCGTCCGGCGCGGTGACGAAGGCGCGGGCGCCGTCCGGACTCACCGCGATGCCGGCCGGCTTGCCGGATATGGGCAGGGTTGCCACGACCTTGCGGGTGGCGAGATCGACCACCGACAGCGTCTCGGCCGGCTGCGAGGTGATGAAGGCCTCGTTGGCAAGGGCGGGCGCCGGCAGCAGCAAGGCGGCGAAGAGGAGCGCGGCGGTGATGAGTGCGACCGGAAGCCCTCTCCCTGAGGGAGAGGGTTGGGTGAGGGGTTGGGCGCCATCCATGCT
>JAEYTJ010000242.1 GCA_023434095.1 Pseudomonadota bacterium | reverse complement strand
TGATGTGCGCATCACCACCCGCTATGACGAGGCCGATTTCGCCAAGGCGCTGATGGGGGTGATCCACGAGACCGGCCACGCGCTCTATGAGCAGGGCCGCCCCGCCGGCTACATGAACCAGCCCGTCGGGCAGGCGCGTGGCATGGTGCTGCATGAAAGCCAGTCGCTGCTGATGGAGATGCAGGCCTGCCGCTCGCGCGAATTCCTCGGCTTCGCCGCGCCGCTGATGCGCGCCGCTTTCGGCGGAACTGGGCCGGAATGGGAGGCGGACGCGCTGTGGCGCCGCTACACCCGCATCGAGCGTGGCTTCATTCGCGTCGATGCCGACGAGGTGACCTACCCCGCCCATGTGATCCTGCGCACCCGGCTGGAAAAGGCGATGATCGCCGACGACCTGCCGCTGGCCGAACTGCCGGCGGCGTGGAACGCCGGCATGAAGGAACTGCTCGGCACCGTGCCGCCCAATGACCGGCTCGGCTGCCTGCAGGACATTCACTGGCCGAGCGGCGGCTGGGGCTACTTCCCCACCTACACGCTCGGCGCCATCGCCGCCGCGCAGCTCTTCGACGCCGCCTGCCGGGCCGAGCCCGACACGCTGCCTTCCATCGGGCGCGGCGATTTCGCCCCGCTGGTTGGCTGGCTGCGCACCCATGTGCACGGGCTCGGCTCGCTGCTCGACACGGACGAACTGCTCACCCGCGCCACCGGCCGGCCGCTCGATGCCGGCGTGTTCAAGGCGCATCTCGCGCGGCGCTATCTCCCGGCGTGAGCGCCGCGCTCAGGCGGCGGAGAAACGGTAGACCGAGACGTGGCGGTAGGTCTCGCCGGGGTCCAGACGGGCGGAAGGGTAGTCCGCCCGGTTCGGCGCGTCCGGCCAGGTCTGCGGCTCCAGGCAGAAGCCGTCGCCCTGGCGGTAGAGCCGGCCGTATTTGCCGGCCGCCGTGCCGTCGAGGAAATTGCCGGAATAGAATTGCAGCCCCGGCTGGTCGGTCCGCAGCTCCATGACCCGGCCGGAGGCGGGGTGCTCGACGCGCGCCGCGAGACGCGGCTGTGCGGTCGCCCCGCCTTCCAGGCAGTAATTGTGGTCATAGCCGCGCCCGCGCCGCAGCTGTTCATGCGCCTGGCGGATGCGGTCGCCGATGCGTTGCGGCGTGCAGAAGTCGAACGGCGTGCCGTCGACGCTCTCCGGCCCCCCGAGCGGGATCGCCGCCGCGTCCACGGGCAGATAATCGTCGGCATGAATGGTCAGCAGGTGGTCGAGCACGTCGCCCCCCTCCTCCACCCCGCCGAGGTTGAAATAGCCGTGATGGGTGAGGTTCACGAGGGTGGGCGCGTCCGTCGTCGCCTCGAAGGCGATGGTCAGTTCCCCCGCGCCGCTCAGCGTATAGGTCACGCTCGCCTCCAGCGTGCCGGGAAAACCCTGGTCGCCCGCCGGGCTGGTCAGGGTGAGCCGCAGCGAAGGCGCCTGCCCCTCGCACAGCTCGGCCAGCTTCCACACCCGCCGGTCGAAGCCCTCCGGCCCGCCATGCAGAGCGTGGTCGCCGTCATTGGCGGGAACGCGGTATTGCCTCCCGTCCAGCGTGAAGCGGCCCCCGGCGATGCGGTTGGCATAGCGCCCCACCGCCACGCCGAAGAAACGCGGCTCGCGCACATAAGCCGCCGGCGTGTCGTGGCCGAGCACGATGTCGGCGCGGCGCCCGGAACGGTCGGGGACGTGGAGAGCCTGCACCGTGGCGCCGAGGTCGAGGATTGCCACTTCCATCCCCTCCTCGCCGAACAGGCGGAAGCGCTGAACCTCGGTTCCATCGGCCAGGGTGCCGAAGGGCTCGCGCAGGATATGCGCGCTGACGTGCTGGTTCATGCTCGCAACTCACGAAAACCCGGGCAGGCCCGGCACCGTCCTTCAACCCGCGCATTCTCCTCCCGCACCGGCCCGAACGCCAGCCCCCGCCCGTCGGCACGCACGGCGCGCATTGACCGCGCGACCGTCGCCGGGGGATGGTCGAGAACCCTTACCCCCGAGGAGACGAGACCTTGGCGCAGTTCCACATGATTCCCGGCGCGCCCACGCCGGTCGCCCCTTTCAGTCATGCGGTGGAGGCCGATGGCTGGGTGTTCATCACCGGCCAGATGCCGACCTGGCCGGACGACGATTCCCGCCCCCTGCCCGAGGGCGCGGAGGCGCAGACGCGCCGGGTCATGGACAATCTCGTGCTGGTGCTGGGGGGAATCGGGCTCGACCTCTCGCATGTGGTTCAGGCGCGCGTGTACCTCACCGATTTCAAGGGCGACTATCCCGCCATGAACGCGGCCTACGCCTCCTATTTCCCCGCCGACCGCCGCCCCGCCCGCACTTGCGTCGGCGTCACCGGCCTCGCCCGCGAGGCGCTGGTGGAGATCGATCTCGTCGCCCACCGTCCGGGCTGAACGGCGGGTCGCGCGCCAGGCATCGTTCAGCGCGGCGCTCTTTGCGTAAGGTCATGGACGCTGGCGCCGAAGGCCGGTCTGTGTCGTCCTGTCGTCAGCGCAGGCGGCGACATTCGAGGCGACAGGCCCGCCGCGGCGCCGGCGTAACGGAGGCAAGCCCATGGACACGGCCACCCGGCCCGGCACCGTCCCCACCATCGATCACGGCAGCTATGAGCGCCTGGTCGCCCGCGCCCGCGAGGCGGGGGCCATGGCCACGGCCGTCGCCCATCCCTGCGACGCCGCTTCATTGCAGGGGGCGCTCGACGCCGCCAAGGCCGGCTTCATCCTGCCGATCCTCGTCGGCCCCCGCGCCCGCATCGAGGCGGTGGCGCTGGCGGAAGGGCTGGACCTTGCCGGCATCGAGATCGTCGACACCCCGCACAGCGTCGCCTCCGCCGCGCGGGCGGTGGAGCTGGTGCGCGAAGGCCAAGCGAGCCTGCTGATGAAGGGCAGCTTGCACAGCGACGAACTGCTCGCCGCCGTCACTGCCCGCGACACCGGCCTGCGCACCGGGCGGCGGGTCAGCCATGTCTTCATCATGGACGTGCCGAGCTATGCCGAGCCGCTGTTCATCACCGACGCGGCGGTGAACATCTTCCCCGACCTCGATGCCAAGCGCGACATCGTGCAGAACGCCATCGACCTGCATGTCGGGCTCGGCCTCGGGCGCCCGCGCGTCGCCATCCTCTCGGCGGTGGAAACCGTCACCACCTCCATTCCCAGCACCATCGAGGCCGCCGCCCTCTGCAAGATGGCCGATCGCGGCCAGATCGCCGGCGGCGACCTCGACGGGCCGCTGGCGCTCGACAACGCCATCTCGCCGGAGGCCGCGCGCATCAAGGGCATCGTTTCCGCCGTCGCCGGCCGGGCGCAGATTCTCGTCGCCCCCGATCTTGAAGCCGGCAACATGCTGGCCAAGAACCTCACCTTCATGGCCGGCGCGGACGCCGCCGGCGTGGTGCTCGGCGCGCGGGTACCGATCATCCTCACCAGCCGCGCCGACACGCTGAAGACCCGCCTCGCCTCCTGCGCGGTGGCGGTGCTGTATGCGCAGGCGCGGCTGCGCCAGCCGGGCCTCGGAGGATAGCGCGATGAGCGAGGCCATCTTCGTCGTCAATGCCGGCTCGTCCAGCATCAAGTTCAAGCTCTACCGCGTCGCCGGGCGCGCCGTCGCGCTGGTCCTCGGCGGGGCGCTGGACGGCATCGGCACCCGCCCCCGCCTTCTCGCGAAGGACGAGGCCGGCACCGTGCTGGTCGACCGGAGCTACGGCACCGACGAGATCGCCGGCGCCCCGCAGGCCCAGCACGCCATCAGCGACTGGGTGCTGCCGCATCTCGACGGCTTCGATCTGATCGGCGTCGGCCATCGCGTCGTGCATGGCGGGCCGCACTACACCCATCCGGAACTGGTCGACGAGGAGGTGCTGCGCACGCTGGAGAGCTTCATCCCGCTCGCCCCGCTGCACCAGCTGACCAATCTCGACCCGATCCGCACCATCCGCGAGCGCCGCCCGGACCTGCCGCAGGTCGCCTGCTTCGACACCGCCTTCCACCGCGGCCATCCAGAGGTGTGCGACCGCTTCGCCCTGCCCGACGCGCTCTACCGCGACGGCGTGCGCCGCTACGGCTTCCACGGCCTGTCCTACGAATATGTGTCCGGCGCGCTGCACGAACTGGCGCCGGAGCTGGCGCGCGGACGCGTGGTCATCTGCCATCTCGGCTCCGGTGCCTCGGCCTGCGGCCTTAAGGACGGCGCGAGCCAGGACGCCACGATGAGCTTCACCGCGCTGGACGGCCTGCCCATGGGCACGCGCTGCGGCGCGCTGGACCCCGGCGTGGTGCTGCATCTGATCGAGCAGAAGGGCATGAGCGCGGCCGAGGTCGGCCACATGCTCTATCACGACAGCGGCCTCAAGGGACTTTCCGGCCTCTCCAGCGACATGCGCGAATTGCTGGCGAGCGACGCGCCCGCCGCCGCGCTGGCGGTGGACTATTTCGCGCTGCATGTCGCGCAGGCGGTGGCACGGCTGGCGGTGACGCTGGGCGGGCTGGACGCGCTGGTGTTCACCGCCGGCATCGGCGAGCGCGCGCCGGAGATCCGCGCCCGCATCTGCGCCCGGCTCGGGCTGCTCGGCGTGGCGCTGGACGAGGACGCCAACGCGGCCAGCGCCACCTGGATCGACGCCGACGGCGCCGGCCCGCATGTGCTGGTCATCCCCACCGACGAGGAGCGGATGATCGCGCTGGCGACGCTGGCCCTGCTGCGGCCGGCTTAAAGCAGCGAATGGACCCGCGCAGCGGCCTCGAAGTCGCGCAGGCGGCGGGCGCGGCGTTCCAGCGCCTCGGCATCGGTGCCCCAGAGCTGTTCCTGCACCTCTTCATCCGCATGGGCGGCGCGCCAGGCCTGGGCGGCGTCGAGATGCCCATGCGCCACCGCCAGCGCCAGCAGGGCCGAGCCGCTCAGCGTCGTCATCAGGTTGAGCGCGGCGAGCCGCAGCGGATCGTCCGGCAGGGCACCGGCGATCAGTTCCAGCGTGCGCGGCGGCTGGGCGACATGGACGACGCCCTCGCTCAGCATGAAAATGGCGCCGAAACGCGCGCGCGCCCAGGCGAGCACCGGGTCCCACAGTTCCGCATGCAGCGCCACCAGCTGGGCGGGCGTGTCCGTGCGGTAGCACAGCAGGTCGCTGCCGGCGTAGCGCACGATCTCGTCGCCCACCTCGGCCATGTTCGCCGCGACACCGTCGAGGGCGGAATTGACCAGACGCGTCATCGGCATCGTCATCGGGTCGATGAACTCGCCCTGCGCCTGCCATTCCTCCGCCAGCGCCCGGGCGA
>JAEYTJ010000365.1 GCA_023434095.1 Pseudomonadota bacterium | reverse complement strand
GTCCTGCGAGGACCATGCCCTCCAGCGCACCCGTGTCGTGATCGAGCTCCATCTCCAGCGCTGCCGTCCTCACCGTCGAGCGCTGGCCTCTCGGCTTCGCCACCCGCCCTTTCGCGCGGCCGAGGCCATACCAGGCGACCGCGCCCGACAGCAGCATGCCGCCGATGGCCGCACGACCGGTGATGGTGAGGAGAACGCCTGCAATCGCCAGAATGGTGGGGCCGGCGAGACGCAGTCCTCCCGCCAGGCGCGCGGCATCGACGCGCATAAAGGCCGCGACCAGTCCGATCGCCACCAGCAACACGGCAAGGATGCCAAGCACCACGCTCATCCGGTCTTGCCGCTCCGCATGCTCTCGATCATCAATCGGTCCTCTGGACGGCCCCGCGCCTCGAGCGCCTTCAGCCCGCCCGTGGCGAACACCGCGACCGCCGACAGAAGTTTTGCCAGCGTCGCGGCGGAATTGCGGTCGAAGCGGAACCAGGCCCCCTTCGACAGCCGCGCGATCTCCTTGAAGGCCCTTTCAGCGATGGGGTCCCGGCCCTCCTGGAAAACGAAGACCGGCACACCGTGCAAACCGAGGCTGCCGGCCTTTTCGGCGAGATCGTCCAGCTGCTCCTCCATCGCGTCGCCGATATAGACGAGCGCATCGACCTTCTTCTCCGCGGTCGCTTTCAGCGCATGGCCGAGCACCTTGCCGATCTGCGTGTTGCCGCCCCGGCAGGAAATGCCCGACATCAGCCGCTTCAGCGTCTCCGTTTCGCCGACGAATTTCGACGCCTGGCATTCGCTCAAGCCCCGGAAATAAACGAGCTGGACGCCGAGCGAACCCGCCCGCCCGCCCGTCTGGCCGACCGCGTCGAACATCTCTGCCTGCAGCGCGCAAGCCATGTCCCAGGTCGGCTGCCGGCTCATCGTGGCGTCGAGCGCCAGGATCAGCCGCCCGCCGGCTGCACGCGTGGCGGCCACCGCCTTCGCCTGACGCAGAAAGGCGTCGATCTCGCCT
Organism: Pseudomonadota bacterium; assembly: GCA_023434095.1. Classification (GTDB taxonomy): domain Bacteria; phylum Pseudomonadota; class Alphaproteobacteria; order Rhizobiales; family Xanthobacteraceae; genus Ancylobacter. The sequence continues at coordinate 11,787 of JAEYTJ010000365.1, read as the reverse complement.
GACGACGACTTTCTCTCCGGAACTTTCGCGGCGTCTTTGGCCGGAACCGGCCTTTTCTCCTCGCTCATGGGCAAAAGATGTGACGGCGGCGCGCGGCTTGCAAGCCCGGCGACCACGGCCGCACGGAAGTCGCGATTGCGGGTCGGCTCGGCTGAACCTTAGAGCAGCCCGAGTTCGGCGAGTTCCTGCCGCAGCTTCGGCGGCATCTCGGCGATGCCCTTGCGCCCCTTGCCGAGGTCCAGCGGCGCTTCATTCTGCTTCAGGTAGCGCCAGCCCTGGATGGCGCGGCGCGGCTGCCATTCGGTCCGCACCACGACCGGATCGAGCATCAGGCGGCAACGCGAAATGCCTTCATCGTCCACAAACGGCCTGACCTCCAGAAGGCGCTGGCGGCATTGCACGCTGCCCTTGATGACCCAGTAGAGCGAGCCGCCATCCGTGATCTCGGCTCCGCGCGTCGGCACCATGCGCGTGGTGTGCCAATGCTCCACCGGCTCGCCGGCGCGACGGCGCTGGTCGAGCTTCTCCGCGATCCATTCTTCCAGATCCTCGACGCTGTCGCAGCCGACGCAGAGTTTTAAGAGGTTCAAGGACATAAAATGAGATTTAGCGACCGGGCGGCGGCTGTTCAATGAAAAGCCGGGTTATGCACAGGACCCTCAGCACTCCACCACATTGACCGCCAATCCGCCGAGGCTGGTTTCCTTGTATTTCTCGCTCATGTCGATGCCGGTCTGGCGCATCGTCTCGATGGCCGCGTCGAGCGGCACGAAATGCGTGCCGTCGCCCTTGATCGCCAGCGAGGCGGCAGTCACCGCCTTCACCGCGCCCAACGCATTGCGCTCGATGCAGGGCACCTGCACCAGCCCGCCAACCGGGTCGCAGGTCATGCCGAGATGGTGCTCCAGCGCGATCTCGGCGGCGTTCTCGACCTGCTCCGGCGTGCCACCCATGACAGCGCAGAGACCGGCAGCCGCCATCGCCGAAGCCGAACCCACCTCGCCCTGGCAACCAACCTCGGCGCCAGAGATCGAGGCGTTGTGCTTGATGATCCCGCCAACCGCCGCCGCCGTCAGCAGGAAGTCGCGGAAGCTCTCCTGGTCGGCTTCCGGGTGGAAATGCAGCCAGTAGCGCAGCACGGCGGGCAGCGTGCCGGCCGCCCCGTTGGTCGGCGCCGTGACGACGCGGCCGCCCGCCGCGTTCTCCTCGTTGACGGCCATGGCGTAGATCGACAGCCAGTCATTGGCGAGCAGCGGGTTAGGCCGGTTGGTGCGCCAGTCCTCGCTCAGCTTGTCATGCAGCGCCCGTGCGCGGCGGCGCACCTTCAGCCCGCCCGGCATGATGCCGTCCTGCGACAGCCCGCGTTCGATGCAACCGCGCATGGCGTCCCAAACGGCGTCGAGTCCCTCGTCGAGCTTTTCGCGCGACATATGGATTTCTTCGTTGGCGCGCTTCATCGCGGCGATGGAAAGGCCACTCTTCTTCGCCATGGCCAGCATCTCGGCAGCGCTCTTGAAGGGATAGGGCACGCGTGTTGCCGGCTTGCCCGGGCCTTTTGCCTTCAGCCGCTGCAGTTCTTCCTCAGACACCACGAAGCCGCCGCCTACCGAGTAATAGATACGCTTAAGGAGCAGCCTGTCGTCGGCGTCATGGGCGGAGAAGGCCATGCCGTTGGCATGGCCGAGCAACGGCGTCTTGCGGTCGAGGACGAGGTCGGCCGCCGGATCGAAGCGATAGGATGGATGGCCTGATGGCGCGATTCTTTTCGCCGACGTGATGCCGGCGACGATGCCATCGGCCTGATCCGGGTCAACTGTCTGCGGCGTCTCGCCGGCAAGGCCGAGGATCACCGCGCGGTCGGTGCCGTGGCCGACGCCCGTATAGGCGAGCGATCCGTGCAGGCTGACCGAAATGCGGTCCACCCTGACGCCAGCCGGACGCGGCCAGTCGTCCCCCGCTATCTCGTCGAGGAAACGCGCTGCCGCCGTCATCGGCCCCATCGTGTGGGAACTCGACGGGCCGATGCCGATCTTGAACAGGTCGAATACCGAAAGGAACAAGCACTGGCTCCCTGGCGCGCTGGCGCCTTTTCACGGATGTTTCGGCGCTTTTCCAGCCGCACGCTTCGCGTCCGCCGACTTCGGATGATCCGCAGGCGACATTGCCTATATAGGGGGCATATATAGGGGCTCTGTTTCGCCCGCCAGCAGGTGCAAAGCGGTCGGCGATGTAACCGGCTAAGCCGAGGCGGGCTTGTCGGAGCGCGTCGCCAGCCCCAGGCCCGCAACAACAATGGCCGCGCCGACCAGATCGCCAAACCCCGGCACCTCGCCGAGCAACGGAACAGCGAGCGCCGTCGCAACCACCGGCTGGCCGTAACCCAGCACGGCGACCAGCGCAGTGGGCAGCTTGCCGAGGCTGCGGTTGATCAGCGTGTAGGCAGCCAGCGTCAGCACGCCATAGAGCGCCATGTAGCTCCAGCCGTACACGCCGACAGGCAGAAAGCGGTCCTCGAACCACGCAATCGGCAGCGTGCCCAAAGCCGCGCCGAGGAATGACCATGCCGTCACGGCCGCCGCCGGATAGATCTGGCAGAGCCGGCCAGTGAGCAGCAGGCACCCGGAATAGAACACCGCCGCCTCGATCGCGTAGAGGTTGCCTTCGACAGTCGATTGCCCGGTGGCCGGGCCGAGCGTCATCAGCACCAGGCCGCCGAACGCCACCGCACCGCCTATCCCCAGCCAGCGCGTGATGGTCTGGCGCCAGAGCAGCCAGCCGCCGAGCGCCACCAGCAGCGGATAGATCGTCGCCAGCAGCGTCGCTTCCAGGATCGTGGTGGAGACGACGGCGCGGTTCCACAGCACCAGGTCGGCCGCTACCAGCAGGCCCGCGACAATCGACAGGAGCTTGGCCTTCGCCGGCAGCGGCGTCTCGCGCCGCGCCAGCCACATGGCAGCCGGCAAGGCGATCAGCACGCGCCAGAAGGCCGTCGCGGCGGTATCGACCGGCGAATTGCGCACCATCAGCGGGCCGAATCCGGAGAAGAAGACGCCAATGACCGCAGTCCGCAGCGCCGTCGGGTCGACCGCGCCATCCGCTGCGGCTGGTTTTGCGACGTCAATCGAGGAACTGTCGGCCACTGTAACCACCTATATAATTTTTATGGGTTACATATAACGGCTCTTGGTGTAACCGGTCAATCGACTTATGTTGGTGACAGTTGCGATGGATGAACATGTTGACGAATGAGCACTTGCACCGGGCCTTGCCCAAGCACGAGTTCGTAGCGGGGCAGATGTCTCTCGATTTCTGCAACACCCTCTCGCGCACCCGGCAGGATGCGGACTGGGACCGCGCCTTGACCCCCGGTGATTTCCTCGAATGGGCGCAGCGTTGTGGCATCGACCTGGAACGCGCGCCGACCGCCCAGGCGCTGGCGCGGCTGCACAAGCTGCGCGATGCGTTGGCTGGCATCTTCGATGCGGTGGCGGACGAGCGCAAACCTGCAGCCCGCGACCTCACCATCCTCAACGCCGAACTGGCCGACGCACGAGCCGCCGAGCGGCTGGTGCCGGCTGATCACGGCTTCGTCCTGGCGGACGGCGCACAGGCTGCCGTCGACCGGTTCCGCCATACCGTTGTGTGCGAAGCCGCGGACCTGCTGACCGGCGACTTGCGCCGCGTCAAGCGCTGTCCCGACCATGATTGCCTGTGGCTGTTCTATGACGGCAGCAAGAACCTCTCGCGCCGGTGGTGCGCTATGGACGATTGCGGCACCAAGGACAAGGTGCGGCGGTTCCGGGAACGTGAAGGGGAAAGCTAGGCCATCCTCCACGGCGCCCGCCGGCTTCGGGTGATCCGTTGACAACATTGCGTATATAGTGGCGCGGACCAATGGTTCCGGGAACGCTTCATGCTCCTCTCCACCGCCGACCTTGCCGCGCTCGCCTTCTTCCTCGCCGTATGGGCTTTCCACTCGCTGGCGACTGACGGGAAACTGTTCGACCGCGTTTCGCTTTCCTCGGCCATGAACAGGCAGCGCGAGACCTGGATGCGCACCATGGCGCGGCGCGACCTGCGCATGATCGACACCTCGATCATGCTTGGCCTCCAGCAGGGCACCGCCTTCTTCGGCTCCAGCGCGCTGATCGCCATCGGCGGCTGCTTCGCGCTCGTCGGATCGAGCGACCGCGTGCTCAACGTGCTCTCCGACCTGCCACTGTCCACCGCGGCGGCGGCGCGGCCGATCTTCGAGGTCAAGGTGATCGGGCTGATCCTGTTGCTCGCCTACTCCTTCTTCAAGTTCGGCTGGTCCTACCGCCTGTTCAACTATTGCTCGATCCTGATCGGCGCCGTACCCGTTCAGAAGGACGAAGCGGGCCACATCGAGGAGACCGAGAAAGCGGTGGTGCGCGCGGCAAAGATGAACGTGCTCGCCGGCAAGCATTTCAACGCCGGCCTGCGCGGCATCTTCTTCTCGATCGGCTATCTCGGCTGGTTCGTCGGGCCGACGGTCTTCGCGCTGACGACGCTGCTCATCCTCGCCGTCCTGGTGCGCCGCCAGTTCTTCTCGGCTGCGCGGCGAGCAGTTCTGGACGGCTAAAGCAATTCCAGGAAAGTGGAACCCGGTTTTCCGTCCGGAATTGCGGCAAACAGGAGCTAGTTGTTAGGGCCGGGAAAGACGGAATCGATCCGCCCGACGAACTTGTAGGCCACCAGCCCTGCCCATTCGCGGATCGCCATGGTTGTCGTCTGCAGCGAATCCGCCGGATTGTCGCGCATCACGCCGATGCCTTCCTGGCCTGACGTACGATAGTCGACCGGCCAGGGCAGCACCGGAAACGCCGCCTTGCGGAACAGGCCGACCGAGCGGGGCATGTGGAAGGCCGATGTCACCAGCAGCCAGGTCTCGTCCTTGCCTGGCGTCACCAGCTTCCTGATATTCTCGACATTCTCATAGGTGTTGCGCGATTCCGGCTCGAGGATCAGCCGGCTGCGCGCAATACCCAGTCCCTCGAAGAGCCTCGGCGCCGTGTCGGCATCCCCTTCGCCGTCCAGCACCATCGTGCCGGTGCCGCCGGAAACCACGATCTTGGCGTCGGGATAGCGGTGCGCCAGCACTGCAGCTTCGAGGTAGCGGTCGCCGCCGCTGTTTATGTCGTAGCCGCCGCGCGCCAGGTTGATCGCACCCTCGAGTCCGCCGCCGAGCACGATGATGCCGGCGACCTTGTCGGGCATGGGAGGCCGCTGGAAACGCTCTTCCAGCGGGTTCAGCATCAGCGCGCCAAGCGATGTCCAGGACGCCACGGCGAGGATCAGGAAAGAGAGCAACGCCGTGAAGCCGCCGAGCTTCCTCCAGCGGAACCAGGATACCAGCAGCGAGAAGGCGAGCAGGAAGATCGCCAGATTGAGCGGTTGCGCCAGGAACCAGAAGATTTTGGAGAGATAGAAAAGCAAGAAGAACTCCGCCGCCTTCCCGAACCTATCAGACTCTATCCGCCGTACAACCGGCTACGCGCGCAATCCGACGCTTACAGCTTCCCTGCGCGGAGCCCGCCCGTCACCACCATTTGTCCGGCTCGAACCGGCCGGCGGCCTGCTCGATCACGTGACCGGTCTGGAACAGCGTCTCCTCCTCGAACGGCTTGCCGATGAGCTGCAGCCCGAGCGGCAGGCCCTTTGCGTCGAGCCCGGCCGGCACCGCGATCCCCGGCAGTCCGGCCATGTTCACCGTCACCGTGAAGATGTCGTTGAGGTACATCTTCACCGGATCGGCAGCCATGTCCTGGTCTGCGACGCCGAAGGCGGCCGAAGGCGTGGCCGGCGTCAGGATGACGTCGACGCCCGCGTCGAACACTTTCTCGAAGTCGCGCTTGATAAGGTTTCTTACCTTCTGTGCTTGCAGATAGTAGGCGTCGTAATAGCCGGCCGACAGCACATAGGTGCCGATCATGATGCGCCGCTTCACCTCGCGGCCGAAGCCGGCAGCGCGCGTGTTCTCGTACATCTCGACGATGTCCTTGCCGGGCACGCGCAGCCCGTAGCGCACGCCGTCATAGCGGGCGAGGTTCGACGACGCCTCGGCCGGCGCCACGATATAGTAGGCCGGCAGCGCGTATTTCGTGTGCGGCAGGGAGATGTCGACGATTTCGGCGCCGGCATCCTTCAGCCAGGCGATGCCCTTCTGCCAGAGCGCCTCGATCTCCTCAGGCATGCCGTCGACGCGGTATTCCTTCGGAATGCCGACCTTCATGCCCTTCAGCGAGCGACCGAGTGCAGCCTCGAAGTACGGCACGGGACGGTCGACCGACGTCGTGTCCTTGGGATCGACCGAGGCCATCGACTTCAACATGATCGCGGCGTCGCGGACGTCGCGGGCGATGGGACCCGCCTGGTCGAGGGACGAGGCGAAGGCGATCATCCCCCAGCGCGAGCAGCGGCCGTAGGTCGGCTTGACGCCGACCGTGCCGGTGAAGGCCGCCGGCTGGCGGATCGAGCCGCCGGTGTCGGTCGCCGTCGCGCCGGCGCAGAGGAACGCCGCGACCGCCGTCGCCGAGCCGCCCGAGGAGCCGCCCGGCACCAGCGGCGCATTCGAGGCCTTCGAGCGCCACGGGTTGGTGACGGGGCCATAGGCGGAAGTCTCGTTGGACGAGCCCATGGCGAACTCGTCCATGTTGAGCTTGCCGAGCATCACCGCGCCGTCGGCCCAGAGGTTGGCCGTCACGGTCGACTCGTAGACCGGCTCGTAGCCCTTGAGGATATTGCTCGCCGCCTGGCTGTGGACGCCCTCGGTGCAGAACAGGTCCTTGACGCCGATCGGCACGCCTTCGAGCGGGCGCGCCTCGCCGGCGGCGATGCGGCGGTCGGATTCGGCGGCCATCGCCAGCGCCTTCTCGGGCGTCTCGACGATATAGGCGTTGAGCGCGCGTGCGGCTTCCATGGCGGCGAGATAGGCGCTCGTCAGCTCGGTGGCGGAGAACCGGCCGGCGGCGAGCCCGTCGCGGATCTCAGCGATAGTGAGGCGGGTGAGATCGGTCATGGCGCTCACTCCACCACTTTCGGCACGGCGAAGAACGGTCCTTCGTGGACCGGCGCATTGGCGAGGACCTTCCCGGCCTGGCCGCCTTCGGTGACGACGTCGTCGCGCTCCTTGAGCGGCACGTGGACGACGGCGGTCATCGGCGCGATGCCCTCGACGTCGACCTCGTTCAGCTGCTCGACGAAGCCGAGGATCGTATTGAGCTCGCCGCGCAGCGCCTCCGCCTCGTCGTCGCTCACCGCGATCCGCGCCAGCCGCGCCACCTTCACCACCGTTGCCTTGTCGATCGCCATTGCCGTCCCGCTTCCGGGGCCATGAACGCCCGCGCGGCCTATAGCATCGCAGGAACGCGAGGGGCAACGCGCGGCGGACGGACTCCGCGACTTGCGATCGATGATGCGCACGAGCCCGGCGCCGCGTAGGATCGGCCCCTGCCCCGTCGACCGCGGGGCGTGTCCTCGCGGGAGATGCAATGAGCGACGCCGTCACAGGGCCGGGCGAGGGACCGACCTCGATCCGGACGATCGCGATCATGGCGCTGGTGACGCCCCTCTTCGGCGGGCTCGCGGTCTTCGTGTTCGCGCTCGCCCTCTTCGGCGAGCAGGTGCCCGCCGCGCAGCTGTTTTCGGTGGTGATGATCTTCGCCATCGCCCTCGGCGTCCCGCCGGGCGTCGTCGTCGGCATCTTCGTCGCCCGCGCGGACCGGCGTGGCGGCGCGTCCTGGAGCCTCGCCCTCGGGGCGGGCCTCGCCTCCGGCACCCTCGCCGCGCTGGTTCTCTTCTACGTCAACGACGGCCTTCCGCTGCCGCCCCTCGTGGGGACGGTGGCGATCGCCATCGTCAGCGTCTGCGTCGGTTTCGCCTGGACCCGCGCGCTCCGCGCGGGGATGCATCGTCCCGCGCGCTAGGGTGACGGCGCGTTGGCGGGCGCGTCAGGCCCGGGCCACGACGCCGACGAAGAACCCGTCGGTCCCTGTCCGATGCGGGGTGAGGAGCACGCCGTCCGGGCCGAGAGCGACCCCGAGCGCGTCCCTGGTCGCTTCCGGGATGCGGGCGGCCGCGACGACCTCCGACGGCGACAGGAGGCGAAACCCCGCCTGCCGCTCGACGAAGGCCCGCAACTGGTCGCCGTTCTCGTCGGGCAGCAGCGAGCAGGTGACGTAGACGATGCGCCCGCCGGGCTTGAGATAGGCCACCGCCGCGTCGAGCAGCGCCGCCTGCTCGGCGACCCGCTCGCCGAGGGCACGCTCCGTCAGCCGCCACTTGGCGTCCGGGCGGCGGCGCCACGTCCCCGTGCCGGTGCACGGCACGTCGAGGAGGACGGCGTCCATGTGGCCCTCGAGGTCGGAGAGGGACGAGCGCGCCGGCCTCACCTGGACGTTCCGGGTCCCTGCCCGCTTGAGGCGGTCGAAGATCGGCGCGAGGCGGGAGCGGTCGGAATCGGTCGCGAAGACCTGCCCCTTGTTCTCCATCACCGCCGCCATCGCCAGCGACTTGCCGCCGGCCCCCGCGCAGAGGTCGAGGATCTGTTCGCCCGGCTTGGCGCCGCTGAGGAGCGACGCCAGCTGGCTGCCTTCGTCCTGGATCTCGAACAGGCCCTTCTGGAAGGCCGGCTCGACCTGGACGTTCGGGTGGCGGCCGTCGGCCGCGGTCGGCGCGATGCGGAGACCGTCGGGAGCGAGCGGCGTCGGCTCGGCATGGAACTGGGCCAGCGCCTTCGCCGCCTTGTCGCGGTCGCCCTTCAGTCGATTGACGCGGATGTCGAGCGGCGGCCGGAGTGCGAGCGCCTGTCCTTCAGCCACCCAGGCCGCGCCGAGGCTCCGCTCGAGTCGGTCGGCCAGCCATTCGGGCACATCGGCCCGCACATGGGCCGGCGCCGCGTCGAGATTGGCCATGTCGACGAGCGCCTTCTCGGCGCCCGACAGCGGCTCCGGAGCATGGCGGTCGTCGGCGAACATCGCCGAGAGGCCGTCGCTGCCGAGGCCCCAGTGCCGGCCGACGGCGGCGAGCACGAGCGCCCGCGGCGTGTCGGCTTCCATCACCCAGGCCGACGAGGCGCGCCAGCGCAGGGCGTCATAGACGATGTTGCCGATCGCCGACCGGTCCTTCGAGCCGGCGAAGCGGTGCGACACGCCCCAGTCCTTGAGCGCCTCGGCCACCGGGCGATGCCGCCGGCCGATGTCGTCCAGCACCTCAATCGCCGCCGCGAGGCGTGCCCCCGGTGTCATGCGCGTCTCCACTCCCCGGCGACTCGCGCCACCTAGATCACAACCTGCGTTCCGATCTCGACTACCCGATTGGTGGGGATACGGAAATAGCTGGAGGCGTCGTCGGCGTTGCGGGAGAGGAGGAGGAACAGCCGGTCCTGCCAGAGCGGCATGCTGCCCTGCGGCGAGGGCCGGAGCGATCGTCTGGAGAGGAAGAAGGAGGTCGACATGATGTCGAACGTCCAGCCGATCTGGCGGGCGAGCGCCAGCGCCTTCGGGACGTTCGGCTGCTCGGCGAAACCGTAGCGGATCGTCACCCGCGCGAAGGTGCGGCTGAGCGACTCGATGGTCACGCGCTGGTCGGGCTTGACGCGCGGCGTGTCCGCCGTCTGCACGGTGAGGATGACGTTCCGCTCGTGCAGCACCTTGAAGTGCTTGAGGCTGTGGAGAAGTGCGGTCGGCGTGCTGTCCGGATCGCTGGTGAGGAAGACCGCGGTGCCGGCCACCCGCGGCGGCGGCCGCGATTCGAGCTGGCGGACGAGGTCGCCGAGCGGCATCTCCATCCGCCGTGTCTTCTCGAAGAGGATCCTCGAGCCCTTCTGCCAGGTGATCATCACCACCGTCAGGAGCGCGGCGAGGAGCAGCGGGAACCAGCCGCCATCGACGACCTTGAGGAGGTTGGCGGCGAGGAACGTCACGTCGACGACGAGCAGCGGCAGGACGATCAGCGCGGCCGCGACCGCCCCCCAGCGCCAGACGCGCCAGATCACCACGAAGAGGAGCAGCGCCGTCACCACCATCGTGCCGCTGACGGCGATGCCATAGGCGCCGGCGAGCGCGCTCGAGCTGCGGAAGAGGCCGACGAGGAGCAGGACGCCGAGCAGGAGGATGGTGTTGATCCGCGGCAGGTAGATCTGGCCGGGATTGGCTTCCGAGGTGTGCCGGATCTCGAGCCGCGGCAGGAGGCCGAGCTGGATCGCCTGTCGGCTGAGCGAATAGGCGCCCGTGATAACCGCCTGGCTGGCGATGACGGTCGCTGCGGTCGCGAGGACGACGAGGGGAAGCCGGGCCCAGTCCGGCGCCATGTGGAAGAAGGGGCTGGAGATCGCCTCCGGCTGGTCGAGCACCAGCGCGCCCTGGCCGAAATAGTTGAGGGTCAGCGCCGGCAGGACGAAGAAGATCCAGGCGACCTGGATCGGCCGGCGGCCGAAATGCCCGAGGTCGGCATAGAGCGCCTCGGCGCCGGTCACCGCGAGGAAGACCGCGCCCAGCGTCACCACCCCGATCGCGCCATGCTCGGCGAGGAAGAGGAGCGCATGGAGGGGATTGAGGGCGACCAGGACCTGCGGGTTGCCGACGATCTGGATGACCCCGAGGAGGCCGAGGACCACGAACCAGATGCACGTGATCGGCCCGAAGAAGAAGGCGACGTTCGCCGTTCCCCGGAACTGGACGAGGAACAGGGCGATGAGGATCACCACGGAGATCGGCAGCACGTAGGCGGAGAGGCCGGGCGCGGCGATCTCGAGACCCTCGACGGCGGACAACACCGACAGCGCCGGCGTCAGCATCGCGTCGCCGTAGAAGAGGGCCGCCGCGAAGATGCCGAGCAGGAGGACGAGGCCCCGCCCCTTGCCGACGGCCCGCTGGACCAGCGCCATCAGCGCGAGCGTGCCGCCCTCGCCCCGGTTGTCCGCCCGCATCAGGAGGACGACGTATTTGAGGGTCACGACGAGGATGAGCGCCCAGAAGATGAGCGAGAGGACCCCGAGGATCTCCGCCTCGCTGACGCCGCCGTCGCCCGCGGCGAGCGCGGACTCCCGAAACGCGTAAAGCGGGCTCGTGCCGATGTCGCCGTAGACGACACCGATGGACCCGATGACCAGGGTCCAGAAACCGGTCTTGGGATGGGTGTGAACGTTCCCGTTGGCCGGTGTCTCGGCTCCCGAGGAGCCGGACAGCGCAGTGGCCATGATGTTTGGAACCGCTTGTTGCACTGCAATATCTGCAGCGCCGCCCGTCTAGCACTCCCCGTGCATGGAGTCACTAGGCGTCGGAATCGGCCGCGCGGGCCCGCCCCGGGGCGGGACGGGCCCACGCCTGGCGCTCGTCACATGCGGTAGAAGCGGATCGCGTTGTCGCGATAGAGCTTCCGGATCTCGTCCTTGCTCGCGCCCTCGATGACGCGGTCGACGACCGCCACCCAGTCGGCATAGCGGGTCGCGAGCTCCGACACCGGCCAGTCTCCGCCGAAGGCGACGCGGTCGAAGCCGAAGGTCTCGATCGAATGGGCGACGTAGGGCGCCACCTGGTCGTAGGTCCAGTTGTCGTGATCCGCCTCGGTGACGACGCCGGAGATCTTGCAGGTGACGTTGGGGAACGCCGCCAGCTCGCGCATCTCGCTCCGCCAGGGCTGGGTGAGCCCGTCGCGGATGCCCGGCTTGCCGATGTGGTCGAGCATGAAGCTCACCTCCGGGCACTGCTCGACCAGCTCGATCGTCTCGCGCATCTGGTTGTGGAAGATGCAGAGGTCGAAGCTGAG
>JAEYTJ010000346.1 GCA_023434095.1 Pseudomonadota bacterium | reverse complement strand
GGCCTGGGCCTTCCTCACCGCGCTGATCGCCGGCGTCACCCGCGGCTTCTCGGGCTTCGGCGGGGCGCTCATCTTCGTGCCGCTGGTCAGCGCCGCCTATGGCCCGCGCGTGGCGGTGCCCCTGCTTCTGGTCATCGACACGCTGATGACGCTGCCTTTCGTCGTTCCGGCGTTGCGCGCCTGCGTCTGGCGACAGGTTGCCCCGCTGGCGGTGGGCGCCGTGGTGGCCGTTCCGGCCGGGGTATGGGTGCTGCAGCACACCGATCCGCTCGTCGTGCGCTGGGCACTCGCTTTTCTCGGACTTGGGCTGCTGGCGCTGCTGGCCTCGGGCTGGCGCCACACCGGCCAACACACCCTCCCCGTCACGCTCGGCGTCGGCGCGGTCGCCGGCTTCTGCGGCGGGGCGGCGCAGATGTCCGGGCCCGCCGTCGTCGTCTACTGGCTCGGCAGCGGCCAGCCTGCCGCGCTGGTGCGCGCGAATCTGTTCGGCTTCTTCGCGCTGGTCACGCTGGCGACCGGCTCTTCCTACGCGCTCAGCGGCATGTTCACCGCCGAGGTCGGTAGGCTGACCCTGTTTCTCGGGCCGGCCTATGCGCTCGGGCTCTATGCCGGCGCGCGCGCCTTTCGCGGCGCCTCCGACCGGCACTACCGCGTCGCCGCCTATTGGGTGATCGCCGCCGCCGCCTTGCTCAGCCTGCCGCTGTTCGACACGCTGATCGGGCGGTGAGCGGCGCCGCGCCGGTCAGCCGCCCATCTTCGCCATGAAGGCGTCGGACAGCTCGAAATTGGCGTAGACATTCTGCACGTCGTCATTGTCGTTGAGGTTGTCGACGAGGCGGATCAGCTTCTCCGCCACCTCGTCGTCCACCGCCACCGTGTTCTGTGGGCGCCAGACGAGGCCCGACTTGCGCGGCTCGCCGAACACGGCTTCCAGCGCGCGGGCGACCTCGTGCAGATTCTCCACCGAGCAGACGACCTCATGCCCGTTCTCGTCCGAGGTCACGTCGTCGGCGCCCGCCTCAATGGCAGCTTCCAGCATGGCGTCGGCCGAGGCCTTGGCGGCGTCGAACTCCACCGTGCCGATGCGGTCGAACATGAAGGACACCGCGCCGGTTTCGGCGAGCGCCCCGCCGGACTTGGTGAAGTAGGAACGCACTTCCGAAGCGGTGCGGTTGCGGTTGTCGGTCAGCGCCTCGACGATGACGGCGACGCCGCCGGGGCCGTAGCCCTCGTAGCGGATCTCGTCATAGTTCTCGGCATCGCCGCCCAGCGCCTTCTTGATCGCGCGGTCGATATTGTCCTTCGGCATGTTCTCCGCGCGGGCCGCCAGCACGGCGGCGCGCAGGCGCGGGTTCATCGCCGGATCGGGCATGCCGAGCTTGGCCGCGACGGTGATTTCGCGCGCCAGCTTGGAGAACAGCTTCGAACGCACCGCGTCCTGCTTGCCCTTGCGGTGCATGATGTTCTTGAATTGCGAATGCCCGGCCATGGCCGCCTCCACGTCACACCGGGCGGGCCCGTGGCCCGGCCGTGTCGAATGCCAGAAATAAAAGGTGCGCGGCTTATAGGCGAGAGGGCGGGCGCGCGTAAAGCGCGGAGCGCACGGGCACCCCGCCTTCAGGCCACCTCGCCGGCCCGGCGGGTCGCCATCACGTCGTAATGGGTTCCCCCGCCGATCTGATCGAAATGAACGAGGCCCATGCCGCGAAGGGCATCCTGGAGGGCTTCCGGATCGACCCACCCGGTATCGACTTCATAGAACACCGAGGCCACGCGGTCGGCAAACCGGCTCCGGGCCAGTTCCGCGATCACGACCTGTTCGTGGCCCTCGGTGTCGATCTTCACCACCAGCGGCAGCCGCGAGGCCAGATAGGGCTCGAGAATGGCGGCGGTGGAAAGCTGGATCTCCTCGCTCTCCTCGCCGTCCTTGAAGGTGTTGTGCAGCGACGCCGCCCCGCTGTGCCCGGCCTTGAGCCGGATCTTCACGCGGGCGTCTTCCGACGACAGGCCGCAATTCAGGGCGACGATCCTGTCGGCCAATCCGTTGGCGGCGATATTGGAGCTCAGCAGACCGAACGTCCTGCCCACCGGCTCCAGGCTTATCGCCTGCTCGCAAAGCGGATTTTGCGCCGCGATCAGGGAATAGAGCCCCTGGTTCGCCCCGATATCGATGAAGGTGAACGGGTAATCGATATTGCGCAGGTAGTCCGAGAAGAATGTTCCATAGCCTTTGTAAAGGCAGAACTCGAAGGTCAGGTCACCCCAGTTCGGTGTCAGCAGCACGCCATAGTCCGAACGAACGGGCGCGCCCTTGAAGAGGATGTTCCATTTCCCCGCGGATACGCGGCTGATCTTGCGCTGCGCCCTGTAAACGACCCCGGGCAATCCCTCGTTCCGGAGGACATCCATCACGCCCATTCAGCCCCCCTGTAAACATGACAGCCCCCCGCGCGCGTCAGGGCCTCTTCTACCAGAAGTCTGGCACCGCCTCGCTGAGGCTGCCGCCGATCCGCACCGGCGCGACCGCAACGGCGCGGCCGGCGCCATCGGTCTCCACCGCCAGCCCCGACAGAGTACCCGGGCCGGCCGCCGGCTCGAAGCGCGATGAGCCGATCTTGCGGGTGAAGCGCCGCAAAGGCTCCTCCTTGTCCATGCCGATCACCCCGTCATAGCAGCCGCACATGCCGACATCGGTGAGATAGGCGGTGCCGCCGGGCAGGACACGGTGGTCGGCGGTCGGCACATGGGTATGGGTGCCGATGACGAGGCTCGCCCTCCCGTCGCACCAATGGCCGAAGGCCTGCTTCTCGCTCGTCGTCTCGGCGTGGAAATCGACGATGGTCGCGTCCGCCACCAGCCCCAGCGGGGCGGCGTCGAGTTCACGGTCTATGGCAGCGAAGGGATCGTCCAGCGGTTCCATGAAGGCCCGCCCCATCATGTTGACCACCAGCACCTGAGCGCCGTTCGCGGCCTCGACCAGCGCCGCCCCGCGCCCCGGCGTGCCCGGCGGGTAATTGGCGGGACGGACGAGGCGCGGCGCGCGCTCGATGAACACCAGCGCCTCGCGCTGGTCGAAGGCATGGTTGCCGAGCGTCACCGCATCGGCGCCCGCCTCCAGAAACTCCTCATAGATGGATTCGGTGATGCCGAAGCCGCCCGCGGCGTTCTCGCCGTTCACCACGACGAAATCGAGCCCCCATTGGCGGCGCAGACGGGGCAGATGCTCCAGAACGACCTGACGTCCGGGACGCCCGACCACGTCGCCGAGGAAGAGAAGGCGCATGCGTCACTCCTCCGCCGGACAGACGACGCCGGCATCGGTGGCGATGGCGTCGAGACGCTCGTCATGCGCCTCCGCCGGGACGGCGGGCAGTTCCTGCACCGCGAAAGCGTAGCCCAGCGCCTCGACGCGCTTGGCCCGCCGCAGCAGGCTGAGCGTGCGGTCGTAGAAGCCGGCGCCGTAGCCCAGCCGGTTGCCGCGGGCATCGAAGGCGGCCAGCGGAACGACCAGCACATCGGGCGACACGGCGGGCGCGGTTTCCGGCGGGGCGGGAATGGCGATGCGGCCGGGACCGGCGGAGGGCACGAGTTCGACCCCCGCCTCCCACAGCCGGAACAGCAGCGGCTTGCCGACACCCAGCACGATGGGCAGGGCGATGCTGGCCCCGGCTTCCCGCAGACGCCGCACCAGCGGATCGGTAGCGATCTCGCCGCTGATGGATGCGAAGACGGACACCACCTCGCCCCTCACCCCGCCCAGCCATGTCAGCGCATGGGCAGCCGCCGCCTCGGCCGCCGCCGCGCGGGCGGAGGGTTCGAGCGCCGCCCGCCGGGCGAGGGCCACGGTGCGCAGGCTGGCCTTGTCGAGTTGGGCGTCTGTCACGAGGGGCATGATGCAATGGGTGCGGAGCCGCGATGGCCGTTGGAGGCTCGATCCCGGGAACCTACAACGTAGGTGGGCGCCGTGTGTCCAAGCCCAGGGGCAAGGTCAGGGACAGCTCCCTTTGAGATCGATAAGGCCCCGGAAATATGTGCTCCTGACGAACCCCGCAGCCCCGCGACACAAATCTAGGACGCCGCGGGGCAAATTTCCAGAGGGGAACGGCCCGGCCCGAACAGCTTTCGGTGAACGGGCGCGGGGGTCGGGGCCGAAGGCTCGGGGCCGGAGCCCCCCCGCCGGCGGCGCAGCCGGGCCGTAGAGCCGGGACCCGCCGAAAAGTCATCGGCGCGCCCCTCGCGCGGGCTCCCGCGCCGACGGCGGACGCCTCATCCCACGGTGAGCATGATCTTGCCGATATGGGCGCTCGTTTCCATGCGGGCATGGGCCTCGCTCGCCTTCTCCAGCGGGAAGGTCTGGTCCATCACCGGCTTCACCGTGCCGGCCGCAATCAGCGGCCACACCTTCTCGACCAGCGACGCCGCGATGGCCGCCTTCTCCGCCTTGGGCCGCGAGCGCAGGGTCGAGCCCATATGCGACAGGCGCTTGAGCATCAGCCGCATGAAGTCGATCTGAACCTTGGAGCCTTCCATGAAGGCAATCTGCACCAGCCGGGCCTGCGGCGCCGCGGCCTCGTAATTGCGGGCGATATAGGAGCCGCCCACCATGTCGAGAATGACGTTGACGCCCTTGCCGCCGGACTTTTCCTTCACCACGGCGACGAAGTCCTCGGCCTTGTAGTCGATGGCCACATCGGCGCCGAGCTGGCGGCAGACTTCGCACTTCTCCGGGCTGCCGGCGGTGGTGAACACCGTGGCGCCGAAGGCCTTGGCGAGCTGGATCGCCGTCGTGCCGATTCCCGAGGTGCCGCCATGCACGAGGAACCGCTCGCCCGCCTTCAATCCCGCGAGGTCGAACACATTGGTCCAGACGGTGAAGAAGGTCTCCGGCAGCGCCGCCGCCTCGACCATGGAAAGGCCCGCCGGCACCGGCAGGGCGGAGCCTTCGTCCGCCAGGCAATACTGCGCGTAGCCGCCGCCGGAGACCAGCGCACACACCTTGTCGCCGAGCTTCCAGCGCGTCACGCCCTCGCCCAGCGCCACCACCTCGCCGGCGATTTCAAGGCCGGGAATGTCCGGCGCGCCGGGCGGGGGCGGATAGAGCCCCTTGCGCTGCATCACGTCCGGACGGTTGACGCCCGCGGCCGCGACCTTGACGAGGATTTCGCCCGCGCCGGGCACCGGCACCGGCCGCTCGACGGGCACCAGGGCTTCCGGGCCTCCCGGCGTGGGCAGGCCGATGGCGGTCATGGTGGCGGGCAGCTCGGTCACGGCGTCGTCCTCATCCTGTCGAATGTCCCGTCCGTCCTAGGTCAAGCCGCCATCGCTGGCAACCGCGGGCCGGGGCGGGTAAACTCGCCGCGACGTGCCGACCACGAACAGGAGCCGGGCGATGGCGATCGACGATGACCTTTTCCCCATGGCGGCACCGGCCCTCAAGCCTGCGACCCACACGGTCGGCGCCGACATCTCCGCCCTCTCCGAGACCGAGATCGAGGAGCGCATCGCCCAGCTCGGCGGGGAAATCGAGCGGCTGAAGCAGGCGCTGGACGCCAAGCGCGCCTCCCGCCTCGCCGCCGAGAACGTCTTCAAGCGCTGAGGCCTTAACCACCGGTTAAGGTTTCCGACCTATTACTGGCGCCGGTCCTTTTTGACCGCGAGTGGCCTCTGTCCACTCTGTTTGACGCATCCCTGTCTACCACTTTTCGAGCCGCCCCCAGGGCGGCTCTTTTTTCATCCCCGCTATCCCACGCCGCGATCGACCCGGAACCGAAACCGCCGTCGGCGGCTGGACAGCGCCCTGCCGCTGCGCGACAGACTGCGGCGTGGGGCGCCGTCATGCGCCAGCGAGGGTTTCGGCGTCATGGGCAGCTTCCGCGAAGATTCGGACAGGGACGGTACGCCGGATGCCGGAACGGGCGCCGCTGGCGCTACGCCCTCGGCCGAAATGATCCGCTTTGCCGAACGCCGTCTCGCCTCGCCCGCCTTCTTCGCCCTGTTTCAGCAAGGCATGGCGCTGGTCGAGGAAACCGCCGCCTATCTCGACGGCGAGGGACGCACGGCCAGCGCCGCGCTCTCCCGGGGACGCCTCGCGGCTTATGCGCAGCAGAGCATGCGGCTCTCCACCCGGCTGATGCAGCTCGCCTCCTGGCTCTTGCTGCGCCGTGCCGTCGCCGAAGGCGAGATGGCGGAAGCGACCGCCCGCCGCGAGGCCGCCAAGATCGACCTGACGGGGCCCCTGCGCGACCTCGACGCGGAAGCGCTGCTGCCGGAGCCGCTGGTCGTGCTCATCCATCGCAGCGCGGAGCTGCAGCGGCGCATCGCCCAGTTCGATGCCGCGCTCTCCGCCCCTTCGGCGGGGGACAACCTGGCCCTGCGACCGAATGTCGTCGCCGGGCAGATCGGCCGGCTGCGCCGCGCCTTCGAGACGCGCTGAACCGGCCGGCCGGGGCCGGGGCCCGAACACCCGCTCGAACAAACGAAAACCCTCGCGCAGGGCCGTGCCCGGCGCGAGGGTTGATGTCGTCGTGTCGCGCGGCGCCCCGCAGGGCACCCCTTCCCGGCCGATCAGGCCTTGAGGAAGCCCGCGAACTTCTTCTGGAACTTCGACACGCGGCCGGCGCGGTCGAGCAGCTGGCCGGAGCCGCCGGTCCAGGCCGGGTGCGAGGTCGGGTCGATATCGAGCTGGAGGACGTCGCCCTCCTTGCCCCAAGTCGTCCGGGTCGTGTACTCGGTGCCGTCCGTCATCACCACCTTGACGAAGTGGTAGTCGGGATGGATGTCGCTCTTCATGGGTAGCATCCTCAGCCGCCGCAGGCCGGCCCCTCGCGGGAGCCATGCGGCGATCTACAAAACGATCCTGCCGGAAATCCGAGCGGCTCTATAACCGAGACATGCCCGTGACACAAGCCGCCTCCCCGCCGTCCACCGCTGCTTCCGCCGACACGCCCCCGCCGGCCCTTTCCGAGAAGCTCGCCTCGCGCCGCCCGCGCCTCAAGCCGCTGATGGCGCTGTGGCCGCATCTCCTGCGCTATCGCGGCCGCGCGCTCGCGGCCCTCGCCGCGCTGGTCGTCGCCGCCATCGCCACGCTGGTGGTGCCGATCGCGGTGCGGCGGATGATCGACTTCGGGTTCGACGAGAGCCATGCCGGCTTCATCGATCGCTATTTCGCGGTCATGATCGGCGTCGTCGCGGTGCTCTCGCTGGCGTCCGCCGCGCGCTACTACCTCGTCATGACGCTCGGCGAGCGCATCGTCGCCGATCTGCGCGCGCAGGTCTTCGCCCATCTCCTCACCCTCGACGGCGCCTTCTACGACAACGCCAAGTCGGGCGAGCTCATCTCCCGCCTCACCGCCGACACCACGCAGATCAAGTCGACGGTCGGCGCCTCCGCCTCCATCGCGCTGCGCAACATCCTGCTGTTCATCGGCGCCACCATCATGATGGTGATCACCAGCCCGTGGCTGGCGGCGACGCTGCTGGTGGCGATCCCGGTCATCGTCGCCCTGCTCATCGGTGCCGGGCGCGGCGTGCGCCGGCGTTCGCGCGGCGCGCAGGACACGCTGGCGGAAGCCTCGGCCTATGCCGCCGAGGCCATCGGCTCGGTGCGCAGCCTGCAGGCCAACACCGCCGAAGGCGCCGCCTCGCGCCTGTTTTCCGGCGAGGTCGAGCACGCCTTCGACGCCGCCCGCAACGCGGTGCGGGCGCGCGCCTGGCTCACCGGCATCGGCATCTTCCTGGTCTTCGCCAGCGTGGTCGGCATTCTGTGGGCCGGCGCCAATGCGGTGCTCGCCGGCCAGATGAGCGCCGGCACGCTCGGCCAATTCGTGCTCTATGCCGTACTGGCGGCGAGCGGCCTCGGCCAGCTCGGCGAGGTCTGGGGCGAGATCGCCCAGGCCGCTGGCGCCACCGAGCGCATCGCCGAACTGCTGGCGGAAAAGCCCAAAGTCGCGCCGCCCGCCGCGCCCGTCGCGATGCCGGAGCCGGCGCGCGGGGCGGTGGCGTTCGAGAACGTCGCCTTCGCCTACCCCGCGCGGCCGGACGTTCCGGCACTGGCAGGGGTGAGCTTCCAGGTGCAGCCGGGCGAACGCGTCGCCGTGGTCGGCCCGTCGGGGGCCGGCAAGAGCACGCTGTTCCAGCTGCTGCTGCGCTTCTACGATCCCCTCTCGGGCCGGGTGAGGATCGACGGCGTCGACATCGCGGAGGCCGATCCGGAGGCGGTGCGCGCCCGCATCGCGCTGGTGCCGCAGGACGTCGCCATCTTCGCCACCTCGATTCGCGAGAACATCCGCCTGGGGCGGCCCGACGCCACCGATGCCGAGGTCGAGGAAGCCGGCCGGCTGGCGCGCGCCGACGAGTTCGTCGCCCGGCTTCCCGAGGGCTGGGGAACGCCGGTGGGCGAGCGCGGCGTGACCCTCTCCGGCGGCCAGCGCCAGCGCCTCGCCATCGCCCGCGCCATCCTGCGCCAGGCGCCGATCCTGCTGCTGGACGAAGCGACCTCCGCGCTCGACGCCGAAAGCGAGACCCTGGTGCAGCAGGCGCTCGACCGCTCCATGCAGGGCCGTACCACCCTCGTCATCGCCCATCGGCTGGCGACGGTTCTCTCGGCCGACCGCATCCTCGTCATGGAGGGTGGGCGCATCGTCGAGGAAGGCACCCATGCCAGCCTCGTCGCGCAGGGCGGCCTCTATGCGCGGCTTGCCGCCTTGCAGTTCGGCGAGGTCAGCGCCGCCAAGTAAGCTGCGGTGGGAGGGGAGACGGGCCGGCCTTCAGGCCCCGTCCGTCGTCCCCTTCGCCACGCGCTCCATGCGCAGCGTCGGGCGGCCGGAGGTCGGGTTGACCCCGTGGCCGGTCACGGCGAAGCCCGCCTTCTCGTAGAAGCGCACGGCGCGCTCGTTCTGCTCGTTGACGTCGAGCACGAGATGGCGCGGCGAACGGGCCGCCGCGGCGGCGACCAGGCGGCCCGCCACGCCGGTTCCCCAATGGTCGGGATGGACCACGAGCTGGTCCACATACCCCGTGCGCGGATCGACGGAGACGAAGCCGAGCAGCGCACCCGCCGCGCTCCCCTCCCCTTCGGCCAGCGCGAGGTCGATGGTGGCGCCGTCCTCGATCAGCGTACCGATGCGGTGGCACAGCCAGCCGCGGCGGGCCTCGAAGTCGATTTCCGGCAGCGTCTCCTGCCACGCCTCCACCCAGAGCTGGGTCATCTCGGGCATGCGGCTCCAGTCGAAGCCGATCAGCAGGGTGGCGCGCGGCGCGCTCATCGCGGGGGGCTCATCGCAAATGGCTCATCGCTCGGTGAGCTTGAGCTCGATGCGGCGGTTGCGGGCGCGGGCCTCGTCGTCGCTGCCGGAATCGATCGGCTGATACTCGCCGAAGCCCGCCGCGACCAGATGCTGGGGCGAGACGCCCCTCTGCGCGAGATACTGGACCACCGCGATGGCACGCGAGGCGGAGAGCTCCCAGTTGGACGGGTAGAGCGGGGTGGAAATCGGCCGGTTGTCCGTATGGCCGTCGACGCGCAGCACCCAGGGGAGATCGTCGGGTATCTGCTTTTCCAGCGCGATCAGTGCGTCCGCGAGCTTGTCCAGCGCCGGCAGCGCGTCCGGGCGCAGCTGCGCGGCGGCGGGATCGAAGAAGATTTCCGACTGGAAGACGAAGCGGTCGCCCACCACCCGCACATCCGGCCGGTCGCCGAGAATGGTGCGCAGCCGGCCGAAGAACTCCGAACGGTAGCGGGTGAGTTCCTGCACCCGCTGCGCGAGCGCGACGTTCAGCCGCCGGCCGAGATCGGCGAGGCGCGACTGGCTCTCCTTGTCCTTCTGGTCGGAAATGTTCAACGCCTCCTCAAGCGCGGCGATCTGCCGGCGCAGCGCGGCGATCTGCTGGTTGAGAATGGCGATCTGGGCCGCGGCCGAGGCGGCCGCATCCTTCTCCTCGCCCAGCTGACGGGCGAGGTCCGCGCTCCGGCTCTGCGCGGAGGCGATCTCCTCCGGGCTGGCCACCGCCGCTGCCGCATCCCGCAGCACGTCGCGCTCCTGCTCCAGCCGCAGAAGGCTGGCACGCAGCGTGCCCATCTGGCTGTCGGTCTCGGCGTCGTTCGCTCGCTCCAGTGCCAGCAGGTCGGTCAGCTCGCGGATCTGTGCCTGCAGCCGCGCCATCGCATCGTCCTTGGAGCCGATCTCCTGGGTGAGCACGAACTGCGCGAGCACGAACACCGACAGCAGGAACACGAACACGAGGAGCAGCGTCGACAGCGCGTCGACGAAGCCGGGCCAGTAGTCGATGTGGCGCTCGCCACGGCGGGAACGTCCCAAGGCCATCAGGCGCTCTCGCGATCCGACTTGGCGTCGGCGATCCGCTCCAGCAGGCGCTTGATGTCCCGCTGCTGCTCGGCCTGCGCCTCCACCCAGTCCCGCACCATCTGCTGCTCGGTGCGCATGTGCTGGACGAGGCCCTGCAGGCTCTCGGCCAGATGCGCCATGGCCGAGGTGACCCGCTGCGAGCCGGCCTCCGTCATGGTGCGCTCAAGCCGCGCAATGGCGGCGGAAAGGTCGCTGAAATCCGGCGACGGGGCCGGAGGGGGTGGGAGCGGCAGCGGCCCGATCGGCGTCGCGGCGAGGGGAGCGGGCACCGGAACGGGCCCCCGGGCCCGGGCGGCCTCGGTGCCGAGATCCTCGACCGTGGTGGAGAGCCAGTCCTCGAGGTCGATGTAGAAGCGGTTCTGCGCCTGCCCGGCCTGCAGGTCGAGGAAGCCGAGCACTAGCGAGCCGGCGAGGCCGAACAGCGAGGATGAGAAGGCGATGCCCATGCCGCCCAGCGGCGCGGCGAGGCCGGTCTTCAGCGTGTCGAGCACCGAGCCCGATTCCGGCCCCACATCGAGCGCCCCGATCACCCGGGCGATCGAGCTCACCGTTTCCAGAAGGCCCCAGAAGGTGCCGAGCAAGCCAAGAAACACCAGCAGGCCGGTGAGATAGCGCAGCAGGTCGCGCGCCTCGTCGAGCCGAGTGCCGATGGATTCGAGAATGCCGCGCATCGTCGCCTGCGAGATCGACATGCGCCCGACCCGGTCGCCGAGCAGCGCCGCCATCGGCGCCAGCAGCACCGGCGCCTGCCGCACTTCGAGGCCGGGGTCGGCAATGCGGAAACTGTTCACCCATTCGACTTCCGGCAGCAGGCGCAGCACCTGGCGGAAGGCGAAGATGATGCCGATGAACAGCACGCCGAAGATAACGCCGTTCAGGCCGGGATTGTTGAGGAAGGCCTGCCAGATCGGCTCGTGCAGAATGGAGGCCAGGGCCACGCACAGCAGGATAAACACGAACATCCGCACCAGAAAGATGCGGGGCGATGACAATTTATGAAATGAATCCGTAGCGCTCATACCGTCGGCCGTCCCTGTGAAGGACGGCGATGGCCCGAAAGACCGCCCCTCGGGCCGGACTATGCCACAGACGCACGGAAAAGGAACACGGCAGAGACCTTGGCCAAAGGCGTTATTTCTTTACCGTTACGTCGTTCTCTAGGCCTTGCTGACGAGGGCCAGAAGGTCGCGCCGCACCGTGTCGTTGCCCACGATGACGTCGCCCTTGGCCAGCATCTTGTCGCCGCCGTCGAGGTCCGAGACATAGCCGCCCGCCTCGCGCACCAGCACGATGCCGGCCGCCATGTCCCACGGGCTGAGCCCGCGTTCCCAGAAGGCGTCGAAGCGTCCGGCGGCGACCCAGGCGAGATCCAGCGCCGCCGAGCCGGTGCGGCGCAGGCCCGCCACCTTGGGGGCGATGGCGGCGTATTCGCGCCCGAACTGGGCGAAGTCGCCGCGCCCCATATGCGGCAGGCCGCAGCAGACCACGGCGTCGGCGAGGCTGCGCCGCGCCGCCACGCGGATGCGCCGGTCGTTCATGAAGGCGCCGGCCCCCTTCTCGGCGACGAAAAGCTCGTCGGTGACCGGATTGTAGATCACCCCCGCCACCGGCACGCCGTCGCGCGCCAGCGCCAGCGAGACGCAGAACAGCGGAATGCCGTGCAGGAAATTGGTGGTGCCGTCGAGCGGGTCGATGATCCAGCGGTGGCTCTCATCGGCCCCGTCGACCTCGCCGGCCTCCTCCATGATGAAGCCGAAATTCGGCCGCGCCTTGGAGAGTTCGTCCTGAAGGATGCGCTCGGCCTTGCGGTCGGCGTTGGAAACGAAATTGGCCGGTCCCTTGAGCGACACCTGCAGGTTCTCGACCTCCCCGAAATCGCGGATCAGGGAGCGGCCTGCCTTGCGGACGGCCTGGACCATGACGGTCATCAGGGGAGTACGGATCATGTCAAATTCCAGGTGAAGCGCAGTCGGGAGCCGCAGAATAGTCCGCTCCTGTGCGCCGCGCGGCAGGCCGCGTCAAGCCCGCCCGCTCGCGAGCGGGAGACGCCTACGGGGGGGCCGGCGGACGGAAACGCGCGCCGCCCCGATGCTCGTCAGCCCATGCCGACGCCGCCGGAAGGGCTGGTGCCGAGTTCGCGGGTCAGCCGCTCCAGCCGCTCGGCCGCACCGATGATACCGCGCGCCACACGGGCCTCGGTCTCGTCGAGGCGCCGCGTGGCCGCACTGCGGGCCGCGCGCTCGGCGCTCGCCTCCTGCTCCAGCGCCTGGATGCGCCGGCGCGCCTCGCTGAGCTCGTCGGCGATGGTGATCGCGGCCATGATGCTCAGGCGCTGGTCGCCGATCTCGCCGAAGGCGATGCGCAGCTGGTCGATGCGGGCGTCGACCTCCTCGCCGAGGCCGCTGAGATGGTCCTCCTGGCCGTCGTCGCAGGCCATGCGATAGGCGCGCCCGCCGATGCTGATGGTCACATACGCCATCGCCTGCTTCCTCAGCGTTCCTGCGCGGCGAGCACCGCGCGAATGGTTTCCATGGCGCTGCCCAGCCGTCGGGCGACTTCTTCATTGGCGCTGTCGAGCCGGTCGGCGCGGGCCTGCGCCCCGTCGAGCGCGTCGGCAAGGCGCGAACGGTCGGCGCCGAGCACATGCAGCTGCTGGGCGAGCGCGGCCTCCTGCCGCTCCACCTCCAGCCGGCGCTCGATGGCGCCTTCGAGTGCATCGACCGCGCTTTCGAAGCGCCGCAGGGCGGCGTCCACGGCGCTCGTCGGTTCGCCCGCCTCAGGCGCGTTCATGGCGTCTCCGTTCTTTCGCCCGGCACGGGCGGTCAGCGGGGGAATGGGTGGCCGATGGCGAGAGTCCCCGTCCCGTCGTCGAGCGATTCATCGCTGAACGAATCCGGCAATATTGAGCCTGCGCGGCGAGACAGCGTCAACTTCGACCCCGCAAGGCCCGTTGCCCACCGCTTCGGCGCCCGGCCACCCCGGTCGCGAGGCCGCGACGCCCGGCGGTCGGGGACCTCGCAGCGCCGTCTTTGACACCGCGCCTTGTGGTGCTATCACTCGCCAGCCCCGCCCGCATGCTGAGCTGGCCCGCCCGGGAGCACGCCGCCCGGCCTGCGGCATCGAAACGTCGCGCCCTGACCCAGCAACCCATCTGCCTCGGAGACATCCGTCCTCATGTCGAACCGCGAGAAGCACGATCGCATGGCCAATGCCATTCGGGCACTGGCCATGGATGCCGTCGAAGCCGCCAATTCCGGCCATCCGGGCATGCCCATGGGAATGGCGGATGTCGCCACCGTCCTGTTCGGCAAGGTGCTGAAATACGATCCGACCGATCCGCGCTGGCCGGACCGCGACCGCTTCATCCTCTCCGCCGGCCACGGCTCGATGCTGCTCTATGCCCTGCTTTACCTCACGGGCTATGAGGGCATGACCCTCGACGACATCAAGAATTTCCGCCAGCTCGGCTCGCGCACCCCCGGCCACCCGGAATACGGCCACACGGTCGGCGTCGAGACCACCACCGGCCCGCTGGGCCAGGGCCTCGCCAATTCGGTCGGCTTCGCGCTGGCCGAGCGCATGATGGCCGCGCAGTTCGGCGGCGACCTCGTCGACCACCACACCTATGTCATCGCCGGCGACGGTTGCCTGATGGAAGGCCTCTCGGAGGAGGCGATCGAGATCGCCGGCCGCCAGAAGCTGAACAAGCTCACCGTGCTGTGGGACGACAACCACATCACCATCGACGGCTCGACCGCGCTCTCCGTGGCGACCGACCAGCTGGAGCGCTTCGAGGCCTCGGGCTGGAACACCACCCGCATCGACGGCCATGACCCGGACGCCATCCTCGCCGCGTTGGAGGCCGCCAAGACCAGCGACCGGCCGACGCTGATCGCCTGCCGCACCACCATCGGCTACGGCGCGCCCAGCAAGGGCGGCACCAATGCCGTGCACGGCGCCCCGCTCGGCGCCGCCGAGATCGCCGCCGCCCGCGCCTTCCTCAACTGGGAATACGAGCCCTTCGTCATCCCCAGCGACGTGCTCGACGCGTGGCGTCTCGCCGGCCTGCGCTCGCGCCAGGCGCACAAGAACTGGAACCAGCGCTTCGGCGAGGCGGAGGCGGCGCTGCGCGGCGAGTTCGAGCGCCGCGTGCGCGGCGACCTGCCCTCCAAGCTCGGCGAGACGATCGCCGGCGTGATCGCCAAGGCCCGCGCCGATGGCGGGGCGGTGGCCACCCGCAAGTCGTCGGAGATCGTGCTGGAAGCGCTCACCGCCGCACTGCCGGAAATGGTGGGCGGCTCGGCCGACCTCACCCACTCCAACAACACCAAGACCAAGGCCACCTCGGTCTATGTCGAGCCGCCGAAATATGACGGCCGCTATGTGAACTGGGGCATCCGCGAGCACGGCATGGCGGCGGCGATGAACGGCATCGCCCTGCATGGCGGCTTCATCCCCTATGGCGGCACCTTCCTCGTCTTCTCCGACTATTGCCGCCCCTCCATCCGCCTCGCGGCGCTGATGGGCGTGCGCGTGGTCTATGTGTTCACGCATGATTCCATCGGCGTCGGCGAGGACGGCCCGACCCACCAGCCGGTGGAACAGATCGCCGCGCTGCGTGCCATTCCCAATCTCCTCGTTTTCCGTCCCTGCGACACGGTGGAGACGGCCGAAGCCTGGAAGTTGGCGCTGGAGCACAAGACCGGTCCGAGCGTGCTGGCGCTCACCCGCCAGAACCTGCCGCTGCTGCGCACCGACGACAATGAGCGCTGCCTCACCGCGCGCGGCGCCTATGAGCTGGCCGGCGCCTCCGACGAGGCGCAGGTCACCCTCTTTGCCTCCGGCTCGGAAGTGTCGCTGGTGATGAAGGCGCGCGAGCAGCTGGAAGCGCAGGGCGTGCCGACCCGCGTCGTCTCCGTGCCCTGCTTCGCGCTGTTCCTGAACCAGCCCGAGGAAAGCCGCCGCCAGGTGGTGGGCAAGGCCCCGGTGAAGATCGCCGTCGAGGCGCTGATCCGCCAGGGCTGGGACGAGATCGTCGGCTCCGACGCCGCTTTCGTGGGCATGCACGGCTTCGGCGCCTCCGGCCCCGCGCCGCAGGTCTTCGCCCATTTCGGCATCACCGTGGAAGCCGTCGTCGCCACCGCGCTCAGCCGCCTCAAGCGCTGAAAACACGGTCGACGAGCTATGCAGCTGGCGCATGGGAAAGTGCGCCAGCTCTGCGTCCCGCTGGCAGCGTCAAAAGACCGGCTGGTGTCCTTGCGTCCGCCGCGCTATGAGGCCCACGCGCGGATCGTGATGAGACAGCTTACCTGGGGATTAAACGCATGACGCTCAAGGTTGCCATCAACGGCTTTGGACGCATCGGCCGCAACGTGTTGCGCGCCATCATCGAGTCCGGTCGCACCGATATCGAGGTCGTCGCCATCAATGATCTCGGCCCGGTCGAGACCAATGCGCACCTTTTCCGCTTCGACAGCGTGCATGGCCGCTTTCCCGGTGAGGTGAAGGTCGACGGCGACACGATCGACGTCGGTCGCGGGCCGATCAAGGTCACCGCCGTGCGCAACCCGGCCGAACTGCCGCACACCGCGCTCGGCGTGGACATCGCGCTCGAATGCACCGGCATCTTCACCGCCCGTGACAAGGCCGCCGCCCATCTCGCGGCCGGCGCCAAGCGCGTGCTGGTCTCCGCTCCGGCGGACGGCGCCGACCTCACGGTCGTGTTCGGCGTCAACCACGACAAGCTGACGAAGGACCACCTCGTGGTCTCCAACGCCTCCTGCACCACCAACTGCCTCGCCCCGGTGGCCAAGGTGCTGAACGACGCGGTCGGCATCGACCACGGCTTCATGACGACGATCCATTCCTACACCGGCGACCAGCCGACGCTGGACACGATGCACAAGGATCTCTACCGCGCCCGCGCCGCGGCGCTGTCGATGATCCCGACCAC
>JAEYTJ010000339.1 GCA_023434095.1 Pseudomonadota bacterium | reverse complement strand
GAGGCCCAGCCCGACGAGTTCGGACCGCGCGAATTCCGACACCGTCAGCAGTCCCAGCTGAAGGCGCCCGGCGGCGCGGGCCTGCGCCTGGCCGGCCAGCCTGCGCGCCAAGGGGTAGGACTGCGGGGCGGTGAAGGCCTGCGCATCGTGCAGCAGCGTCAGGCCGTTGCGCAGGGCGAGGGGCGTGCGGTTGCACAAATTGAGCAGGAGGCCGCCGCGCGCGTGCCACGGCAGGGAAATCTGTTCCCACGCCGCGCCCTTTAGCCGTCCCACGGGATAGGCGGGAACGCCGGGGTCGTTGCCGGGGCGGGTCACGCCCGGCGGCACCAGCAGGCGCAACTCCCGGTCGGCCACCAGCGGCGCCAGCGCGGCGACCAGCTCCTGCGCCACGCGATGCACCGCCGTCGCCCCGGCAGAGGTGAACTTGCCGTTGATGAAGAGCGGGGCCTTGCGGGCCATGCCTAGAGCTCCAGGATGCGGCGCGGATCGGCACGTCCCGAGAGCAGGTCGCGCACCGCCAGCCAGTTTCCCGCCAGCCGCCCTTTCCGGTCAATCCAGGGCTCCGGCCGCAGCAGGCGGCCCGCATTCGCCGCCAGGCTGCGCAGGATCAGCCGATAGGCGAAGCTGGACGGCATGGTGCCCTTGCGCCGGAGATACCAGGGATTGGCGATCTGGCTGTAGCCGAGCCGCCGGCCATTGCGCTCGCGGCCGGACTTTTCGCCGCAATGCACCCCGTGGAACGCGTCCGTGTAGACGAGCCGCCCGCCGAGACGGCTGCCGAAGTCGATGTCCTCCTGCCAGCCATAAAGCGGCAGGTTCTCGTCGAAGCGGAGGTCGCCGACCGCCGCCGTCCGGTAGGCCATGTTGCAGCCATAGAGGCCCGGATGGGGCTCGGAGACGCTGATGCTCGCTGGCGGCTCCCGGGCGTCTTCCTCGTCCACGAGCGCCACCGCCACCTCGGGAGGGATGCCTGGACCGGTTATGCCGTCCGCGAGGAGGCGGCCACTGGCCCCGTCGACATCCTCAAAGGCGACGAAGAAGCGCGCGACGTCGGCGACCATCCGGCGCGAGGGGACGTAGTCGTCGTCGAGGAACAGGACGATGTCGGTGCCTGGCGGCAGGCCGTCGAGCGCGCGGTTGCGCTGCTGGCAGGAGCCGCGCGGCCCGAAGAGCCGGATCAGCTCGAAGGGATAGCTGCGCGGCGGCGGCGCATCGTCGGCGCTCTCCATCGATACGACCACGCAGGCCGGCAGCCGGCTCTGCAGCGCCAGCCGGTCGAGGAGCGTGGCGACGTTCGTGGCCCGCCCGAGCGTGGCGATGACAATGCCGACCGAAGGTCCCGTGGCCGCGTTCATGAGCGCTCGGCCTTTCCGCCGCGCGGAAGGCACCGGGCACGCGCCGGGGCGGCGCCGGTCATGATGCGCCTCCGGCGACCCGGTCGACGAGCTCGCGCCATTGGCCCAGCACGCGTTCGCGGTCAAACAGGGCGAGGTGGGCCCGGCCGCGCGCCACGCGCTCGGCCCGCTCGGCCGGCGGCATTCCGGCCAGCGCGCGCATGCCCTCCGCGATGGCGGCTTCGTCCGTGGCGTCGGCGCGCAGCATTGCCGGCCCGCCCACCTCGGCGAGCACGCTGCTTTCCGTCACCAGGCACGGCAGGCCGTGCTCCGCCGCTTCGATCACCGGCATGCCGAATCCCTCCAGCAGGCTCATGAGCACGAATCCGTCGGCATGGCGATAGAGCCAGCGCAGTTCGGCATCGCCGGCATAGCCCGGCATGACCACGCCCGCGGTCGTCGTCCCCAGGGCGATGGCCTCCTCGGCGCCGGGTTCCCGGCCTCCGATAAGCACATATCGCCACCCCTGCGCAGCGAGCCCGCTGCGGGCGAAGGCCGCGATGCAGCGCGCCTGGTTCTTGCGCCTCCCTATGCTGCCGACCGTGAGCAGAAAGGGCGTGTCCACCCCTGCCGGCCGCGCCTCGGAGGATCGCGCTTCGGGCGACCGGGAGGCGGGGGGCCCGGACATTTCCCCGCGCACCGGAATGTAGATGACGGTGGACGAGGGGAAATCCTCGCCGAACAGCGCGTGAAACGCCTGCTGCGAGGTGCGGCTGACGAACACCATGTGCGGCTTCGCCGAGCGGATGCGCGCATAGGCGTGCGCGTAGAGCCGGTCGACCCCCGGGGCGAATTGGTCGGGATAGGTGAGTGGCCCCACATCGTGGCAGAGCACGATATCGCGGCCCTCCAGCCGATGACGCACCACGCTGAGCGGATCGAGATGCAGCGTCGGGTGCGGAGTCCGCAGCCGCGGCAGCACTGCGGCAAGGCCGGGATGGAAGACGCGGGCGGTGGTTTCCCATCGCGTCAGCCGTCCGGCTATGCGCCGGCCGAGATCGCTTCGCGGAAACGCCTTCCGCCGGCCATAGCGCACGGAGGCCACCCGCTCGCCGAGCGCGGCAATGATCTCCCGGCCGAGAAACAGCTTGCCGGTCCGGTCGTTGAGCGCGAGGGAGAACTCGACGTCAACCGGCATGAGGCCCGCATGCCCGGCTGGAGGGGGCGGCAGAGCCGCCGGCCGACGAAGGTGCGTGAGGGGACATGGTCTCAATGCGCATTGCGGTGGACGATGACGCGGACGGTGAGCAGCAGAACCTTCACGTCCATCCAGAGCGACCAGTTGTTGATGTATTCGAGGTCCGAGGCGACTCGCGCCTCGATGTCCCGGCGGCTCTGCGTCGCGCCGCGCAGGCCACGAATCTGGGCGAGGCCGGTCAGGCCCGGCTTCACCGCATGGCGGCTCCAATAGTCGGGGACGAGTTCCCAGAACAGCGCTCCCTCGGCCCGCGAGCCCAGCGCATGTGGACGGGGCCCGACAAGGCTCATATTGCCGATCAGCACGTTGAAGAGCTGCGGCAGCTCGTCGATGCTGGTGCGCCTCAGCAGTCGGCCGACCCGAGTGACGCGGCGGTCGCTGCGCGAGGCCGAGACCTTGCCGGTCATGTCGGTCATGTCGGTCCGCATGGTCCGCAGCTTGAAGCAGCGATAGGGGCGGTTGTTCCGGCCCACCCGCTCCTGCACGAAGAAGGCCGGGCCGGGGCTGTCGAGCTTCACCAGCAGGGCAGCGGCCGCGACGGTCGGGGCGGCGACGAGGAGCAGAGGGAGGGTGACGGCGACATCGAACGCGCTCTTGGTCAGGCGCTCGGCGAGCGTCAGCGGACCGCGCGACACGAGCAGGGTCGTGCGCTCGTTCCAGCGCGACAGCGAGAGCGGCTCGAAGCCGCCGAGATCGACCACGACCTCGGCTTCAAAGCCGCTCAGCCGCATCGCCTCGGTCCATTGCAGCCGCGCGCGCGGATCCGGGAAGGCGAGGATGATCCGGTCGGCATAGCCTATGGCCTCGCTCAGCGCGGCGAAGAAGGCGGGGTCGTGCAGGCGGGGCGTCAGCCCGGCCGCGCCGACATCCAGATAGGTGGTCAGCGACTCGCTCTTGCCGGTGCCGTGTCCGGCCTGGTCGGTGAGAATCAGAAGCCTCGGTGCGACGATCGGCAGCAGGCGGTTTCGCGTCAGCAGGGTGGAGCCGAGCCGGCCCACGCCGATCAGCGCGAAAGCCATCAGGAAGCTGTAGCCGATCTCGAGGCGGGAGAGCAGGCTGCCGACCTTCAGTGCGAAGAGGGCGGTGAGGAACAGGCCAGCGGTGATGAGCAAGGCGGTGAAGGCGGACGAGATCGCCCGGGTGATCGAGGTCACCGCCTCGATGGAATAGGCGCGCAGGCTGACCGCCGCGAGCAGGTAAGTGGGGGCGAGAAAGAAGAAGATTTCCCAATTGCCGTCGAACGGGGTGCCGTGGCGCAAGGCGGCGCCGCTGAGGCAGGCGGCCGCAAGGGCGAGCAGGTCGATGGCGGCGACCCCGGCCGTGAGGCAGACGCGAAGGGAGTCGCGGTAGCGCATGAGCCGGTCGGGGGAACGTTCCTCCGACACCTCGCCCCCGGCGGCGTCGCGCGTGCCGCCGTAAGCGCCGATGCCATTCATGCGTCCGTCTTTCATCCCAGAAGCCGAAAGGGTGCTGGCGCCCAGTGCATCAGCCGGCAAAGGTTCCGCTCATCGGCCTTGTCGCAGCAAGGCATAACCACTGGACGACAGCGGGCCGTCATATGCACCGCCGGTCTGTTCTCAAGCGGAAGAGGGGTACTGATCCGACCGTGCGAAATGCACCATCGGCCTGTCGCCAGCTTCCTTATGCCGCTTCAATTGCTATGGTATTTACATAGCAGAGATGATTGCCGCCGTGCAACAATCCATGGTGATTATTGGTCCGATGGGCCAGCTGATCGTTTAACAAAATGGTTAAGCGCTACTGATACGAATTTGGAACGTTTTTAGACCGGGCGGTCTGCGGTGGCGTGGACAGCAGCGGGGCTGGCGGACTGGGGAAGGCATGCAGGGCGAAGCCATAATTGTTTTCGGTGGCGGCGGTTTCATAGGTTCCCATCTGCTGCGGAAACTGACCCAGACAGGTCCGTCCCGGCTTATCAGCATCGATATCCGCCCGCCGAAGATCCGGGTCCCTGGCGTCGAGTACCGAATGGGCGATGTGCGTGATCTCTCCGCGCTCTCCGTCGACGGCGAGGTGGGGGTGATCTTCAATCTCGCGGCCGTCCACACCACGCCGGGCCATCCGGACCACGAGTATTACGAGACGAATATCCACGGAGCGCTGGAAGTCTGCGCCTTTGCCCGCCGCCATCAGGTGGGAACGATGGTCTTCACCAGTTCGATCTCGGTCTACGGGCCCGGCGAGGACACGAAATCGGAATCCTCCCGGCGCCAGCCGGAATCGTCCTATGGGCGCTCGAAGGCGATGGCGGAGGATGTTCACCGCGCCTGGCTGGCGGAGGCGGCGGAGCGGCGCCTCGTCATCTGCCGGCCGGCGGTGATCTTCGGTCATGGCGAAGGCGGCAATTTCACGAGGCTCGCCCGGCTGCTGCGCCGGGGGCTCTTCGTCTATCCCGGCCGGCGCGACACCATCAAGGCCTGCTACTATGTCGAGGACCTCGTGGACGCGCTGCTCCACGCCGCGTCTCTGGAAGAGCGCTTCCTGCTGTTCAATGGCTGCTATCCCGACCGCTACACGCTGGAGGAGATCGTCGAGACCTTCCGCGCGCACCATTTTCCGCAGGCGCGGACGCTGACCGTGCCCCGCGCCCTCGTGCTGGGGGCCGCGGCCGCCTTGCGGCCGGTCGCCGGCGCAGGTATCGGCATCCACCCGGACCGCGTGATGAAGCTGGTACGTTCGACGGATGTGGTGCCGTCCTGGCTGGACTCGCGCGGCCTCGCCCGCAGCGGCCAGCTGACGTCGGCGCTGGCCCGCTGGAAGGACGATTCCGCCGGCGCGTTCGACTGACAGCACGACCTCCCGCCCCAACACCGCTTCGACACCGCTTCGATGAAAGACGAGATGTGATGAAGGTCGCCCTGGTCCATTATTGGCTGGTCGGGATGAGGGGCGGGGAGAAGGTGCTGGAATCCTTCTGCCGCCTCTATCCCGATGCCGACATCTTCACGCTGGTTGCGGAGCCGGCTCATCTTTCCGACACGATCCGGCGCCACCCCATCACCACCTCCTTTTTGCAGAAGATCGGCGGCCGTCGGCATTATCAGAAGATGCTGCCGCTGATGCCCTACGCGCTGGAAAGTCTCGACCTCACGGACTACGACCTTGTGATCTCCAGCGAGGCCGGCCCCGCCAAGGGCGTGGTGACGCGGCCGGACAGCCTGCATGTCTGCTACTGCCATTCGCCCCTGCGCTATCTCTGGGATCTGGAGCCGCAATACCGCGCCGCCTCCGGCCGGCTCACGCGGCTGGCCATGTCGCTCTTCGGGCCCGGCTTGCGGCAGTGGGACGTGACGACCGCCGCGCGGGTCGACGCCTTCATCGCCAATTCCGCCTATGTCGCCCAGCGCAT
>JAEYTJ010000337.1 GCA_023434095.1 Pseudomonadota bacterium | reverse complement strand
TCACGCTGGTCGACACGGCCGGCCTGCGGGAGGCGGAAAGCCGGGTGGAGGCGGAAGGCATCCGCCGCGCCCGCGCCCGCATGGCGGAGGCGGACCTGGTTCTGTGGGTGCACGATCTCACGGCCGGGCCACCGCCCCCGGCCGCGCCGACGCAGGAAGGCGGTGCCCCGCTCTGGCTGCTCGGCAACAAGCTCGCCCGGGCGAGCGGGGGTCTGCCGGCGGCGGACTGGGCGGCGCAGTGCCTCGCGGTGTCGGCGGCGAGCGGGGAGGGGCTGGAGACGCTGGCACAGGCGCTCAGTGCCTTCGTCGCGGAGCGGGCGGCCGGCGAACACCCCGCGCTTCTCCGCGCGCGCCACCGCACCAGCGCGGAAGAGGCCCGCGGCCATCTCGACCTCGTCCTCGAACGGTGGGAGGCGCTGGAGGACGAACTGCTCGCGGAGGAACTTCGCCTGGCGGCCCGGGCGCTGGGACGCATGACCGGCGCCATCGGCGTCGAGGATCTTCTCGACGTCGTGTTCCGCGAATTCTGCATCGGCAAATAGGCCGGGCCGGTGAGCGGATTCACGTGAAACGGCGGGGCTGGCGGGGCCGATTCGTAAACGAAATGTTTCACGTGAATCAGGTTCCCGCGCTATCCCGCGCGAAGCGGCCGGGCCCCACGTCTTGACGGCGCGGCAAATGGGTGGCTCAAACGGGGCGACCCCCGTCGCCTGCGATGCGTGCGCGCCCGTTCCAGCGGCGCGACAGAAATCCGCGAGCCCATGACCAGCGCTGCCGCTTCTCCCGATCTCTCCTTCGACGTCGTCATCGTCGGCGGCGGCCATGCCGGCACCGTGGCCGCGGCCGCCGCGGCGCGTCTCGGTGCGCGCACCGCGCTGGTGACCCACGCCCGCGCGACGCTCGGCACCATGTCCTGCAACCCGGCGATTGGCGGGCTGGGCAAGGGTCATCTCGTGCGCGAGATCGACGCGCTGGACGGGCTGATGGGACGGGTCGCGGATCAGGGCGGAATCCAGTTCCGCGTGCTCAACCGCCGCAAGGGCCCCGCCGTGCGCGGGCCGCGCGCGCAGGCGGACCGCAAGCTCTACGCGCAGGCCATGCAGCGCGCGATCGATTCGCAACCGAACCTGTTCGTCGTGGAGGGAGAGGCGGATCGGCTCCTCGTAGCGGAGGGCCGCATTGCCGGTCTGGTGCTGGCCGACGGCCGCCATGTGTCGGCCGGCGCCGTCGTCGTCACGACAGGCACCTTTCTCAACGGTCTCATCCACATCGGCGACCGGCAGATTCCGGCCGGCCGCATGGGCGAGGCGCCGGCGCGCGGGCTGTCGTCCTCGCTTGCAGCGCTGGGGCTGCGGCTCGGCCGATTGAAGACCGGCACCCCGCCGCGTCTCGACGGCCGGACCATCGACTGGGCCGGGCTGGAAATGCAGGAGGGCGACACGCCGCCCGAGCCCTTCTCGGCACTCACCGAGGCCATCACCAACCGCCAAGTGATGTGCGGCATCACCCGGACCACGGCGGAAACCCATGCGGTGATCCGCGCCAATATTTCGCGCTCGGCCATGTATTCCGGCAACATCCAGAGCGTCGGCCCGCGCTACTGCCCCTCCATCGAGGACAAGATCGTCCGTTTCGGCGAGCGCGACGGGCACCAGATTTTCCTGGAGCCGGAGGGGCTCGACGATCCCACCGTCTATCCCAACGGCATTTCCACCTCGCTGCCGGAGGAGGTGCAGCGCCTGCTGCTGGCGACCATTCCGGGGCTGGAACGGGTGGAGGTGCTGCGGCCGGGCTACGCCATCGAATACGACCATGTCGACCCGCGCGAACTGGAGCCGACGCTGGAAGTGCGCAAGACGCGCGGCCTGTTCCTCGCCGGCCAGATCAACGGCACGACAGGCTATGAGGAGGCGGCGGCGCAAGGTCTGGTCGCCGGGCTCAACGCGGCCCGGCGCGCGGCGGGGCAGGAGGGTGCCGTCTTCGACCGGGCGGAAGCCTATATCGGCGTGATGATCGACGATCTCGTCACCCGCGGGGTAAGCGAGCCCTACCGCATGTTCACCTCCCGCGCCGAATATCGGCTCTCCCTGCGCGCCGACAATGCAGACCAGCGGCTGACCGCCAAAGGCGACGGCCTGGGACTTGTCGGAGACGCACGCCGCCGTCACTTCGCCGGCCGGCGGGAGGCACTGGCGCGGGTGACCGATTGGGCGCGCGCGGTCTCCATCACGCCGGGGGAGGGCGACCGGCACGGCCTGACGCTCAACCGCGATGGCCAGCGGCGCAGTGCGTTCGATCTTCTCTCCTACCCGCATGTGGGCTGGGCCGACATTTGCCGCATCTGGCCGGAAGCGGCGGACGAGGATGCGAACATCGGCGAGCAGGTCGAGATCGACGCGAAATACGCGGTCTATCTGCATCGGCAGGAAGCCGACATCGCGGCCTTCCGCCGGGAGGAAGCGGCCGAGTTGGCGGAGATGGACTATCGCGGCCTGGCCGGTCTTTCCAATGAGATCAAGGCCAAACTGGAATCGATTCGGCCCCGTACCATTGGCCAGGCCGGGCGGATCGACGGCATGACACCGGCGGCCCTGGCGCTGCTGGCCGCCCATGCGCGGCGGGTGTCCTGAGGGACCCCGCCCGTCGTCGCTGGCTGATCCCGCGCCGCGCCTGCGCTAGAGTGCGGTATGTCCCAGAATGATTCGTCCGACCGCGCCCGCGCCTTGAGCCTTACCCCTGTTTCACGTGAAACAGAGGCGCGGCTCGACACCATCGTCGCCCTGCTGGAGAAGTGGCAGCGCACCATCAATCTGGTGGCGCCGGCGACACTCCCCGTCGTGTGGACGCGGCATGTCGCCGACTCGCTGCAGCTGGTGCCGCTGGCCGGGCCTGTCACGCGCTGGGTCGATCTCGGCTCCGGCGGCGGGTTCCCCGGTCTGGTGGTCGCCGCCCCGCGGGCCGCACCCCCGGCGGCGGGTGTGAAG
>JAEYTJ010000298.1 GCA_023434095.1 Pseudomonadota bacterium | reverse complement strand
TCTCCACCCAGATCAACGTGATGACCCACGCCATCCGCGCCCGCAAGGAGCGCGGGGCGAAGATCGCGGTGGTTGATGTCTATCGCTCCCCGACCATGGAGCAGGCGGACATCCCGATCCTCATCCGTCCCGGCACGGATGGCGCGCTCGCCTGCGCTGTCATGCATGTGCTGTTCCGCGACGGGATGGCCGACCGGGCCTATCTCGCGCAATTCGCCGACGACCCGGCCGGGCTGGAAGCGCACCTCGAAACCCGCACGCCGGAATGGGCGGCCGACCTCACCGGCCTGCCGGCGGCAGAGATCGTCGCCTTCGCCCACGCCATCGGCCGCACTAAGAAGACCTTCATCCGCGCCGGCTACGGTTTCACCCGCTCGCGCAATGGCGCGGTGGCGATGCATGCGGTGAGCTGCATCCCCACCGTCACCGGCGCCTGGCGGCATGAGGGCGGCGGCGCCTTCCATTCCAACAGCGCGATCTATGGCTGGAACAAGCGCATGGTGGAGGGGCTCGACATTCCTACCTCGGCGCGCGAGCTCGACCAGTCGCGCATCGGCGCCATCCTCACCGGCGATGCCGAGGCGCTGCTGGGCGGGCCGCCGGTGACCGCCATGCTGATCCAGAACACCAACCCGGTCAGCATCGCGCCGGATCAGGAAGCGGTGCGCCGTGGATTCGCCCGCGAGGATCTGTTCGTTGCCGTGCACGAGCAGTTCATGACCGAGACGGCCGCCATGGCCGACATCGTGCTGCCGGCCACCATGTTCACCGAGCATGACGACCTCTACCAGGGCGGCGGCAACCAGTATGTGATCCTCGGCCCGAAGCTGGTGGAGCCGCCGGGGGAGTGCCGCACCAATCACGAGGTGATCGTGGCGCTGGCGGAGCGGCTGGGCGCCGTGCATGAGGGGTTCCAGATGAGCCCTCGCGCGCATGTCGACTGGCTGCTGCAGGCGAAGGGCCGCGGCACGGCCGAGGAGCTGGAAGAGAAGCGCTTCCTCGACGTGCAGCCGGATTTCGACACCGCGCATTATGTGAAGGGCTTCAACTGGCCGGACGGCAAGTTTCGGCTGAAGCCGGACTGGGCGCATTCGCGCTATGCCTCGCCGGGCAAGTTCGGGCCCTATCGCGACATGCCGGAATGGCCCGACCATTGGGCGGTGACCGAGGAGGCGAATGCGGAGTACCCGTTCCGCCTCGTCACCGCGCCGGCGCGCTCCTTCCTCAACTCCACCTTCACCGAGACCGAGGGCTCGCTCGCCCGCGAGAAGCGGCCGGAATTGCTGATCCACCCCGAGGACGCTGCCGGGCTCGGGATCGGGGAGGGCGACCTGCTCGATGTCGCCAGCGCGCGCGGCGCGGTGCTTCTGCATGCGCGGCTGTTCGACGGGCTGCGGCGCGGCGTAGTGGTGGCGGAATCGATCTGGCCGAACCGCGCCCATGAGGGCGGGCGCGGCATCAACAGCCTCACCGGCGCCGACCCCGTCGCCCCCGTCGGCGGCGCGGCGCTGCACGACAACCGGGTGCGGATCGGGAAGGTGTAGGCCCTTTCCGCCGACTTTCGCGGGTGCGCCGTCATCCCGGCCGCAGCCGCAGGCGGAGAGCCGGGATCGCCCGCCCGGATCGGATCGCGATCCCGGACAGCCGCCGCCGGCGGAGATCGTTTATTGGATGATCTGGACGGTCCAAGTGAAGTCCGGTTTCAGCGTGACATTGATGGTGGAGTGGCCGCCCGTGAAGTCGCACAGGGCCGCGTTGACGCTCGATGCGGCGAAGTTCATCACAGTGCCGGGCGTGTAGCTGCCTGTCTGCACGTAGTATCGCCGGATCGGCTGACAATCGGTGATGTTGGCCGGGGTGGCGACGACGAAGTTCGAGAGCATGACGCTACCGTTCGCCTGTACCGCCGAGCCGATGTTGTACATGTATGGCGGCTGGTAGGTCGGCGTGATGATACGGAACGCACCCGGCTGCACATTCGGACCCACTGCGGGTGGCGACAGGCCGAGGGGGGTCACCGACGCGGTCGTGCAGCTATTGGCGGTGCCGGACACGGGCGCGAGATCGATCGCGCGGTAGGCAGAGGCGAAGCCCGAGGGCTGTCCGACCTGCGGCTGATTGATCGTCTGCTGAATGCAGGCATAGGACTGGATGTTGACCTGGAACGTCAGCACGCTGCCGGTGGAGTCGTAATTGCCGAGGGCCTGACTGTAGAGGGAGTTGCTGTAGACCCTAGATCCGCTTGTATATATAGAAGGTTGCTGGAAGAAATAGAAAGTTTGCGTTGCTGATGTACGGTTAGTTACGTCGATTGTCAGGAGATTTGACATGATTGGTACTCCAAAAAGGTAATTTGATTTTATTGGCGATAAGGATCGTCTGGCTCGCCGGCGGGGCGAAGCCGAATTGCAACCTATAGTATGTAATTTGTTTAAATTGGCAACTTAATGATGTGTATCGGCGCTCGGATGACGCCGTTCCTGCGGCCTTCAACGCAGATGCCGGTCTGAGGTCAGCCGTCCATGAGATGGCCCAAGGGCGCGCGGATCCGAATGGGTCGGTCGCGAACGGATTCCGGGAGCAGCGTCTTATCTCGGAAACAGTTCCACATGCGTCTCCGCCGTGCGGCCGACATAGAGCGCGCGGCGGCCGGTGAAGGAGACGATGTAGAAGGCGCAGCCCGCTTCGGCCGCCTTCTGGCAGAAGCCGCGATAGGTGTAGCCGGGAACCAGAAGCTGCGCCTCGCGGATGGCGACTTTGACTTGGACGGTATCGAAGGCCTCAGCCACCGGCACGTCGAGCGGCGGCATTGGCAGGGTGCAGCTTGTGCCGTCGGCGAGGAAGTAGCTCGCCTGCGACTGCCGGAAGTCGACGCGATAGCTCTCGAAGCCGGCCTCGATGAGCGTGGCGACGATCTGCGGGAAGGTCAGGCGGCCGCTCTCGGCGGCCTCGAGGCATGAAGCGGCGATGCGCTGGCGTTGCGCGTCCATCGTGGTCTCCATCGGTGGGTGGCGGGCGGTCAGTCGACGGGCAGGCCGGCAAGGCCGCGCGCTTCGACGATGCGACGCAGAAGGCGCATCATCGTCGCACGCTCCTCCGCCGTCAGCGCGTCGAAGCAGGCGTCGTCGTTGGCGTCCGCCCTTGCGGCGAGCGCCGGCACCTGCGCGCCGCCTGCCGGCGTGAGGGCGAGGGTCTGCGCGCGGCCGTCTTCCGCGCTGGCGCGGCGCAGGACGAGCCCCTTGGCAATCAGCCGGTCCGCCAGCTTGGTAATGGCGCCGCGCGTCATGCCCATGATGTCGGCGGCGCGGCTCGGCGCAAGCGGGGGCTGGTTGTAAAGCGTGCGCAGCAGCACCCATTCCGCCACCGTCACGTCGCACGCCGCGAGGCGGGCGGCAAAGCTGTGCGACACATGATTGGACACGAGACGCAGCCAGAAGCCGAGATGGTCGGTGAGGTCGGACACGGGAGGAGAAGCGATCATCGCGCGTACCTGATTGGTTGAATAGGAAACTAGATCGAATTTGTTTCCCAGTCAACTAAGATGCCAGCCCCGGAATGCGCGTCGCCCGCGCGAATCCTGCGGTATCCCGGGGAACCGAACCGCGCCGCGCGCGTCATAGGGGCACGTCCTCCCACCGGAATCGCCCCCATGAAATTCACCGTCGCCTCCCGGCTCGCCTACGAGGTGCGCGAGACCACCGTCTTCATCCTCAACATCGAGGCGGCGGCGCTGCGCAACCAGAAGATCCTCACCGAACGGCTCGACCTCGCCCCGACGCTGGCCATGGACCGCTACGAACTCGACGGCGGCACGCGGCTGGTGCGGGTCGTGGCGGAGCCGGGCACGTTCGAGGTGGATTATCGCGCGCGGGTCGCGCTCTCCATGTACGACGCCGACCCCGCCAGCCTCGGCGAGACGCCGGTGGCCGAGCTCCCGCTGGAGACGGTGCCCTTCCTCAACCCCAGCCGCTACTGCCAGTCCGACCGGCTGGCCCGCTTCGCCTATCGACAGTTCGGCGCGCTGCCGCCCGGCCATCAGCGTGTGACGGCGATCTGCAACTGGATTTACGAGAATATCGATTATCTCAGCGGCAGCTCGACCTCCGAAACCTCGGCCTATGACACGCTGGTGCAGCGCGCCGGCGTTTGCCGGGATTTCGCGCATCTCGGCATCGCCTTCTGCCGGGCGCTGTCGATCCCCGCGCGCTTCGCCAGCTCCTATGCCTGGCAGCTCGACCCGCCGGACTTCCACGCCGTGTTCGAATGCTATCTCGACGGGGCGTGGTACCTGTTCGACCCCACCCGCAAGGCGGCGCTGCAGGGGCTGGTGCGCATCGGCGTGGGGCGCGACGCGGCGGACGCGGCCTTCGCCTCGATCTTCGGCAATGCCGTCATGACCGGGATGGAGGTGTCCATCGCTCCGCTGGAGGAGGTGGAAGACGAGGAGCCGACCGTGCGCGCGGTGGGGATTGCCTGAGCTTAGCCGACCGGGGGCACCACCAGCGCCGGCGGGGCGAGGATGAACTCGTCCAGCACCACGCGCCCCCCTTCCAGCCGGGCGCGGCCATCGGCGACCATGCGCAGCGCGGCGGGGTAGATCGCATGCTCCTGCGCCAGCACGCGGGCGCCGAGCGTCTCCGGCGTGTCGGCGTCCAGCACCGGCACGGCGGCCTGCATGAGGATCGGGCCGACATCCATTTCCGGCGTGACGAAATGCACCGTGCAGCCATGGATGCGCACGCCCTCGGCCAGCGCCCGCTCATGCGTGTGCAGGCCCTTGAAGCTCGGCAGCAGCGCGGGGTGGATGTTGATCATCCGCCCGGCCCATGTCTCGACGAACGGCGCGGTGAGCAGCCGCATGAAGCCGGCGAGGCAGACGAGGTCCGCCTGCTCCTCCGCCAGCACCGCGTCGAGCGCGGTGTCGAAGGCGGCTCGGTCGGCATGCGCCTTGTGGTCGACGACGCGGGTGGGGATGTTGCAGGCCTGCGCCCGCGCGAGGCCGTGCGCGTCGGGGCGGTTGGAGATCACCACCGCGATCTCGGCCGGAAAATCCGGCGCCGCCGCCGCCTCGATCAGCGACATCATGTTGGAACCGCGCCCCGAGATGAGGACGGCCACGCGGGGTTTGGTCATGACGGGCGTCCTCTGCTTCAGCACCCTTCGAGGCTCGCTTTGCTCGCGCCTCAGGATGACGGGGGCTCTAACGAAACGTCATCCTGAGATGCCAGGCGTTGCCGGGCCTCGACGGAGGGGCGTCAGAGCGGCGCGTCGATGCGCAGCGTGCCGTCATAGACGGTGTGCGCCGCGCCCTCGCCGGGCTCGATGACGCCGAGATGCACCACTTCCTCGCCGCCCTCGGCGAAGGCGTCGGCCACGGTCTCGGCGTCTTCCGGGGCGCAGACCACCACCATGCCGATGCCGCAGTTGAAGGCGCGCAGCATTTCCTCCGGCGCCACCTTGCCGACCTGCGCCAGCCAGCGGAACACCGGCGGGACGGGCAGGCCGTCGAGGTCGATGCGCCCGATCGTGTGCTTGGGCAGCACGCGCGGCAGGTTCTCGGTGAGGCCGCCGCCGGTGATGTGGGCGAGCGCCTTCACCTTACCCGTCGAGCGGATGGCACCGAGCGCCGACTTCACATAGAG
Organism: Pseudomonadota bacterium; assembly: GCA_023434095.1. Taxonomy (GTDB): domain Bacteria; phylum Pseudomonadota; class Alphaproteobacteria; order Rhizobiales; family Xanthobacteraceae; genus Ancylobacter. The sequence continues at coordinate 2,268 of JAEYTJ010000298.1, read as the reverse complement.
GCGCGTCGGGGTGAGCAGCGCCTCGCCCAGCGCATGGCCATGCGCGAAGGGGGCGGGGGCGTCCCAGCCGAGGCCGGACACTTCGACGATGCGGCGCACCAGCGAATAGCCGTTGGAATGCACGCCCGAGGAGGCGAGGCCGAGCAGCACGTCGCCGGGGCGGACATTCGGCGAGGGCAGCAGCTCGCCGCGCTCCACGGCGCCTACGGAGAAGCCGGCGAGGTCGTAGTCGCCGTCGGAATACATGCCCGGCATTTCCGCCGTCTCGCCGCCGATCAGCGCGCAGCCCGATTCCCGGCAGCCCCGGGCGATGCCGGCGACGATGGTGGCGCCGACCTCGGGGGCCAGCTTGCCGGTGGCGAAATAGTCGAGGAAGAACAGCGGCTCGGCGCCCTGCACCACGAGATCGTTCACGCACATGGCGACGAGGTCGATGCCGATGGTCTCGTGCCGGCCGGTCTCGATGGCGATCTTCAGCTTGGTGCCGACGCCGTCGGTGGTGGCGACGATGAGCGGGTCCTTGAAGCCGGCGGCCTTGGGATCGAACACGCCGCCGAAGCCGCCAATGTCCGCGTCCGCGCCCGGCCGGCGGGTCGCCTTGACCAGCGGCTTGATGAGATCGACCAGCCGGTTGCCGGCGTCGATGTCGACGCCCGCATCGCGATAGCTGAGGCCTTTTTCCGTACCGGTCATCATGCATCCCCGAACAATGCTCGCGGATTAACCGCTTCTGGCGTGGCGGGCAAGGTGGCGGGCCGGCTTTGCCCTCAGCCGCGGCGCCCCGCATGCTCGACGCCGAGGGCGACGAGGCCCGCCGTCAGCCCCCAGAAGGCCGAGCCGAGGCCGAACAGCGAGAGGCCGGAGGCGGTGACCGCCAGCGTCAGCACGGCGGGAAAGCGCTTTGCGGGATCGCCCATGGCCGAGCCCAGCGCGTTGACCAGCGGGCCGAGCAAAGCGAGCCCGGCGAAGGTCGCCACCAGTTCCGGCGGCAGGGCGGCGATCAGCGCCACCGCGCCCGCGCCGAAGGCGGCGAGCACGAGGTAGCTCAGCGCGTAGAACGGCGTCGCCAGCCAGCGCTTCGCGGGGTCGGGATGGGCGTCCGGACCCGTGCAGATGGAAGCGGTGATGGCGGCGAGGTTGCTGGTGAGCGAGCCGATCGGCGCGGTGATCAGCGAGGCGACAGCGGTGGAAGCGAGGATGGAGGGCGCCGGCGGCCTGTAGCCCGCCGCCTGCAGCACGGCGAAGCCCGGCAGGTTCTGAGAAGCCATGGTGACGATATAGAGCGGGATGCCGACGCCGATGACCGACTGCACGTCGAAATGCGGCACGATGAGTTCAACGCTCGGCCATGGCACGCCGTCCGGCAGCGGCCCGACCCGGCCGAGCACGAAGGCGAGCGCGATGCCGATCCCCAGCACTGCCAGCACCGCGCCGAAGGGCGAGATGCGCCGCGCCACCAGGAAGAGCAGCACCAGCGGCAGCACCAGCAGCGGGTCCGTCTGCCCGGCGGCGAACACGCCGGTGCAGAAGCGGAACAGCACGCCCGCCAGCATGGCGGCGGCGATGGCCACCGGCAGGCGTTGCACCAGCTCGCCGAGCGGCTTCACCGCGGCGGTGACGAGGATCAGCACGCCGGCCACCAGGAAGGCGCCCACCGCCGGCTCGATGGTGAGGCCGTGCGAGGCGGCGATCAGCGCCGCGCCGGGCGTGGTCCAGGCGGTGATGATCGGCATGCGGTGGCGCCAGCCGAGCCATGCGGAAGTGGCCGCCATGGACAGGCACAGGCCGATGACACCGGAGGTGATCTGCCCCGGCGTCGCCCCCAGCGCCTGCGCCGCCGCAACGATGAGGGTGAGCGTGCCGCCGAAGCCGACAAGGGCGGCGACGATGCCTGAGGTGACGAGGGAAGAACGCATGGGCAGGGTCCGAACCGCGCGCCGGGCCAGCGCGACGACGCCTTGTGCCATGCCCGGCCGGCGTCGTCATCACCGCTGGCTTAATCCCTTGGTGCGAGCCCTCCGAGGGGAATGAACTCGGGCGATGCCTCGCCCGCCGGCGCGCCGTGCCAATCACCGAGCCAGCGCTCCACCCGCAGTCCGGCCTCGGCGATTCGCCGTTCGAGCTCGTCCTTCGGCGTGAAGCGGATGCGGCTCTGCGCGCTCAGGGTGCGCCCGTCGCCGAGGCGGTAACAGGTCTCGTAGGTGACGATTCCCGAGGCATCGTCATGGGCCGCGCTGTTCCACGCCTCGACGCGGCCATAGGCGGGGT
>JAEYTJ010000255.1 GCA_023434095.1 Pseudomonadota bacterium | reverse complement strand
CTGGTCTACAACACCTCCGAGGACGTGACCTCGGCGCTGCTGAAAGCCACCTTCCGCCCCACCGACGACCAGCAGCTGCAGATCGGCTATCTCTATTACGGGAACGAGTTCGGGGAGATTTCTCCGTCGGCGATCAATGTCGGAACTAATGTGACCTTCCAGATCCCGCTTTCCTCGGTGGCAATCAACCAGGTGACGGCGCGCTACCATTACGACCCCGCCAACAACGATCTTATCGATTTCAGGATCAACGCCTATCTCTCCAACACCGATGAAAACAATGTCTTCGCCGTGCTCGGCACGACGCCGGAGCTTCGGCAGCAGTCCACGAATGTCGGCGTGAACGCGAGCAACACCTCGCATTTCATGGTGAGGGACACGCCGCTCGACGTCACGCTCGGCGGCTCCTATGTCTATGAGGATGCCGAACCCGTCTCCCTCGACGCCTGGGCCGACGCGACCTGGTGGGCGATCCCCGCCGATGGCGACCGCTCCATCGGCGCGCTGTTCGCCCGCGTGAACTGGGAGCCGACCTCCTGGCTCGCTCTGGGCGCGGGGATCGAATATCTCGCCTATGAGACCAATTTCACCGGCACGACCTATTACGCGACGGGCGAGCCGTTCACCGGCTATTCCGGCGACGGGTTCAGCCCCAGCGCCAGCATCACCGTGACGCCGCTCGAAGGCTGGCAGATCTACGGCCAGTATCAGGCCGGCATCCGTCCGCCCAGCGTGCGCGAGGTCAGCCAGACACGGTGGGACCAGGTGTTCACCCGCGATCTCGACGCGGAACAGGCCAGCAACTGGGAAGTGGGCACCAATCTCCTGCGCGACGACCTCTTCATGGCGGGCGACAAGGCGCGGCTGAAGCTGGCCTATTTCGACAACACCACGAACAACTACATCGGGCGGACCTATACCGGCACGCTCGGCCTGTTCAATTACGACTATGTGCGGTTCAAGGGCTTCGAAATTTCCGGCCGCTACGATGCCGGCCCGCTCTTCACCGAATTCGGCTTCAACTATTATATCGATTACGAGGCCTGTCTCGATGACGGCACCTGCCTCGACTACACGCTGCCGGCGGACTATCTGACCAATCAGGTACCACCGCAGTTCACCGCCTCCTTCACCGCCGGCGCCCGGCTGTTCGACGACCGCGTGACCATTGGCGGTCGCATCACCTATATGGGCGAGCGGCTGGCGCCGGTGGTCGACGACGGCTCCTATTTCGTCACCACCAAGCTGTGGGAGCCCTACACGGTCGTCGACGCCTTCGTGCAGTGGAAGCTCAACGAGAATCTCACGCTGGACGTCAGCGCGCTGAACATCCTCGACGCCTATTATGTCGACGCGCTCAACAACACCGACATGCCGGCGCCCGGCCGCACCGTCACCGCGACGCTGACAGGGCGCTTCGGCAGCGGCGAGCCCCTCGCCCCGCTGCCGCTCGGCCTGCGGCTGAACAGCGAGCCCTGGACCGGCTTCTACGCCGGCGCCTCCTTCGGCTACGGCTTCGCCACGATCGACGGCACGACCACGCTGGCGGACGGTTCCGCCAACGCCATCGCGGCGACGGAATCGGCCGATGAATCGCTCGACGGCATGCTCGGCGGCGGGCAGCTCGGCTATAATTACCAGTTCCGCAACGGCATCGTGCTCGGCGTCGAGGCCGATTTCAGCTGGCTGAGCCAGAAAGCGACGCATGCGGCGGCGGCCACCGAGGCGCAGACGCTCATCGACAGGGGCATGTGGCAGGCCAGAACGGACTATTCCTTCGACTGGCTCTCCACAATCCGCGCCAAGGCCGGCTACGCGGTCAGCGACCGGCTGTTCGTCTACGGGACCGGCGGCCTCGCCTTCCTGCGCGAGAGCGAGGAGCGTTCGCAATACATCGCGACGACCTCGGGCGCGAGCGTCCCCAACGGCCACACCACCACGCTCTACTTCACGGAGGCCGCCGGCGCGACCCGCAGCGGCTTCGCGGTGGGCGGCGGCGGCGAATATGCGCTCTCCGACCGCTGGTCGCTGAAGATGGACTATCTGTTTGCCGGCTTCGGCAGCGAGAGCTTCCTGTTTCCCAATGCCCGCGCCGGCGTCGGCAAATCCTACACCGTCACCACGCGCTGCACCCGCAACAACGCGACCCCGCCCTGCCCCGGCGGCTGGGTCGGCGTAATCCGAGAGGACCATACCGGCAGTTCGGAAACGGTGAACGGCCGCGAAGCCTCCAACGCCGCCGATCTGCAGATGCTGAAAATCGGCCTGAACTACCGCTTCTGAGCGGGGCCCCGGCGTCGGCGGCACCGATAGCGGCTACCGAAGCCGGGGCGTGGAAACGAGAGGAACGCTTGCGCCGCGTGAGGCGTTGCGCCCGGGACATGTCAACGGGAGCGCGCGCGTGATCACGGACCTCTGGTACAAGAACGCCATCGTCTACTGCCTCTCCGTCGAAGGCTTCATGGATTCCAATGGCGATGGCGTCGGCGACTTCCGGGGCCTGATGCGCCGGCTGGACTATCTCCACGGTCTCGGCGTCACCGCGATCTGGCTCATGCCGTTCCAGGTCTCGCCCGGCCGCGACGACGGCTACGATGTCGCCGACTATTACGGCGTCGATCCGCGCTACGGCACGCTGGGCGATTTCGTCGAGTTCACCCACGCCGCCAAGCAGCGGGGCATGCGGGTGCTGATCGACCTCGTGGTGAACCACACCTCCAACCAGCACCCCTGGTTCAAATCCGCCCGCTCCGACCCGAACTCGCCCTATCGCGACTGGTATGTGTGGTCGAAGAAGAAGCCCCCCAACGCCAACGAGGGCATGGTCTTCCCCGGTGTCCAGAAGACCACCTGGACCTACGACAAGACGGCGAAGGAATACTACTTCCACCGCTTCTACGACTTCCAGCCCGACCTCAACACCGCCAATCCCGACGTACAGGCGGAAATCCTGCGCATCATGGGCTTCTGGCTGCAGCTCGGCGTCTCCGGCTTCCGCATGGATGCCGTGCCGTTCGTCATCGCGGAGAAGGGGGCGGAGGTCGGCGGCACGCCGGTCGAGCATTTCAACATGCTGCGCACCTTCCGCGAGTTCCTGCAGTGGCGGCGGGGCGACGCGATCATTCTCGCCGAAGCCAACATCCTCCCCGAAGACGACAAGAAGTACTTCGGCGAGGACGGCGACCGCATGCACATGATGTTCAATTTCCAGGTCAACCAGTCGCTGTTCTATGCGCTGGCCAGCGCCGACATGAAGCCGCTGGTGAAGGCGCTCAACGCCACGCGGCCGGACTATGCGACCGCGCAATGGGGTTTGTTCCTGCGCAATCACGACGAGCTCGATCTCGGCCGGCTGAGCAAGGCGCAGCGCGAGGAGGTGTTCGCCGCCTTCGGTCCGGACAAGTCGATGCAGCTCTATGACCGCGGCATCCGCCGCCGCCTCGCCCCGATGCTGAAAGGCGACCGGCGGATGCTGGAGCTGTCCTACAGCCTCATGCTCTCGCTGCCCGGCACGCCGGTGCTGCGCTATGGCGACGAAATCGGCATGGGCGACGATCTCGGCCTGCCCGAGCGCTACTGCGCCCGCACCCCCATGCAATGGTCGAACGAGCCGCAAGGCGGCTTCAGCTCGGCGGAGGAGACCTATCTGCCGGTCATTTCCCAAGGTGCCTATGGCTGGGAGCAGGTCAACGTCGCCGACCAGCGGCGCGATCCGCAATCCTTCCTCAACTGGATGGAGCGGATGATCCGCACCCGCCAGGAAACGCAGGAAATCGGCTGGGGCGCCTTCGAGGTGGTCGATGTCGGCCACGACGCCGTACTGTGCCTGCGCTACGAATGGCGCAACAACGTCGCCGTGTTCCTGCACAATTTCCACCCCGAAGGGGTCAGCGTCCGCTTCACCCTGACGGCGCCGGAGGGCGAGCCCAACCGGCTCGTCAACCTGCTCTCCGAGAGCCACAGCCAGGCGGACGCGGAGGGCGCCCACACCATCACGCTGGAACCCTATGGCTATCGCTGGTTCCGCATGGGCGGGCTCGACTACGCCTATCGGCGCACGGAGCTTTAGCCCCGTGCGTCGAGCGCGACGATGACGCCCTCATAGGGCCGCAGGGAGAGGTGGCCCTCCACCCGTTCCTCGCTGTCCCTCTCGGTCGAGAGCAGCACCCGCCCGCGGGTCGCCGGCGGCAGGGGAATGTCCTCCTGCACGTTGCCGGCGAGATTGAGCGCCACCAGCACGCATTCCTGCGCGCTCTCGCGCAGGAACACCAGCACGTCGCCCAGCGCGGTGATCTTGCGATAGGTGCCGGCGTGCAGCACGGGATGGGCGCGGCGCAGCGCGATCAGCTCACGGTAGAGGCTGAGCAGCGACATGGGCTGCTCGCTCTGGACGGCGACGTTGCGCGTGGCGAAGTCTCCCGCCAGCGGAAGCCACGGCCGGCCATTGGTGAAGCCGGCATGGGGCGAGGCGTCCCATTGCATCGGCGTACGCTCCGGATCGCGGCCGAGGCCGAGGCCCGGCTCGTTCTTCTCCCACGGGTCCTGCGCCTCCTCGGTCGGGATCGGCACGTTCTCCATGCCGATCTCGTCGCCGTAATAGAGCGTCGGCGTGCCGCGCAGGGTCAGCAGCAGCATGGCCGCCACCCTTGTGCGTGCCCTCCCGATACGCGAGGCGATGCGCGGCTGGTCGTGATTGCCCAGCACCCAGTTCGGCCAGCCGCCCTCGGGCACCGCCGCGTCATATTCGGCGATCAGCGCCGCCAGCTGCGGGGCGGTCCAGCTCGCATGGATGAGCTGGAAATTGAAGGGCAGGTGGGCGCCTTCGAGGTTCTCCCCGTAATAGGCGACCAGCCGGTCGATCGGCAGGTAGATTTCGCCGATCAGCACCCGGTCCTCATATTCGTCGATGACGGCGCGCAGCTCGGCGATGATGGCGTGCACGTCCGGCTGGTCGGTGGAGCGGGTCTGCAGGAAGCGGCGGATGTCGGCGTCGCCGGGCCCATATTCCGGGTTCGGCGGGTTGTCGCGGAAATCGGCGTCCTTCATCAGGTGCCAGATCACATCGACGCGGAACCCGTCCACCCCGCGCGCCATCCAGAAGCGCAGCACGTCGTGCATCGCCGCGCGCACCTCGGGGTTCCGCCAGTTGAGGTCCGGCTGCTCCTTCAGGAAGGCGTGGTAGTAGTACTGGCCGGTGGCCGCGTCGTAACTCCAGGCCGGTCCGCCGAAATTGCTCATCCAGTTATTGGGCGGCCCGCCATCGGCCGCAGGGTCGCGCCAGATGTACCAGTCGCGCTTCGGGTTGTCGCGCGCGGCCCGGCTCTCCATGAACCTGGGATGCTGGTCGGAGGTGTGGGTCGGCACGAAGTCGAGCACGACCCTGAGCCCGCGCGCATGCGCCTCCGCCACCAGCCGGTCGAACGCATCGAGGTCGCCGAACATTGGATCGATGCCGCAATAATCGGCGACGTCGTAGCCGAAATCGGCCATGGGCGAGGGAAAGATCGGCGAGATCCACACCGCGTCGATGCCAAGCGTCTCGAGATAGTCGAGCCGCGCTCGGATGCCGTCGAGATCGCCGATGCCGTCGGCATTGCTGTCTTGAAACGAGCGGGGATAGACCTGATAGAAAATCCCGCGTTGCCACCAGCGTGTCTGCGTCATCCGCGCCTCCGTTGGGTCTGGTCAGGCTCGGCCCCGCAACTGGGGAAGCACGAGGGCACCAAACGTCTCGATGAACGCCTGCTGGTTTAGCCCGACATTGTGAAGGTAGATGTCGCCGAAGCCGAGTTCGGCGTAGTCGGCCAGCCGCGCCGCGTGCCAGCCGGGATCGTCGGAAATGAGGATGCTCTCTTCCAGGTCCTCGGGCCGCACCAGCCGGGTCGCCGCGTCGAACTGCTCCGGCAGCTTCAGCTCGGCGGCGACGGCGGAGGACAACGTGTTGAAGCGCCACTGGTCGTGCGCGTTGGCGCGCGCTTCCTCTTGCGTCGATGCGTAGGAAACATGCACCTGCAGCACCAGCCGGCGGCCCTCGCCGCCGCCCTCCCGGAAGGCGTCGACGATCGCCCGCAATCTCTCCACCGGCTGGTTGATGGTGACGAGCCCGTCCGCCCACGCCCCCGCCCGGCGCGCCGTTTCCGGCGTCAGCGCGGCGGCGATGAAGGCCGGCGGCACCTTCGGCCGCGTGTAGAGGCGCGCCTCCTCGACATCGATCAGCCCGCCGCGCCGGCTCACCGTCTCGCCCGCGAACAGGGCGCGCATGATCTCCACCGACTCGCGCAGCCGCGCGTCGCGCTCCGCCTTGGCCGGCCAGCGCTGGCCCGTCACCCGCTCGTTCAGCGCCTCGCCGGAGCCGAGCGCCATCCAGAACCGCTCGGGAAACATCTCCGCCAGCGTCGCCGCCGCCTGCGCGGTGATGGCGGGGTGGTAGCGGCGGCCGATCGGCGTCGTCACCACGCCGAAGGACAGCGAGGTGGTGGCCAGCGCCGCGCCGAGCCAGCTCCAGGCGAAGCCGGAATGCGGCTGCCGCACGCTCCACGGGGCGAAATGATCCGAGCACATGGCGCCCTCGAATCCCGCCCGCTCGGCGGCCTGCACGCAGGCGAGCAGGGCGCTGGGCGCGAACTGCTCGTGCGAGGCGTGGTAGCCGAGGCGGAGGCGGTCGGGCGCGGTGCGCATGAAAGATGTCCGGGAGTGTGGAGGGTGCGGGGCTGGATCATCCCGAAGGGTGGCCCGGGGTGAACGCCCCAACCCGCCAACTGTTTCCACCACCGGCGCCGCGCGTCGCGGAACCGACCAAACTTCGACATTCAAGGCCACACGCTCCGGGCCTAAGGTCGCGGGGATCGCGGAAGACGATCTACCCAGGGAAGGAGGCCTCACATGCGCGCCATCATCATGGGACTTTCCATGCTCGGTGCCCTCGCCGCTGCCAGCACCGCGCAGGTGCACGCGCAGCAGAACGACCTCGCCAAATACTGCCAGGCCGACATCAAGCGGCTGTGCCCCACCGTGCAGCCGGGCGGCGGCCGGGTGATGCAATGCCTCAAGGCGCACAGCAAGGAAATGTCTGTCGGCTGCGCACAGGCATTGCAGAAGATGAAGGGCTGACCGCTTTTCAGCTTGCCCGCCGCGGCAGGGGTGGAACAATCGAGGCTGCGCCGGCTTTTGTCGGCAGCATCTCGGCACCAGCTCCTAGCGGGGGATCCCATGGTCATATCCATCAGCCGGCGCGGCGTTCTGGCCGCCCTCGCGGCGACGACGTTGCTGCCGGGCGCTCCGGCCCGCGCCGCCACTCCCGTGGTGGTGAGCTCCAAGATCGACACCGAGGGCGCGGTGCTCGGCAACATCATCGCACTGGTGCTGGAGAATGCCGGCATCCCGGTGACGCGGCGGCTGCAGCTCGGCCCCACCAAGATCGTGCGCACGGCGCTTCTGGCGGGCGAAATCGACGTCTACCCCGAATATACCGGCAATGCCGGCTTCTTCTTCGCCATGGCGGACGATCCGGTGTGGAAGAACGCCGGCGCGGCCTATGAGAAGGCCCGCGACCTCGACGCCGCCAACGGTCTCGTCTGGCTCGCCCCCGCGCCGGCGGACAACACCTGGGGCATCGCCGTGCGCGGCGATGTGGCGGCGCGCGAGCAGCTGGCGACGCTGGAGGATTTCGCGCGCTGGAGCCGGGAGGGACCGGTGAAGCTCGCCGCCTCGGCCGAATTCGTGGAAAGCGCCGCGGCCCTGCCCGCCTTCCAGCAGGCTTACGGTTTCAAGCTGTCCGGCGACCAGTTGCTCGTGCTGTCGGGCGGCGATACGGCCGCCACCATCAAGGCGGCGGCAGAAGGCACCTCCGGGGTCAATGCCGCGATGGTCTACGGCACGGACGGCGCCATCGCGGCGCTCAACCTCAAAGTGATGCAGGACACCAAGCAGGTGCAGCCGGTGTACCAGCCGGCACCGGTGATCCGCAAAGGCGTGCTCGACGCACATCCGGAGATCGCGGCAAAGCTCGCCCCGGCCTTTGCCGGCCTCACCCTGCCGACATTGCAGCAGCTGAACGCGCAGGTGCAGCTCGAAGGGCGCGATGCCCGCACCGTCGCGGAAGCCTATCTGAAGGCGCAGGGGCTGCTCGGGTGAGACGCCTCGCCGGCGACGCGCCGGCGACGCTGTCGCGCACCGCCGGGGTAGAAGCGCTGCCACTGATCCTCGTCGCCATCGCCCTCGCGGCGCTGCTCGCGGGCGGCTTCGTCGTGGTCGCCCCGAACCGCCTGCTGTCGGGAGCGCCGGTGTCCCTGTGGCACGCGGCGGGTCCCGGCGCGTCGCTGGCCGTGCTGGCTTTCCTCGCCATGATCGCCGTGCTGGCGATGCGTCCCGGCGTCCCCGCCCGGCAGGCGGCGATCGGCCTCGCCGCCGGGGCGCTGATGGTCGCGTCACTGGCGCTCGCCGGGCTGGCCGCACAACAAATGACCGCCACGGCCGGGCCTCTCACCCGCGTCTCGCTCGGTGCCGGGTTCTGGGTCCCGTTCACGGCGGGGCTGCTCCTGCTTGCCGACAGCGCCGAGCAGGCGCCGAGCCGCACCGGCAAGGCCGCGCCTTTGCTCGCCACGCTGGGGGGCATCGCCGCGCTTATCGCCAGCGGAAGCCTCGCCTCGCTGTCGCTGGCCCGCGAATATGAGGTGCGCCAGCAGGCCTATCTCGACGAAGTGGTGCGCCATCTCCAGCTGACCGGGGCGGGCCTCGCCCTGGCCCTGGTAGCCGGCGGGACCATCGGGCTGATGGCCTACCGGCGGCCGCGACGGGCCGGGCCGGTCTTCGCCGTGCTCAGCATCGTGCAGACCATCCCCTCGCTCGCTCTCTTCGCCCTCCTCATCGGCCCGATCACCCTACTCACTGGCCTGGTGCCGGGCTTGCGCCAGCTCGGCATTTCCGGCATCGGACCGGCGCCCGCGATCCTGGCGCTGGGGCTCTACGGTCTGCTCCCGGTCGCCCGCGGCGTCCATGCAGGATTGTCCAACGTGCCGTCGGACCTCGTGGAATCGGCGCGCGGCATGGGGATGACACCGGCACAGATCGTCCGCCACACGCTGGTGCCGCTCGCCCTGCCGACGCTCCTTCAGACGCTGCGGCTCACCCTGGTGCAGCTCATCGGCCTCGCCGTGCTTGCGGCACTGATCGGTGCCGGCGGCCTCGGCACCTTCATCTTCCAAGGGCTCGGACAGACCGCGGCAGACCTCGTTCTGCTCGGCGCGCTCTCGGCCATCGCGCTGGCGCTCATCGCCGATACCGCCTTGCGCGGGCTCGCCTTTTTGCTCGTGCGGAGGCCGGCGCGATGATCCGGTTCGAGGCGGTCTCGAAGCGCTTCGGCGGGATGACAGCCGTCGACGCGGTAACGCTCGACGTGGCGCGGGGAAGCATGTGCACGCTGGTGGGAACCTCCGGTTCCGGCAAGTCGACGCTGCTACGTTTGACCAACCGTTTGCTGGAGGCCGATGAGGGGAGCATCCGGTTCGATGGGACCGATGTGACCAGCATCGCCCCCGTCGAGCTGCGCCGCCGCATGGGCTATGTCATCCAGTCCGTCGGGCTGTTCCCGCATTGGAGCGTGGAGCGCAACGTCGCCACCGTGCCCACGCTTCTCGGCTGGCCTCGGCCGCGCATCCGCGAGCGGGTGGCCGAACTGCTCGACCTCGTCGGCCTGCCGCCCGAAACCCATGCGCGGCGCTACCCGGACGAGCTGTCCGGCGGCCAGCAGCAGCGCGTCGGGGTGGCACGGGCGCTGGCGGGCGATCCCGAAGTGCTGCTGATGGACGAGCCCTTCGGCGCCGTCGATCCGCCGACGCGGCGCGGGCTGCAGGACAGCCTGCTGGACATTCAGCGGCGCACCGGCACCACCATTCTGCTCGTCACCCATGACGTGGAGGAGGCGATCCGCCTCGGCGGCACGCTCGCCGTGCTGCACCAGGGGCGCCTGTTGCAGACTGGCACGCCGGCGCAGGTGCTGGCCCACCCGGCACATGACGAGGTGGCGCGCTTCTTCGGTGGACCGCTGCGCGGGCTCAACCGGCTCAAGGCGCTGAGCGTCGGCGACCGCGCGGATTTCCACGACCCGCGGCCGGTGGAAGGCGAGCCGATCGACGCCGCGGCGACGCTTGAGGCGGCGCTGGCCCGCATGGTGGCGGAGGGCCGCTCACAGCTCGCGGTGCGGGACGCCGCGGATGGCCGGGCCGGCACGCTCACCCTCGCCGATCTCGTCCGACCATGAGGTCGAGGCGAGCGATGAGGGCGGCAGGGCGCCTCGCCCGCCGGCCGGCGATCTGGGTCGGGGCGGTGTTCCTCGCCCTCACCTTCGGCATGGAGGCACTGGCGCCGCATCTCGGCTGGCTGTTTCCGCCGGGCACGCGGCTCGTCTACACCAGAGCCAGCTTTCCCGAGCTGGTCGCCACGCATGCGCTGCTGACGGGATCGGCGAGCCTCGTCGCCATCGCCCTCGGCATGGCCGCCGCGCTGTTCGCCACCCGGCCGATGGGCCGCGCCTCCGCGGCGACGCTGGACCGGCTCGGCGCGCTCGCCCAGACCTTCCCGCCCGTCGCCGTCCTGGCTCTCGCCGTGCCGAGCCTCGGCTACGGCGCGCTGCCGACCGCCTTCGCCCTTGTGCTCTACGGCGTGCTGCCGGTGATGGGCGCCGGCATGGCAGGGCTGCGCAGCGTGCCCGCCTCCGTAGTGGAGGCGGCGGACGGCAGCGGCTTTTCCCCCGCCGGCCGGCTGTGGCGGATCGAGCTTCCACTCGCCGCGCCAATTCTCTTCGCCGGCATCCGCACCTCGGTGACGATCGGCATCGGCACCGCGACCATCGGCTCGACGGTCGGCGCGCTGACGCTCGGCTCGCCGATCATCGATGGGCTGTCGGGCGACAACCCGGCCTTCGTGCTGCAGGGAACGGTGCTGGTGGCGCTGTTCGCCGTCACCGTCGACCTGGCGCTGGGCGAGGCGCAGCGGGCGCTGCTGCGCCGCAGGCTCGCAACGGAGAGCGGATCGGCCTAGTTGCCGTGGCCGGAGCGTTCCTGGCAGCGATAGCCGGCGAGGCACTGGCTCTGGTCCTGCGAGGGAATCCAGCTCGGCGCGCCGCCGTCGGATGCCATGCACAGGCTCGGATTGGAGACGACGCGGCTCAGTTCGCCGCCGCCGGTGTCGAACACCACCTGGCCGCGCTGCTGCACCAGCGCGTTGACCGCCGCGCAGCTCATGGTGGTGGAGAGCGGCGTTTCCTGGGCCTGCGCCGAAACGGCACCGAGGATCAGCGCGGCGGAGAGGAAGAGGACGCTTCGCATGGGGGGCTCCCGACATCACCTCGCCGCGCCCGTTCGGACCCGGCGAACGGCCCTTGCCGGCCGTAGCGGCATCCTAGCAAATCCGTCGTGCAGCGACAGGAAAAGCCGCGTGAAGTCCGCCGCGCGCAATCCTGAAGCAAGCCTCGCCTTCTACCGAAACTCATCGCCGCACGCGGGCGGCGAGTGGAGAGCGTTGAATGCCGCTGTTGTCGAACCGACACGCCCTTCTGACCCTGGAAGCTCTCGACCGTTCGCTCGCGGTGATCGAGTTCACGCCGGAGGCCCGCGTCCTCACCGCCAACGGGAATTTTCTGGCGCTCCTGGGCTATGAGCTCGGGGAAATCGTCGGCCAGCCGCACACGCTGTTCGTCCGTCCCGACGAGTTCTCCAGCGAATCCTATGGCGCGTTCTGGGATGACCTGCGCCGGGGCGAATTCAAATCGGCCGAATTCCAGCGCGTCACGAAAGATGGCCGCTCGGTCTTCATCCAGGCGACCTACAATCCCATCGTCGTGCGCGGCGAGGTCGTCAAGGTGATCAAATTCGCCTCCGACGTGTCGGCGCAAAAGGCGGAGCTGGCAGAGTATGGAAGCCTCCTCCGTGCCGCCAGCACCTCGCAGGCCATCATCCATTTCACGACCGACGGCCACGTGCTGGATGCCAACCAGAACTTCCTCGACGCGATGGGCTACACGCTCGACGAGATTCGCGGCCAGCACCACGGGCTGTTCGTCCCCCCACAGGAGCGCGACACGCCGGCCTATCGCGCCTTCTGGACCGGGCTCGGGCGCGGCACCTTTCAGGCCGGGCAGTTCCACAGGATCGCCAAGGGCGGGCGGGACGTGTGGATTCAGGCCAGCTACAACCCCGTCTTCGATGCCGCCGGCCGCCTGGCCAAAGTGGTCAAATTCGCCACCGACATCACCGCCGAGGTGCTTCAGCGCCGGCATCGCGAAGCGCTGCAGAATCTGATCGGCGCCGATATCGAGCGTATCGCGCACGAGATCGGCGACGCCAGCCACCAGGCCGCCACCGCCTCGCAGGCAACCGAACAGACCACGGTCGGCATCAATGCGGTGGCCTCAGGCGCGGAGGAACTCTCCGCCTCGATCAGCGAAATCAGCCGGCAGGTTGCGGTGGCACTTGAGAATTCCCGCGAAGCGGTGGTGGAGAACACCCGCGCCCATGAGGTCGTCTCGGCCCTCACGCAGACCGCCCAGCGCATCGGGCTCGTCATCGACCTGATCACCAAGATCGCCGGCCAGACCAACCTGCTCGCCCTGAACGCGACCATAGAGGCGGCACGGGCGGGCGAAGCCGGGCGCGGCTTCTCGGTGGTGGCGACGGAGGTCAAGCAACTGGCCGGCCAGACGGCAGATGCCACCGGTCAGATCGCCTCCCAGATTGCCGCCATTCGGGACTGCACGCGGCAGACCGTGGCAGCCCTCGCCGCCATAGGCCGACGCATCGGTGACATCAACGCAATTTCGACCGGCATTGCCGGCGCTGTGGAGGAACAGTCGGCGGTGGCACGCGACATGTCGCTCAGCATGCAGGCCGCCGCGCAGGGCGTGGGAACCATCGCCGGCAGCATGGGCGCCATCGCCGCCTCGACGCGGCATCTGGAGACCGCTTCCGAGGAACTGCGCACGCGCTCACGAACGATCGCCTGAGCCCCTCACCCCGCCAGCCGCCGCGCACGACGCTTGCGCAGCACGGCTATGGTCGCCAGGGCGATGAGGATCACCGCCATGGAGAACACCGTCGTGACCGTGCCCAGCGCATAGAGCACCGGCGTCGTGACGTTGGTGGTCATGCCGTAGATTTCCAGCGGCAGCGTGTTGAAGCTGCCGGAGGTCATCAGCGTGCGGGCGAATTCGTCATAGGAGAGGGTGAAGCCGAACAGACCGACGCCGACGAGGCTCGGCAGGATGATCGGCAGCACGACATGAGCGAAGGTCTGCCACGGGCTGGCTCCGAGGTCGCGCGCGGCCTCCTCATAGGCCGGGTTGAAGCGGTTGAAGACCGCGAACATGATCAGGAGGCCGAAGGGCAGCGTCCAGGTGAGATGCGCGCCGAAGCCGGAGGAGTACCAGGCCGGCTCCAGCCCGAAAACGTTGAAGGCGAGCCCGATGCCGAGCGAGATCAGGATCGAGGGCACGATCAGGCTGGCGATGGTGAGGTAGAACAGCGGCCCGCTGCCGAGAAAGCGCCGGCGGAAGGCGAGGCCCGCGAGCAGCGAGACCACCACCGTCGTCAGCATGGTCATCAGCCCGAGAACGAGCGAACGCGAGAAGGCACCGCCGAAATCCCCCACCGCCTGCTGCTCGAACAGGAGATTCTCGAACCAGCGCAGCGACACACCGTTCATCGGGAAGGTAAGGCCCCCATTCGGCCCCTGGAATGACAGGATGAAGATGGTCGACAGCGGGCCGTAGAGGAACAGCACGAACAGGACGAAGAAGGCGGTGAGCACGTAGAAGCCGGGGCCGCGCTTTTCGGAGTTCATCGGCTGGTCCTCCCCATGGGCCTGCGTGCTTCGAGGCTCGCGGGCGCTCGCACCTCCGCATGACGGGCCGTTGTCCCCGCCGGCTCGACGTCATCCTGAGGTGCACGGCCGGCGGCCGGGCCTCGAAGGATGCTCGCCCCGCGCGTCGTCCCGGCCCGCATCTCACAGCTCCTTGCGGATGTTGACGATGCGCAGGATGGCGGCGACCAGCAGCAGGACGAGCGCGAGCAGTATCACCGCGTTCGCCGCCGCTGCCGGGTATTGCAGCAGCGCGATCTGGTTCGCCATCATCAGTCCTACCGAGGCCGATTGCCCGCCGGACATGAAGCGCACGGTGATGAAGTCGCCCATGACAAGCGTCACCACGAAGATCGAGCCGATGGCGATGCCGGGCTTGGCCAGCGGGATGATCACATTGGTGAGGATCTGGAAGGCGTTGGCGCCCGCATCCCGCGCCGCCTCGATCAGAGCCCGGTCGATGCGCATCAGCGTGTTGAAGATCGGGGTGACCATGAACAGCGTGTAGAGATGCACCATGGCCAGCACGACCGCGAAATCGGAGAACAGCAGGAATTCCAGCGGCCGGTCGATCACGCCCATCGTCATCAGCGTCTGGTTCAGCAGCCCGTTGCGTCCGAGGAACGGGATCCACGAGATCATGCGGATGATGTTCGAGGTCAGGAACGGAATGGTGCAGACCAGGAACAGCACCATCTGCATCGTCGCCGAGCGGATATGGAAGGCGAGGTAGTAGGCGACCCAGAAGCCGACGACCAGCGTCACCGCCCAGACGATGACGGTGTATTTCAGCGTGTTGAGATAGGTGCTCCAGGTCACCGGCGAGGTGATCGTCTCCTCGTAATTGGTGAAGACGAAGGCCGGGAAGATCTGGATCGAATCGTAGTCCCAGAAGCTCACCATCACGATGGTGGCGATCGGCAGCACGAGAAACGCCGCGAGGATCAGCGTCAGCGGCGTGGCCTGCAGATAGGGGGCGATCCGGGACAGGGTCATGCGGGGCTTCCGGTGAACGTGGGCATTACCGAGCATCCTTCGAGGCCCGGGCCTGGCCCGGGCACCTCAGGATGACGTCCGCGAGGGGAAGACGGCTGGCCTCTCCCCCTCGTCATGCTGAGGTGCGAGCGGAGCGAGCCTCGATGTACGCAGGCCCGCTCCCAGGCGATGGCCGTGCCTCACGCGGCGATGAACTCGTTCCAGCGGCGGACCATGTAGCGGTCCTCGTCCATGACCGAGTTCCAGCACGCCACCGCGCCCATGCGCTCCTCGAACGAGCCGCCGTCGCGCACCGCGCCGGCGGTGTACATCACCTTGCCCTCGGGCGAGAGAATGTCGGTCTTGGCCGGCTGGCCGAGCATCCAGAACGCCCATTCGTCCGGCGTCATGTTCTTCTCGGCGGTGGAGAGAACGGCGGAATAGTAGCCCTGCCGGTTGAGATAGGCGCCGACCCAGCCGGAAAGATACCAGTTGATGTACTCATAGGCCGCGTCGAGCTGCGCGCCCTTCAGGTGCTTGGCGATGCCGAGGCCGCCGCCCCAGGCGCGGTAGCCCTCTTCCAGCGGCTGGTAGACGCAGGGAATGCCCTTCGAGCGCACCGCCGCCACCGCCGGCGACCACATGGACTGGATCACCACCTCGCCCGAGGCCATCAGGTTCACGCTCTCGTCGAAGGTCTTCCAGAAGGCGCGGAACTGGCCGGCCTTCTTGGTCTTGATGAGGAAATCGATCGTCGTGTCGATCTCCGCCTTGGTCATGTTGCCCTTGTCGCCATATTTGACGATGCCGGCGCTCTCGCAGATCATCGCCGCGTCCATGATGCCGATGGACGGGATGTTCAGGATCGAGGTCTTGCCCTTGAAGGCGGGGTCGAGAATGTCCTTCCAGTTCTTGATCGGACGGCCGACCAGATCGGGGCGGATGCCCAGCGTGTCGGCGTTGTAGATGGTCGGGATCAGCGTCATCCACTGCGTCGGCGCGGCGGCGAACTTCTTGGAATCCGGGCCCTCGACGAAGCCGACGGTGTTGGGCGCGGTGCCCTGCGCGATCTTCGATTCCGGGGTCAGCTTGCCGGTGGTGAAGATCGGTACGATCTGGTCGTAATACTTGATCTTGGTCACATCCATCGGCTGCAGCGTGCCGGCGGCGAACACCTTCTTGCAGATCCAGTATTCGATATCGGCGATATCAAAGGAATTGGCCTGCGTCACCACGCGCTGCGACACCGCGTCGGAATCGAGCGCGGTCATCTGCAGGGTGATGCCGAGGTCCTGCTTGCACTTCTCGGCAATGGCGTTGAGGTTCGACACGCCGGTGCCGAACTGGCGCAGCGTGATCGGGTTTTGCGCCCAGATGGTCGGGAAGCCGGTCACCGCCTGCCCGCCGACGGCGAGGCCGCCCAGCGCCGCCGCCCCTTTCAGCAGGCCGCGGCGGCTGACGCCGGCAGCCGTCTTTGCGGCCTTTCCGGAAGCGGCGCCCGCGGCGCCGGTGCGATCCGTGGTCTTCTGGCTCATCAATCTCTCCCGAGCGTTATCGGCGGTGGCGTGGAGCGGGTGAAGGGGTCAGGCGGCGGGCGACGCGTTCAGGATGTGCACGTCCTGGGGCGTCCAGGCGAGCGGCACCGCGTCGCCAATGCTGAGCGGGGCGGCGAAGAAGGCGGCTTCCGGCACCTGCACCGAGAACTCGGTAACGCCGGGCGCGTTGAGCGCGACCTGCACCTTCTGGCCGTGGTACTCGATGTTCTGGACGAGGCCGGTCAGGCCGCAGCCGGGCATCGCCCCGGTGCCGAGGGTGACCCGGTCGGTGCGCACGGCGATCTCCACCGGCCCGCCCGGCTCCAGCCCCGGCGCGGCCGGCGCGCGGAAGGAGGCGCCGCCGGGAACCTCGAAGGTCACCTCCTCGCCCACCGCCGTCACCCGGCCGGCGATCACATTGTGGTCGCCCATGAAACGGGCGACGAAGGCGGTGGCGGGGCGGTTGAACACCTCGCGCGGCGTGCCCGCCTGCTCGATCCGTCCGCCATTCATCACCACGACGAGGTCGGAGAGCGCCATCGCCTCCTCCTGGCTGTGGGTGACGTGGATGAAGGAAATGCCGAGCTGAAGCTGCAGCTTCTTCAGCTCCTGCCGCACCTTGATCTTGAGGAAGGGGTCGAGCGCGGAAAGCGGCTCGTCGAGCAGCAGCGCCTGCGGATCGGTGATCAGGGCGCGGGCGAGCGCCACGCGCTGCTGCTGGCCGCCCGAGAGCTGGGCAGGGCGACGCTCGGCCAGATGCTCCATCTGCACCAGCTTCAGCATCTCCATCGCCTTGGCCCGGCGGATCGGCTTGTCGACGCCCTTCATCTTCATGGAGAAGGCGACATTGTCGACGATGTCGAGATGCGGAAAGAGCGCGTAGCTCTGGAACATCATTGCCGTGCCGCGCTTGGCCGGCGGCAGGTCCGTGACCACGGTGGGGCCGAGGCGGATGTCGCCTTCGGTGACGCTCTCATGGCCGGCGATCATGCGCAGCGTGGTGGTTTTGCCGCAGCCGGAAGGGCCGAGCAGGCAGCAATAGGTGCCGGCCGGAATCTTCAGCGAGACGTGGTCCACCGCCATGGCCTGCCCATAGCGCTTGGTCACGTCGATGAGTTCGATCTCGGCGCCCTTGCTCATGTGGTCGGCCTGCCCCCCTGCGGCTGCGAACAGGCGGCTCGTCACGCAAGCGATATGCCAGCCGGGGCAACCCTGCCGCGAATCCCGGCCCATCGCGCTCACGCCCACGCTGCGAGGACACGGCGCGGAACGCGTTACCGCACGATCGCTGCCGCTGCCTAGCGAACAGGCAGACCGCCCATCCCATGCCCAACTTCGCGTCCGCCCGCGCGCAATCCCTCAGACAGATGGCGGATTGAGCGTGACGTAGGGATATCGCACTCTATCTCCCACCAAGGGTCCGCAGAGG
>JAEYTJ010000087.1 GCA_023434095.1 Pseudomonadota bacterium | reverse complement strand
GAAGGTCGGCGAGACCTTCATCGGCCGCTCGATCATCGATTCCCGCTTCGAATGCCGGATCGAGGGCGAAACGACGCTGGGCGGGCGACCGGCGATCCTGCCCTCGATCATGGGCCGGGCCTGGGTGACGCACACCGCGCAACTGATGGTGGACCCGGAAGACCCGTGGCCGACCGGCTACCGCCTCTCCGACACCTGGCCGGTGTGGAAACAGGACTGACGTCCGCCTTCCGGCCGGTGTGGACGGCGGAGTGCGGCTTCAGCCTTGCGGGCCGTCATCCTGAGGTGCTCGGGCTTCGCCCGAGCCCCGAAGGAGGCACACGCAGGGCACCCTCGGCTTAAGCCTCCTTCGAGGCTCGCTCTCGCTCGCGCCTCAGGATGACGTTGTGAGGTGATAAAAAGCAGATGCCGCGCGCAGGCCAGTCTCCCGTCATGGCCGGGCTTGTCCCGGCCATCCACGTCTTGCGCGGCACACGCCCAGCCGCAGGCGTGGATCCCCGGGCCAAGCCCGGGGATGACGACGGTTCTTTTTTGCCTGCGAGCCGGCTCGGCCTCAGCCCAGCGTCGCGCCGATCTTGCGCAGCTCGGGCAGGATCGGGGCCTTGGGCGCCCAGATCTTGTCGTACTCGGCGATGATCGGTGCCGCGTCCGCGCTCGGCGGCACGACGATCTTGATGCCGGTGCCCTCGAAATCCTTCAGCAGCTTCGGCGCATTGGTCACGGTCTGGTCGACCTGCACATCCAGCGCCTCCTTGGTGGCGGCGGTGATCAGCGCGCGGTCCTCGGCGGAAAGCGTCTGCCAGGCCTTGCCGGACGCGAGGGCGATGAAGGGCATGAACACCGCGTCCATGCGCATCAGCACCTTCGACACCTTGTCGAAGCGCTGGTTCCAGGAGAAGTCGAGATCGGCTTCCAGCCCGTCCACCTGCCCATTGGCCATGGCGTCGTAGACCTGCGGGGTCGGGATCGGGGTCGGGGCGGCGCCGAGCAGCGAATAGAAGTCGCGGAAGGCCGGCGTGGTGTTGATGCGCAGCTTCATGCCGTTGAGCCCGGCAATGCCGTCGATCTCCTTGGCCGAGAACACCACGCGGATCGACGTGATGCCCCAGCCGAGGCCGAGCGTGCCGGTCTCCTTCGGCAGCGGCTCCAGCATCTGCATGGCGATGGGCTGTCGCACCAGCTTGGCGGCGGCCTCGGTGGAGCGGATCACGTAAGGGGCGAGGATGGCGGCGACGTTCGGCACCCGGTTGCCGACCTCGGCCGCCTGCAGGAAGGCCATGTCGAGCGCGCCGGTCTGCAGCTGCTGCATCATCGCGCCCTCATTGCCGAGCTGTCCGGCATGGAACACGGTCATGGTCAGCTTGCCGCCGGTTTTCTCCTTCAGCACCTCCGCGACCTTGAGCGCGGCATTGTTCCAGGGATGGCCGGGCGGGGTGATGATGCCGAGGCGCAGGTCGCGCGCCTGGGCGCGCAGCACGCCGGGGGCGGCCAGCGGCAGGGTGGCGCCGGCGGCGGCGGCGAGCAGGGTACGTCGGGAGATCATCGGGGCGTTCCTTTCGGCTCGAAGGGGTTCAGCGAACGAGGGCGGTGGAGAGGCCGGGGAAGATCGAGAGCAGCACCAGCAGCAGGCAGGCGGCGAAGAAGAACGGCAGGGTGACGAGGAACATCTTGCCGGGCTTGGCGCCCGTCACTGCCGCCGCCACGAAGAAGCACAGGCCCACCGGCGGCGAGAGGAAGCCGAGCACGAGGTTGACCACCGCCACCACGCCGAACTGCACCGGGTCGATATTGTAGACCTCGGTGGCGATGGGCAGCAGGATCGGCACGGTCATGATGAGGCCCGGCGCGCCGTCGATCACCGTGCCGATCACCAGCAGGATGACGCTGACCAGCAGCATGAAGCTGATCGGCCCGGTGGCGATGGACTGGATCCACAGCGCCACTTCCTGCGGCACCTTGGCGAAGACCAGCACCCAGGAGAGCACCCCGGCCGCGGCGACGAGGAACAGCACGATGCCGGAATAGACGCCCGCCCGCACCAGCATGCGCGGCAGTTGCGACAGGCGCAGTTCGCGAGTCCAGAACCGCCCCACCAGCACGGAGGCCAGCGCGCCGACGGCGGCGGATTCGGTCGGGTTGGCAAGGCCGGTGAGGATGGAGCCGACGATGACGATGGGGATCAGCAGCGTCGGGGCGCAGGCCACAACGGTGGCGACCCGCTCGCGCAGGGTGAAACTGTCCCCGCGCGGGTAGTTGTAGACATAACCCATGATGGCGATGACGACGCAGAACATCGCGGTGAGCACGACGCCGGGAATGAGGCCGGCGACGAGCATGGTGCTGACCGGCACCTGCGCCAGCACCGAATACATCACGAACATGATCGAAGGCGGGATGATCGGCCCCAGCATGCCGGCATAGGCGGTCAGGCCGGCGGCGAAGGTCTTGTCGTATCCCTTCGCTTCCATCTCCGGCACCATGATCTGCGCCATGATGGCGACCTGCGCGGTCGCCGAACCGAGGATGGAGGAGACGAACATGTTGGCCAGCATGTTCACATAGGCCAGGCCGCCGCGCAGCGAGCCGACGAAGGCCATGGTCATGGAGATGATCTGGCGGGTGATGCCGCCGCCATTCATGATCTCGCCGATCAGGATGAACAGCGGGATGGCGATCAGCCCGTAATTGTCGACCGAGCCGAACATCTGCATCGGGAAGCTCTGGTAGAGCACCGGATTGCCGGACGCCTGGATGAAGACGACGCCGGTGAGGCAGATGGCGATGCCGATCGGCACCCCGATCAGCAGCAGGACGAGGAAGGCGGCGCTCGTCAGCATCAGGCGACCTCCTCGGCATTGTGGAGGCCGATGCTGCTTCGGTCCGGCGGCGCGGCGAGGCCGACATCCTCGAGCAGATTGGCGGCGCTGTGCACCATGAGGGTGAACGCGAACAGCGGCATCACCAGATAAACCACCCAGCTCGGCCAGTTCAGCGTCTGGGTGCGCTCCGTGTAGAGGAAGTTGAACGTCGCCCCTCCATATTCGCGCGCGTCGAAGCCGGCGGCCGCGATGCCGAGCGGGTCCATCCACAGCCAGCACATGGCGGCCAGCGCCAGGCCGAAGCCAAGGATGCAGAGCGTGGCGACGACGCGCATGCCCCTCACCGCGGCGGACGGCAGGCGCTCGGTCAGCAGCGTCATCGAGAAATCGAGCCGTAGCCGCGACATGGCAGAGGCGCCGATGAAGGTCAGCCAGACCGTGGTGAAGATCGCGGATTCGTCGATCCAGTAGAGCGGAACGTGGCTGTAGCGGGTGACGACGTTGAGCAGGATCAGGCCTGTCAACAGCGCCATGAGGCTGCCGATGGCGAAGCGCTCGGCGACCAGAAGGGCTTCCGAAGCCGCGGTGACGGCACGCAAGGGCCGGCCACCGGCAGCTGAGCCGTTGGTGTGCGACATGGTACCCATTCCCCTCTTTTTCGGGATCGTAGATTTTATAAATTATATCCGTCAATATGCCGGGGTGATTATTCGGGGCGCGACCGACGGCAAATGAACCCGCTTCTCAAGCATCGGACGCTGTCGGCGGCGATCCTCGATCAGCTGCGCCGCGCGATACTGGACGGCACCTATCCCGCCGGGGCGCAGCTACGTCAGGACGCGCTGGCCGCGACCTTCAAGGTGAGCCGGATTCCCATCCGGGAGGCGCTGTTCCAGCTCGACGCGGAGGGCCTGGTGCGCATCGTCCCGCAGAAAGGGGCCATCGTCTCCGAACTGTCGGCGGACGAGATCAACGATGTGTTCGGCCTGCGCATGCTGCTGGAACCCCGGCTGCTCGCCCGCTCCATTCCCCATCTCGGCCGCGAGGACTTCGCCGAGCTCGAGGAGATGCAGCGCCAGATGGTGGCGGCCACCGCGGCGCAGGACCTCAGCCGCTGGGGCCAGCTCAACGCCGAGTTCCACATGGCGCTCTACGGCCATGCCGGCCAGCCCCGCTCGCTCGCCATCGTGCACGCGCTGCTGCAGTCGAGCGACCGCTACACGCGGGTGCAGCTCAGCGACACGGCGGGCTCCGGCATTGCTGGCATGCAGCGCGCCGTCGAGGAACACGCCACGCTGATGGAGCTCAGCCGGTCGGCCGACACGGCGCCCGCCTGCGCCTTCCTGGAAGAACACATCCGCACCGTCCATGACGACCTGCTGCGGGCACTGGAACGCGGGGCGCGGGAGCCGGCCGGCCTCAAGGCCGCGGGAACCGCCTCGTGAGCGCGCCGGGCGCCGGGGCGGGGACGGTCACGCTGAGCCTCGACGAGGTGCACGCCCTCACCCACGACACGCTGCGCGCCGTGGGGCTCGGCACGGCGCATGCGGAAGCGATCGCCCGCTCCATCACCCGGGCGCAGGCGGATGAGTGCCATTCGCACGGGCTCTACCGGCTACTCGGCTATGTCTCCTCCGTCCGCAGCGGCAAGGCCGCGCGGGAGGCGCCACCGGTGCTCACCCGGGCGACGCCGGTCATACTGAACGTCGACGCGCGGGGCGGCTTCGCGCCGCTCGCCATCGAGACTGGCGTGCCGGCGCTGATCGAGGCGGCGAAGACCTATGGCATCGCCGCGCTGGCGATCCACGACTGCTATCATTTCTCCGCCCTGTGGGCGGATATCGAGCCGGCTGTCGATGCCGGGCTGGCCGCCTGGTGCTTCACCGTCGGCCAGTGCTGCGTCGCCCCCGCCGGCGGAACGGCCCCGCTGATGGGCACCAACCCGATCGCCTTCGGCTGGCCGGGACCGGAAGGACGGCCCTTCATTTTCGACTTCGCAACCAGCGCCGCCGCGCGCGGCGAGGTGGAGCTTAAGCGGCGCGCCGGCGAAGCCCTGCCGCCCGGCTGGGCGGTCGGCCCGGACGGCGCCCCGACCATCGATCCCGCCGCCGCGCTGGCCGGCGCCCTGCTGCCCTTCGGCGGGCACAAGGGGTCGGCGCTGTCGCTGATGGTGGAACTGATCGCCGGGCCGATG